>NZ_JBMOUI010000004.1:0-442858 GCF_049319765.1 Paenibacillus sp. S29 | reverse complement strand
CGCTCGACTTGCATGTATTAGGCACGCCGCCAGCGTTCGTCCTGAGCCAGGATCAAACTCTCCATTAAAGACCAACCCAAGCTGGTTTATAGAAAGAGCGATAAGCTCATGTTGAAACTGACGAGATAAAATATCTCTTGTTTGATTTTGCGAACAAAATCGTTTCACTCACTCGTTGTTCAGTTTTCAAAGATCAAACTTCTTTTCTTGTTGATTCAGTTTGTCGCCTCATCAACTCTTATATCTTATCATGTTCGAACCAACTTTGCAAGCATTTTTTTTGAAATCTTTTTTGTAATACTCGCTCGCAACATTGTATTTCTTGGCCGGAATTAGAATATACCATATACATATCCTTTTTGCAAGCATTTATTAGATAAGGTTTCACAATACTTTATTATTATTCGTTTTCCTTCTATATAATAGCTCCTTTGTATCTATCTGCGTCTAACTACAAAAAAAAAGAACCTCTTCCCTTAAGCAACAGGAAAGAGGTTCTGTGTTCTATATCTACTGATTATTCGGAGCCCATAAAGGCAAAGCGGATCACTACAATAATAGCAAGCACCCACATGAGCCAGTGAATTTTAACTTTATTGCTGGTAAACAGGTTACTAAACACAGCCAGCACAACGTAAGACAGAATACCAGCAGAGATACCATTCGCGATTCCACCTGTGAAAGGCATCAGCACGATGGTCAAAAATGCAGGAAAGGCCAACAGGAAGTTATCCCAGTCGATATTGCGAACCTGACTCATCATTAGGACCCCAACGATAATCAGAGCTGGAGCAGTAGCGGCAGAAGGCACAACCAGAGCCAACGGTGCAATAAACAGGGCCAACAAGAACAGAACACCTGTCGTTACAGCAGTCAGTCCGGTACGTCCACCTTCTTCTACCCCTGCGGAGCTTTCTACGAATGCTGTAATCGTACTTGTACCCAATACTGCACCAGTACTTACCCCAACTGCATCAACCAGCATTGCTTTACCGATAATTTTCTCGCCTTTTTTCTTATCTTTCATTATACCCGCGCGTGTAGCCGTACCTACCAAGGTACCGAACGTATCAAACAACTCTACAAATGTGAAAATGAAAATGATATCAAACAGACCGATATGCAAAGCTGCTTTCAAGTCTAACTGACCTACAGCCAAATTACTGAAATCAGGAATCCAGTTGCCTGTTGTCAAGCTACTCAAATTTGTTACTCCCATCGGAATACCGATTAATGTAGTAGCTACGATCCCAATCAGCAATGCACCTTTGACCCGTACGACCATCAGTGCTGCGATAATAAGCAATCCGATTAGCGCCAGCAGTGCATCCTTTTGATGTACCAGACTTCCCAGAATCAAATTAAAAGCATGACCCGGAATCGGTTGACCAACATCTGTCCCTGGAACGATGCTCACCATAACCAGATTACAAAGCTTGAAGCCGACAATCGTAATAAACAAACCGATACCCACCGTAATGGCTGTCTTTAAATTTTCCGGAACTGCAACAAGCAGCATCTGTCTTACTCGTGTCACGGTTAAAATCAGAAAGACGATACCGGATATAAATACAGCGCCAAGTGCCGCTTGCCAAGTAATCATGCCATTGGAACTCAGGACTACAGTCATAAAATAAGCATTCAAGCCCATACCCGGCGCCATGCCGATCGGCACATTAACGAATAAACCCATCAGTATGGTGACCAAACCTGCACCTACCGCCGTCGCAAAAAAGACAGCTTCACTGGGCATACCTGCTCCAGTCGGACCTAAAAAGGTATTGTTGACCACCAGAATATAAGCCATGGTCATAAAAGTAGTAATCCCCGCAATAATCTCTGTGCGGACGTTCGTGCCATGTTCCTTTAATTTAAAGAAACGCTCCATGAGTCGTAATTCCTCCTACGCAAAGCATACTCGTATTGTTGTCGTTCGTTTGAAGTAATATTCGCATTCATATGCGCTATATTATTACATTCGTTATTTTAGGCTCTCACCTACTGCTTGTCAACAGAAAAAGCGAATGTTACAAATTGAACACATATGTATTGTTCGGAAAACAGAAAACCCGCAAGCTATTATGCAGCTGACGGGTTATCATTTAGAGGAATCAGATATTTTTGTACTTATCAAAGGCATTCGCTGAGTCCGGTATATTTTCCAGATAAACGATAGATCATAGTAGTGAAAATAATCTTCTAAAATCTTCATCGTGCAATTCCTTTCATGCTGTATATGTGTATGCGTCCTTATGAGAAGGTTATTGCAATTTTACCAACAGCGTGGTGGGTTTCGCTTAAAGCGTGTGCGTCATACAAACCTTTTTGTGAAAAAGGAAACGTAGCTCCTACTACCGATCTTACTTTCTTTTGCTCCAACAGATCGGCAATTTCCTGTAGTTGCTGTCCGTTGGGCTCCAGCCATATATTTTGGGCTGTTACGTTGTACTCCTTCACCAACTCTTCGTCAAAATTGCTGACAATGGATATGATCCGTCCGGTATCCTTTTTCACTACCTTAAAGCTGTTTTTCTGAACATCCCCACCCATCGTATCGAACACCACGTCCACATCAGATAAAAATTCCTCAAAACGGGTTGTACGATAGTCAATGATTTGGTCGGCTCCCAATGAAGCAAGCAATTCATGATTACGCTCACTGGCTGTAGTAATGATATAGGCTCCGGCTTGTTTGGCAAACTGGATAGCAAACATACCTACGCCACCTGCACCTGCGTGGATTAATACTTTTTCCCCTTTGGTCAGTTGACCATGTGTAAAGAGCGCCTGCCAAGCAGTCAACCCCGCCAAAGGTACAGAAGCGGCTTCCTCCCAAGAAATTGAGGCGGGTTTACGTGCCAGCAGATGATCATCCACCAAGGTATACTCGGCATAAGTACCGAATCGGGTGGTGTCCGGGCGTGCAAACACTTCATCTCCCACTTTCCAATCGGTGACCTCGCTGCCTACTTCCGAAATAGTACCGGCTACATCCCAGCCTAAAATAATCGGGAACTCCCAATCCATCATTTGTTTTAAGTAACCTTCACGTAGCTTCCAGTCAATTGGATTGATGGAGGTAGCCGCCACTTTGACTACAACCTGGTGAGCCTGTGGTGTAGGAGTAGGCACTTCTCTTTCTTTCAATTCATCCTTGCTTCCATACTGATCTATAACGATGGCTTTCATATCCATTTCCTCCTCGCACATTTACATATTCTTTACATTGCTAGACATACGTTGTAGCACATCTGTCAAAACCACAATTTCCTCATCTGTAAACTTACATAGCAGCTTTTCCTGAAAGGCTTGTCTTTGCTCTGACAAAACTTGCAGCTCTTGAACCCCTAATTCGGTCAAACGTATATAGGTCACACGCTTATCCTGCTCTTTTTTACTACGAAAAATCAGACCTTCCTCTTCCAGCCTTCTCAGATGTCGGGTCACTGCTGCACCATCCAGAACGAGCAGATGTTGGAGCTCCAGCTGACTTAGTTCCTGACGATGATCAATATGATACAAAATTTCGACCTTGGTAAAACTGGTTTTTAATTGTGCTTCAAAAGCGTTATTCATTTCTTTACACAAAAGATGCATGCGATAAAACAACTGGCTTCTTTCAGAGCAATGTTCGATGACAAACCCTCCTTCTAATGCTTGACCCATCAATTGATATATCAAGTATTATACACCCTCACTAAAAATAAACAAGTCTGAGACAAGTCTATACAAATCCTACAATCACAAAAAAATGCTCAAGCTAAACAAATAGCCTGAGCATTCTAGAACTTGTAGTTAGTAGGGTCATTCAATAAAACGATGAAATGGTCCAAATTACAGTGTATTCATAAATCCGATAATACGGGCCGCCATCCGCTCGTGGCCTGCCTGATTCGGGTGCAGGCCGTCAGGAACACCATTTTCCCCTGTAAAGTACATTTGTTTATGTACAGGCAATAGTGGTTGAATTCCGGTGATATTCCACAGATCGCAGCACGGGAAAGAATAAAGTGAGGCCACTTCTCTCACAGCCTGTGCATACGCGCTATAGACTTGACCAGTAACGGCATTAGGCAGATGCTCAGGAACCGTATCACTTGATCCGTGAGGCGGAGTCAAAAAGACGATCAGCTTGTCCGGATAACGGTTAATTAATCCTTCGGCAATATGCTTGAGCGCACCATAAAACGTACGCGTTTCTGTCGATGGCGTATCCAAGCTACCGAACGGTATTTCTCCCATCGAAAAATCGTTTCTTCCCCCCATAAAAAAGATTACGTCCGCGTGAGGGTTCATTTTCTCATAACGCTCACACATCGGTTCAAAACCGCCGCTGGCTACACTGCTGCCGGATATGCCGTGATTCTCAAAGGTTAGGAATCCCAGTGCGCCGCTCACAAGGTGGGGGTAAGGCTTTTCTCCATCACGCAATTCATATCCAAACGTAATGCTATCGCCCAGAAATACAGCATGGCTGCCTTGGTATTTGCCTTGATTGATTGTCATTCGATGTCTCTCCTATCTATTAGATCGTATTGTTGATTTCGATAAATTTATGTTCAATCGCTGTCATTTCGTGATTTGGACGAGATATTAAATATGTATCCATGTAGCCGAAGGTTGGGGGAGTGGGCAAATAGGATGTTACTTTGAATTGCCGCGCAAGCCTTTTAGACATAAGGGTGATTCCCATTCCCATCAAGGCAAATTCCACCATCGTTTCAAACACACCGACCTCCACAACCTCGCCATGGGTCAATTGCATGTCCTGATACATCTTCTTTAAATGCGTTAGGTACAGGCAGCCATCCGACAATATGATAATAGAGGCTCCTTGCAGCACCTGTTTGAGATCTGAGCCTTCATGTATGCCTTTCCCCACCAGCACCAGCTCTTCACGGCATATTTTTTGATAATGAATATACGGGTTGGTGGGATAGCCTGTGACAAAAGCAATATCGAGCTCGCCGCCGAGGATCAATCGCTCCATTTCCGTGGTGGTTCCGGTTTTTAATGTAACCGAGGCCTGCGGGTACAGCTCGTATACCTTCGTAAGCGCCCTTGTTGTTTCCCCCGCAACAATGGACTGCATCGTACCAATGCGCAGCTTTTCCTCCTGCGGTCTCATTTTCATCTCCGTGTCTTGCCATAGCAACAACATTTGCTTGAACTGAGCATATAGGATTTCTCCTGCAGGTGTCAGCTCCATACCACGGGGCTTTCGGTAAAATAACGCTGTGCCGTAATGAGCCTCCAGCTTCTTTATTTTGGCCGTCATATTCGATTGCAGGTGATTCAACTTTTGAGCTGCTTCTGTCAGGCTTCTCAGCTCTGCCACCGAAACAAATGCCTGCATATTTTCAATATCCATCTCTTCACCTCCCATCAAATAAAATGATATCTATATCATAAACAAGCATTATTATTTATGAGTTAAATGTATTATATTGGCCTTGGATGCTATTTTCCACCCTCATTTTAAAAATTAGGAGGTATGGCAACATGGTCAATAAGAAGATTCGTGTAGGTATCGTAGGAGGTTCGATGAATAATAAATGGGCCAGTCAAACGCATATTCCGGCTTTGCTCAAGCTCTCGAACCTGGATATCACTGCCGTCGGTACCTCTCGTATGGAGAGTGCGCGACAAAGCGCAGAAGAAGTAGGCGCGGCACTGGCTTTTGATGATGCCAAAAAGCTCGCAGCTTCCGAGGATGTGGATATGGTCGTGGTGAGCATAAAAGTTCCCCATCATTACGAGGCGGTAATGGCGGCAATTCAAGAGAGAAAGCATATTTTTTGTGAATGGCCCCTGGGGGCAAACACTGCGGAAGCTGCTAAAATGACCAAGGCGGCGGAATTGGCAGGCATTCATCATACCGTCGGCTTGCAGGCACGACAGGATCTTGAAGTGCAAACGATGAAAAAACTCGTAGAGAGCGGAGAGATTGGTGAAATTATATCCTGTCATATGCAAGTAGCTACTCCCGGCAAAGGAGGACAAGTAAATCAGGACACTGCTTATTTGCTGAATAGAGCCAATGGGGCTAATCTGCTCACGATTAATGGCGGGCATTCCCTAGATGCGCTGCAATACATCGTTGGCGAATTCCGCGAGCTATCGGCCATCACATCATCCCGCTATAACGAAGCCACTATTCAGGAAACGGGTGAAGTCATTTCCAAGGATACAGCCGATCAGATTTTGATTCACGGGCTGTTGGAAAAAGGAGTACCGGTATCCGTTCACATTCAAGGTGGAGTAAATTCTAAGTTTGAGATAGAGATTCAGGGGAAAAAGGGCATTTTGCGTTTGGCACAGAATCTTTCGCTTGGGCATGTTCAATTTGGGAATCTAACACTCGAAAAACTTGTGTACGATCCAAGCAGTACGCAGAGTCATGGTCCTAATGGCGCTTTTGAACAAATAAGTATAACTAGAGAGCCTAATACAAGCCTGGATTTCCCAAAACAAGGGGTAACCCTGAATGTAGCCAAGGCTCATTATGTTTTTGCCGAGGATATTTTGACACACACCCGTCTCGCTCCCGATTTCAACCATGCCTTAAAGCTGCATCGGTTACTGGACCGCATTGAGGAATCGGCTGCAACTGGGAAAAAGATCGTATGGTAAGGTAGGATTATAAAAAAAGAACCTTCAACACCACGATAGAGGTGGAGTTAAAGGTTCTTTTTATGTGCTGCCTTTTTAATGAAATCATGTGTTCTCCACTTTTATCCTGTCACCTTCAACCAAAATAACTTCCGCGTTGCTGATTGGATATAAATTTAATTGGCTGCCATATTCCTCAATGATGTTCTCCACCGCTTTTTTAAACGGAATGTTCGTATGATGGGGGACTGGATAGAATTCAATGACCCCTAGCGCAGCAAAGGAATCTAAAGCAGGCGCCTCCTGCACATCGTCCATAAGTTGAACATATTCGATATTCGGTGATAAAATCAACGAACCTGCAGATTCGCCTATATATAATTTCCCTGCATTAACTTCTTCAGCAATGATTTTGTCAGCCCCAGTTCTTTTTAACTCTTGAAGTAAATAAAATGTGTTGCCTCCGGTAATATAAATATAGTCATTCCCTCTAATTTTACTCGCTATTTCATCCCAGGTTGCTGTGCTTATTTCGATTTCATCCACGACTAATCCTAAACTCTCTAATGCTTTTTTTCCTGATTCCACATAAAACTTAACTTTCTCTGGAATACTTGCGGTTGGGATGAAGGTGACTTTTTTTCCTTCCAAGTTTTCACCGGCGAAATGGACTAACCATGGTGCAACATCCTTAAATGAGGACGACAAAAATAATTTTTTCATCTCTTTATTCTCCTTAGAACAGCGTTTAATGAAACGGGATATGTAACACTTTATTCTAGGTATATTATAAAATATATTAGTATCAAAACATGACACCATTGGAGGATAACATAAAAAAGCTTGAAGCTGATAAAGTCATATAAAAAAAGGAGACATTATTATTGAATACTATCTCCTCTTTTTCAACCTCATATCCGTTGAAAATAACTGGGGTTTCTTGATTTTGACCCATAAAAATACTCTCTTCCCCGCTCTCATTTTGGAGTGGGAGCAGATGTTCGACCTTGATCCGTAAAAAAGACTCCTGCCGCACAGCGATATTTCGGCCGATGCGGAGGAGTCCTGATGTTGTATTGGTGAATCTCAAAAGGTTTGTGATTACAGGGCGGGAGTTCCCACGTTTATTCCCACTCAATCGTTGCTGGTGGTTTGGAGGTGATATCGTACACGATGCGATTCACGTTATCCACTTCGTTGACGATCCGTACGGAGATTTTCTCCAGCACATCCCAAGGGATACGCGCCCAGTCTGCTGTCATACCGTCGATGGAGGTTACTGCACGAATACCTACAGTGTAAGAATACGTACGAGCATCGCCCATAACGCCAACACTCTTCATATTCGGCAAAGCGGTGAAGTATTGCCAGATTTCCCGGTCCAGACCGGCTTTAGCAATCTCCTCGCGCAAAATGTAATCCGACTCACGAACAATCGTTAGCTTGTCCTCTGTCACTTCGCCCAGCACACGAATGGCAAGACCCGGACCTGGGAATGGTTGACGCCATACAATCTCAGCTGGCAATCCACATTCTTCGCCGACTTTACGCACTTCGTCCTTGAACAGGGCATTCAACGGCTCGATCAGCTTGAACTTCATGTTCTCCGGCAAACCACCCACATTATGATGGGATTTAATGGTCTGTGCCGTTGCTGTTCCGCTCTCTACAATATCCGTATACAGCGTACCTTGTGCCAGGAAAGTAAAATCGTCAAATTGAGAAGATTCTTCCTCGAACACATAGATAAACTCGTTACCGATGATTTTACGTTTTTGTTCTGGATCATCGACTCCTGCCAGCTTGGACAAGAAGCGCTCACGTGCGTCAATTTTGACAACTTTCATATCAAATTTACCAACGAACGTCTCCATTACACTTTCGGCTTCACCTTTGCGCAGCAATCCATGGTCAATGAACATACACGTCAGTTGGTCACCGATCGCTTTGTGAATGAGCATCGCTACAACGGAAGAATCCACGCCACCGCTTAAGGCACACAATACTTTCTTGTCGCCTACCTGTTGACGAATCTCACGAATCTGATCTTCAATGAACGATTCCATGGTCCAGTTTCCTTCACAACCGCACACTTCATAAAGGAAGTTGCTGATCATCTCGTTACCTTGAACGGAATGACGCACCTCTGGATGAAATTGCACCGCATACAGATTCCGCTCCAGGTTACTCATCGCGGCAATCGGCGCACTCTCTGTTCCTGCATCCAGTGTAAAGCCAGTCGGCAGATCTGTAACGTGATCCCCATGGCTCATCCATACGGTTTGACGAGAATCCAATCCTTTAGCCAAGCGGGCATCCTGATTGAATTGCACATCTGCTTTGCCATACTCACGCTTGCCCGCACGTTCTACCTTACCATCCAGTTGGTGAGCCATCAGCTGCATGCCATAACAAATACCAAAGATAGGGATGCCAAGATCATAAATTGCCCGATCCACCTGAGGAGCATTGTCTGTATATACGCTGGAAGGTCCGCCTGAGAAAACAATCCCTTTTGGCGCCAGCTCTCTCAGCTTCTCCGCAGGCGTATTGTATGGAAGGAGCTCGCTATATACGCCGAGATCCCGAATTCTTCTTGCGATTAACTGGTTGTATTGTCCTCCAAAATCAAGAACTACAACGATTTCATTAGGCTTATTCATTACCGTGCCTCCCTCAATTGTTCGTTTCATTATACGCAACGATAAAACAAGACGTCAAGAAATCAACCGGAGTTGAGTGGGCATGAAAAGATTGTTAAAATGAATTGATTCTAAAATAATCAATCTGTTCGTAGGAGTGTAAACGATGGATGTGCTGAAGTGGATCGCGCAATTGTTCGAAGAATACGGCTACGGCGTCCTTTTTTTCGGCTTGCTGCTTGAGTTTATTGCTTTACCATTTCCCGGGGAAACCACAATGGCTTATGCGGGATATCTCTCCTATGTCGGTACCTTGGATTTCGGTAAACTGGTGCTACTAGCTTTTCTGGGCACAACCCTCGGTATGACTATTACCTACTTTATTGGAAGATGGGCTGGACTCCCCTTTATTCAGAAATACGGTAAATGGGTTTTGTTATCGCCGGACAAGCTTCAGAAAACACAAAAATGGTTCCAACGATATGGATACTGGCTTATCTTCCTTGGATATTTTATCCCCGGTGTCAGGCATTTTACCGGTTATTTTGCCGGGATTATTGCTCTTTCTTTCCGTAAATTTGTCTTGTATGCTTACAGCGGCGCTTTATTCTGGGTCATCCTCTTTCTAAGCATCGGCAAGCTATTTGGTCCCCAATGGGATGCCATTTTCCATTTGGTAGAGCTGTATGCGCTGCGAATTGCGGGAATCGTTGGGTTCATAATCCTGCTGTATATTATTTACCGGTGGAGAAGCTTCCTATTTAGCTCGCTACGCAAATCCGAAAAATCGGTGAAAACCAGCAACAAGGATGACTTGAAGTAGTCAAACTCCTGCTGCCTTACGGCTACGAATCCTTGCATAATACATCGAAATCACGATAGATATCACCACAAATCCCGCGCCTCCAACCAAACCCAACATACGCGGCTCCATCATTTCAATCGCCACCCCTGCTCCAAACATAGACAGTCCGATGATACCTTGGCTCCACGCCGTCAGCATGCCCAACAATGGACCCTGTAAATACAATGGGGTCTCCTGCATTAATAATGTATCCAGACAAATGGCCCCTACCCCGCCAGCCAACGAAATTAAGAAGTAAATAGCAACCGCCGCCCATGCGTGATAAATACCGCTTAATCCCATAAGTAAAATCCCCTCCAACAAAAGGCATACCAGTCCTCCCTTCAACAAAGAACCACTGAATAAATGTCCTATTGCATAGCTGGCAACCAGACCCGCGCCCAAAGCGGCGTAAAACAATCCGATCCCGGCATCGCCCAGCCTGAATTCCTGCACTGCATATACACTAATCAGAACATTATCAATGCCATTGAGCATGGGAACCAGCAACTCAAATGCAACAACAACTTGGAGAGGAACGGATGCACGAATACAGTCCAACATTCGCGATCTGCTCCGGTTTGGATGATCCTCCCTGCTTATTTTCTCCTTTATGACAGGTGGAAATGCAATATTGCGAACGATCAAACCTGCGGCAAAAAAACTTGCTGCGTTCAATATAAATGCAGCTTGTGGTCCAAAGAGAGCAGATATGATGCCTCCGGCAGCAGCACACCAACGACCAGCACCAGCCCGCTCATCACCTGCTCAAGACTGTTCACCTTCAATAATTTGGAGGGACGAACAAGCAGCGGAATGGATGATTTACGAGCAGGAGCATACAAAGCTTCTCCGCAGGCTAGCAGGGTACTGACTCCATAAATGATCCATATGTCCTCAGGACTATGAACACCTAAAAAGGCAAGGGCTGCCAAGCCTCTGAAAAGATCCGTGGTCATCATAAGCATACGCCGGGATATGCGGGTAATAAGCACGCCCGCCGCAGGTGACAGGACTAAAAAAGGAATCACCCGCAATCCCAGCAGGATACCCACACTGAATCCCGAACCGGTAAGCCGATAAATTAAAGCCAACAAAGCGATCTGACAGAATCGGTCTCCCATTCCGTTAATGATACCTGCGGCAAATAACTTCCTGTATTGTCTATCTACCATTTTAATCAACTCCGATACTTAGGGTTCATTCATTATACATAAATCTAATTAGTTATATATCTAATTTATAAAAATCGCTCTATAATCGTCAAGGCATAAATTCATATATTCAGAGCATACTAAGCCAACAAACTCCAATATCGGAGGATTTTACGTATGCCAAATCAGAATAAAAGTTGTCCACTTACTCATGTGTCCTCTAACTTGAGGGATAATGTAAACCATATCGAAAGCTCCTTTGGAAACAGCGGAGATGTAATCATTAAAGAGCTATTATGGATGCAAAAATGGCCAGCAGCTTTGTTTTATATCGATGGTCTGATTAACACTCAATTGCTCCATGATTCCGTTCTGCGTTCATTAATGCGGGTAAACGAGCATCATGTACCGGAGGGTGCGGAACCGTTCGACTATTTAAAGGATCAAGTTTTGATTGCAGGTAACTCAGGTAGTGTGGACGAAATGGATGCCTTATTCAACCAGATGCTATCTGGCGGTATTATCATTTTGCTGGACGGATACGCAAAGGGCATATGGATTGATGCGGTCGGTTGGGAGGATCGCAGTGTCAGCGAACCCCAATCCCAAAGTGTCGTACGGGGTCCAATGGAGGCTTTTACCGAGAATTTGCGTACCAATACCGCCCTAATTCGTAGGCGAATCCGCGATCCACGTCTCTGGATGGAAACAAGACAGATCGGTCAAGTGACTCATACCAATGTGGCCGTGATGTATGTCAAAGGGATTGCTGACGAAGGAGTTATTCAGGAACTGAGAGAACGTCTGGACCGAATTGATATTGACGGGATTTTGGAAGGGGGTTACATCGAGGAGGAAATTCAGGATGAAACCTTCACCCCGTTTCCCACCATTTATAACAGCGAGCGCCCAGATTCGGTCGCTGCTAGCCTACTGGAGGGCCGAATCGCTATCTTGGTGGACGGGACCCCCTTTGTACTGTTGATACCCGCATTGTTCGTTCAATTTTTCCAGTCGGCGGAGGACTATTACCAGCGTGCTGACATCAGCACTTTGCTGCGTTTGCTGCGTTTCTTTTCCTTTTTTATCGCTTTGCTTGCACCAGCAGTTTATATTGCGGTAACTACCTTTCATCAAGAGATGATTCCTACAAACTTATTGGTCAGTCTCGCAGCACAAAGGGAAGGCGTACCGTTTCCAGCCTTTATCGAGGCGATGCTCATGGAAATTACTTATGAAATTTTGCGTGAAGCAGGAGTCAGAATTCCGAGGACAGTCGGACAGGCTGTATCTATTGTAGGGACACTGGTTATTGGGCAAGCAGCCGTGGATGCGGGGGTTGTCTCGGCGGCTATGGTCATTATCGTGTCAATCACCGCCATCTCCAGCTATGTTATTCCAGAAAACGGCCTGTCGATAGCGGTTCGTATTATACGCTTCGCCTTAATGATGCTAGCCGCAGCCTTCGGGCTTCTTGGAATATTGATGGGTTTAATCGTGCTTTTACTGCACTTAACCAGTCTGCGATCGTTTGGAGTATCTTATATGAGCCCGTTTGGTCCCTATGTGGAAAGCGATATGAAAGATACGCTGTTTCGCCTACCTTGGCCTCGCATGACGACACGGCCTCAATCCATTTCTATCCAAAATACGATCCGCCAAAAAACGAAAAAAAGACGGATTGGCAATAAATCAAAAACCAGAAGGGATCAACCATGAAGCAGACCATACATTTGCTCATCGTCTGGGGGCTGATTGCTTTACTATTGGGTGGATGCTGGGATCGCAAAGAATTAAACGAGCTGGGCATCGCTATTGGGATCGGAGTGGATATGGAAGGTGACCAGTATCAGGTGACGGCTCAGGTGGTTATTCCTTCGGCAGTAGCTTCCAAATCTTCACCAAGTGCAGGCTCGCCCGTCGTTACTTATGAGGCCACTGCGCCCACAATTCAAGAGGCTATTCAAAAAATGACGGATACAAGCCCGCGAATCATCTATTTATCTCATATTCGTATGCTGATTTTAGGTGAAGAGTATGCGAGAAGAGGAATTTCTGATGCGATTGAAGCCTTGATGCGAGAGCCTTTTACTAGAAGTGACTTTTATATTGCGATAGCCAAAGATAACAAGGCTTCCACGATGCTAAAGATCCCCACTCCACTTGAAAAGTTACCGGCCAATAAAATGTTTGCTTCATTGGATACGTTAACCAAAACATGGGCTCCTGCCACCAAAGTAACCATGGATCAACTGCTGAGCGACTTGGCTAATCCTGACATCCAGTCCACTCTGCCCGCTTTGGAAGCTTTGGGAGATATAGAATCGTCTAATGAAAAAGGTATAGATGACACCAAAAGCATATCTCCTGGAACCATACTGAGGTTCTCCGGTATCGGTGTCTTAAAAAAAGACCGCTTGCTGGGCTGGATCAATGAACAAGACAGCAAAGGGTTTAATTACATTCGGAATACAGTGGAATCAACTACAGGACACGTCGACTGTCAGGGAGGGGGGAATATCGCCTTATTAACCTTGAACAGCGAAACCCAAAAAAAAGTGATCATTCGCGATGGAGAACCTGTTATCTCCATATCCGTTACCAACGACAGCACTGTACGAGAGGTCAATTGTAAGCATATGAAGTTAAGCAGTATGGCTGATATTAAAGAAATTGAGGCCGCAAGCAATGAAAAAATCGTTGAAATTTTGAAGCATTCCGTAGAGACTGTTCGTCGTGAGTTTAAATCAGACATTTTCGGCTTTGGTCAGCTGATCCACCAGTCCAAACCAGAGCTTTGGAAAAGACTAAAAGAAGAAAAAGAAAATCCATTTATGGACTTACAGATTGAATATAAGGCAAAGACTACGATCAAAAAAATTGGTTCTTTGTTTGAATCGTTCCAAAAAGAAATGAAGGAGTGAGCTGGGTGGAGGAGAAAGGGCGTATCAGCATTACAAATATAGCCGTACTCGTATTTTTGAGTATTATCGGAGACTGCGTATTGGTGTATCCCTCCCTCATTACTAGCATATCCATGCAGGATGCCTGGATTAGCTCATTCCTAAGTATCCCTGCAGGATTAGCTTTACTACTGCTACTCCTGCGGGTGCATAAGCTATATCCAGATTTCACCTTTATTCAACTCTGCCAGCAAATTTTGGGCCCGTGGCTAGGCGCCCTTATCTCGGTATGGTATTTGTTCCATTTATTGATGAATTCAGCGATTTATCTAAGAGAAGTCGGAGATTTTATGAACAGCCAGACCTATGTGATGACACCTCTTCCCGTTATCAATTTACTCTTAATTCTTGTGCTGATGTGGGGGATGTATATGGGATTGGAGCCTATTGCCCGTACGGCTCAAATCTTATTTCCATTGTGCTTGGCTTTCGCTTTGTTTTTAATCCTGTGCTTGCTTCCCCAATGTGAAAGTCAGCAGCTTAAGCCTATTATGGAGCAAGGTATTCCTAAGATTATGGAAGGCAGCCTATTTGCGCTCTCCTACCCCTTCGGAGAATTAGCTTTTTTACTCATGATTTTCCCCTATGTAAGCAAAAAACCGGGTCTAAAAAAATCGGTTTTACTAGCCGGCCTTACTGCCAGCGTTCTGTTAAGCGTACTACTCCTGGTTTCTCTCATGGTTCTGGGCCCTTTTGTAACCGAACACAGCGTGTATACCTCTTATATGCTATCTAAAAAAATTAACATAGGGAATTTCTTACAGAGGGTTGAATCCCTGATGAGCACAGCGTGGATTATCACTACTTTTGTTAAAACCATCTTACACTTTTATGCCTTTACCTTAGGAATGACTCAGCTACTGCGTTTAGACAATGTACGGACTTTTCTGGGCCCTAGCTTCATGATCCTGTTTGGTCTGATTATCGTGTCGGCACCCAACATTACTTATTATCTGGATACGATCGTTCACGCCTGGATTTATTGGGATTTGACTGATTCCGTGGTCCTTCCCTTGCTGCTGCTTGTCGTATACAAGTTTAGATCGAAAGGCCGTCACAGCCTGGGACCTGGTTGACCCTCACCCTTAACGGAAGGAGCCTTAACATGCTGATCACCATTGTCATTATCTGTATCGGTCTAGCCATTGCTGCCAAAGATTTACCAGGCTTGTACCGAAAGCATCGCTTTAAGGATATGTTCGTGTATATCATTATGCTCGGATTAGGCACATGGCTTAGTATTCTTGCTGCAAAATTAGAGGTTACGCCAAGCCCGCTGATTCTGATTGAAACCATCTATAACCCTGTTAACGCTTTTGTGTCAAATATATTTGGTTTTTAGAAAGGAGGCAGCCACATGTTAAAAAAAACACGTATTAGCGTTCGGCAAGTGACTGTCCTGATGTTCCTGAGTTTAATCGGGGATATGCTCTTAATCTATCCGACTATCATTACACATATTGCTCAGCAGGATGCCTGGATCAGCTCTATATTATCTATCCCGTTGGGCTTAGTTATCATTTATGTACTTATTCGCGTTCATGAGCTCTACCCGAATCTTTCGCTTATTGAAGCCATCCGCAAAATTTTGGGACCTGTGTTCGGATCTATTGTTTCCTGCTGGTATCTGTTTTATTTTTTTATGGGTACCGCCCTTAATGCGAGAGAGGTAGGAGATTTTCTGAGTACACAATTATTTGAAGAAACCCCTTTGAGCGTTCTACTGGCGATGGAAGTTTCACTACTGGTGCTTACTGCGCTAGCGGGAATTGAAGCCTTTAGTCGGGTTAGCGAGATTTTGCTACCTGTGTATGTACTCATCTTCTGTGGTCTGATCTTGGCACTCCTGCCACAAATTCAGCTTTCTAATGTACGGCCTGTTTTGGAAAACGGGCTCGCTCCTGTTGCTAAAGGGATGGTTCCAGGCGCGGGAATGCCTTTTGCCAGCATGTCTATCATGCTCATGGTATTTCCTTTTGTAAACAAAAGAGGCCACTTTAAAAGAGATATGCTGCTGGCGTCGCTCATAGGCGGAGTGCTGATTACCCTCTTTTTACTGCTCTCCCTCCTTATCATTGGGCCCTTTGTGACCAACTACAGTCCATACATTTCTTCTGCACTTACAACAAAAATCAATGAACTGAATTATATTACACGCATTGAGTCGCTTGTCTCATTAACCTGGGCACTGGCCGCTTTTTTCAAGGGAGTCATTTTCTTTTACGCGTTTACCTTCGGAACAACCCAACTATTCCGAATTTCTAATATCCGTCCCTTTGTCATCCCCGCAGGAGGGCTTGTGTTTGGCATGACCATTTCGATAACCCCAAATGTGTTTTATTATGTAAGAACTCTGGTTTATCCCATGTCTACTTGGCATTATACCAACGGCTTGATCATTCCGCTTGTTTTATGGGGTGTTTATCTCTGCAAGCAAAAGTGGAAGCATCGACAAAACGCATCTAAAAATTAACAAAAACCTTTTGAAACCGATGCTTAAAAAAGCATAATCCGATTCCAAAAGGTTTTCTTTGTTCTTCACTTACGCCATATCCTGAATGTAAGCCAGCGCAGCATCGATATGCCCTTTCACTCTTAAACCACGCCATTCATGAACTAAAATGCCATTTTCATCAATAAGGAACGTAGACCGAACAATACCCATGTACTGCTTGCCGTACATCTGTTTTTGCTGCCATACACCATACGTCTCAGCGACCTGATGCTCTTCATCAGATAACAACTGAAAAGGGAGTCCGTACTTTGCAATAAACTTGTCATGCTGCTTGAGTGGATCTGGGCTTATCCCCAAAATCACCGTGTTCAAGCCTTCAAACTCCGTATGTTTATCCCGAAAATCACAAGCCTGGGTCGAGCAGCTAGAGGTCAAATCCTTGGGATAGAAATACAGCAGCACCCTATTACCTCGATAATCAGACAGCTTAACACGCTTTCCCTCACTCCCAGGCAATTCAAAATCCGGTGCCTCTTGCCCAATAACGGTAAATATCGTGGACATCTCATCATCTCCTATCTTGTGGGGGCTTATGTGATCTGACCTATGAGCCTGCCCCTCTGTAGCGGCGAATTCCCCAGTTCCATGCCAGTAAGCCCAAGGTCAGAAAGACAATTCCCATCACAGGAGTTAAGAGAGCCATATGGCGCATGTCCTCTCGGTGGAGGAATAGGGAGGCTGGATATACACCAACAAAAGCAAAAGGTAGTATCCAAGTCAGCACAACCTGAATGGCTCGGTTATAGATCGTCACTGGATAACGTCCGTAGCCCTGAATATTGTACATGAGCGGGATAATTCCTGTGGGCGCATCCGAAAAGAATGAAAGAGAAGTCAATATGGTGTAAATGCCTGTATAGATTGCCACGGCACTTAGGCTCAAAACGATCAGCGCTGGTACGAACCACCACTCCATAGCCAAGTCCATCTGTGCCCCGCTGATCCCCATTATAATCAGACCGATCACTGAGCCCACCAACGCTGGCGGGTCCACATTTTCAAGGAAAATCTGGAACAGATTATATGCAGGACGAGTCATTACCCGATCAAGCTCACCTTTCACAATATAACGCTCGCTAAAGTTCCAAAGGTTGACGAAACAGCTGAATAGTCCGTAAGGAACCATGAAAAATCCATAAACGAACACGACTTCATTTTCACTCCAGCCCCCCAAACTGTCTGTATGCATAAAAATAACCAGGATAAAAATAAGATTCGTGGCCTGAAACAGCAGGTCTGAAATCACTTCTACCCAAAAGTCAGCCCGATAGGTGAGCCGTGACTTCATGTAATTTTTCAAATATTCGCTAATGAGACCCAAATAGTACATCATCGGCTTACCCTCCCTGCACGAACAGACGTCTGCGCGCCAGTCGCCAAATGATGATCATCGGCACGAGCAGAACGACCAGCCAAATGATTTGGATACCCAGTACATTCCAGATGCCCACGCCTTTTACACGTCCCGTAAATACAGAACCCGGCAAATAGGTAATCGCCTGAAACGGCATCCATTGGGCGATCGTCGCCAGCCAGCCGGGAAACAAACTGATTGGCAAAATCAACCCAGAAAACAGATCTACAACTACGCGCTTCATACGCATCATGCCCTCATTATTTTCGATAAAAAAGGCCGTTAATCCCGTAATAATATTAATCTGAGTGTTGATCATAAAGCTAAAAAACAGCATGACCAGAAAACCAACCCAGGCTACCGGATCCGTGGGAAGCTTTACCGGAAATAACAGCATCGCAATCGCCATGCCTGGAATCATAAACAGCAGAAAACGGAACATTCCCTCGCCGAGTCCTTGCATAAATTTAACAAGTACATAGTTATAAGGTCGGATCATCTGAATTGCAATGCTTCCATCACGTATATCCGTCGAAATCTCACGATCCAGATTGTTAAAATAAAAAGCTCTCGCCATCCACGATACTGCTACATACGTCGTCATCTGAGCAGCGGTAAAGCCTCCAATGCTACCCGCATCGCCATATATCGCTTTGTATGTGAAATAATACACGCCAATATTCATGCAATAAATAAGGATTCCTGAATAATAGTTCACACGATACGCAAGCATCGTGAGAAATCGGATACGAATAAAATCGGTGTATACGCTAAGCATGAACTTTGGCCTCCACTATCGGATTGCCCTGGCGTTCAGCCGAACCAGACTGATAGATACTGCGGACGATATCATCCGTGTTGGTTTCAATGATTTTGATATCCGTAATGTCCGTGCGACCGACTACGCAAGCGAGCACATCCGATACATTAATATGAAGAGGAATCCATACTTTGGCAGCCAAATCATTATCCATCGTCCAAGCCAGTGGCATATCAGCAGTCCATGCCTGTAATTGCTCCAATTGGGTCGATGTGCCAAACTGGAACCGTACTTCTCGACCTGTCCCCCAACGCGCCTTCAGATCCTCCAGACCACCATCATAAATGATATTTCCATCATCCAGCATAATGACGCGCGAGCACAGCGCTTCAATATCCTGCAAATCATGGGTCGTCAGCAAAATAGTCGTACCGTGATCCCGGTTCATGTCCTTCAGAAACTCACGAATCTCGGATTTCACCATAATATCAAGCCCAATGGTCGGCTCGTCCAGAAAAACAATAGACGGATTGTGCAGCAAAGCAGCTACCAGCTCACAGCGCATCCTTTGCCCGAGACTAAGCTTGCGTACCGGACGGCTTAGCAGATCCTGCAATTGCAGCCTCTCTACCAGCTCATCCAGCCTACGTTTGAAGTCCGTAGCCGGAACCTGATATACTTTCCGCAGTAGTTGAAAAGACTCGATCACACCGATGTCCCACCAAAGCTGGCTGCGCTGACCGAAAACAACACCAATGTTGCCTACAAATTTCTCGCGTTCCTCATAAGGGACATAACCGCCCACCTTGAGATGTCCCGATGTCGGCACGAGAATGCCTGTCAGCATCTTAATCGTGGTGGACTTTCCGGCGCCGTTCTCACCGATATAACCGCATATTTCTCCTTGCGGAATACGGAAAGATATATCTTTGACCGCGGCTACCTCGTTGTATTCGCGGGCGAATAAATCAAGGAAGGCACCCTTTAAGCCCTCGCGATTTTTTTGAACCTTAAATGTTTTGCGCAGATCCTGCACATCAATTGCCAGCATGTTATACCTCTCAATCAGGATTTGTAAAATCCATAGTTAAATTGATTGTGCTCCAAAAAGAAATTATAATGTAATGAACTGAAAAGCGAAAGGGAGAGCATCCATGACAAGCAGAACCAAAAGGACGATATGGTCGGTTCTAGCCGTGGTAATCGTCGCGATTGTCGGCTTTGCCGTGTACTATTTTACATCCATTTATAATCAGCTGGATAATCTGCATAAAGAGGGCGCTAACTCCCCCTTCAAAAATGTAAAGCAGGTCGATCAGGTTCGTACGCCAGAACCGCCCAAGTGGGAAGGTACCGATATGGTTAACATTTTACTGATGGGTGTCGATGGGCGCGGTATCCAGAAAGGGGAAGTCCCTCGATCAGACAGCATGATGGTTGTATCACTGGACCCCGTTAAGAAAAAAATCCACCTGTTCTCTATTTTGCGTGATACGTACGTGGATATTCCCGGCTATGGAAAAAATCGAATTAACACTGCCATTACTCACGGACCCAACACGGCCATGAAGACGGCTGGCGACCTGTTAGGCATCCCGGTGCAATATTATGTGTACACGGATTTCCAGGGCTTTATCAAACTGGTGGATGCCGTAGGCGGGATTGATTTTGAAGTGGAAAAGGATATGCATTATACAAGTAATGCGGATAAACATCAGTACGATATTGATTTGAAAAAGGGCATGCAGCATCTAGATGGCAATACGGCGCTTCAATATGTGCGGTTCCGCCACGATGCAATGTCCGACTTCTCCCGATCAGGACGGCAACGGGCATTCTTGGAAGCCGTAGCCCAGAAAATGCAGACCACGACTTCCATCGCTAACTTGCCGAATATTTTAGAGCAGGTTAACCCGTACATCGACACGAATCTCAGTGTTAACGATATGTGGAAGCTGGCAAATGTGGGGTACCAAAGCAACTTTGCAGGCAGCGAACAGGTTCCACCGATGAAGATGCTCGGAGAAGAGAATGTGGGCGGCGCGGCAGTTCTTACTGTCCGCGATCCGGAAGAACTGAAAACGTATGTGCAGGATATATTTAATAATCCACCCACACAAACACAGGAACAAAACAAGGATCAGAACGAAACGAAACAGCCAGACAGTGCATCGTCTACCAAGAAGGATAAAGCTTCTTTTACAGGGGGCAGTAAAACCAGTAATGAGGATGCTTCCACACAATCAACAACAAAGACAGGTCAAAAAGAGCTATAATGATGTATGCAGGGGCAGCCGTGAACGCTGCCCTTTGGCGTGTGTATCCCCTATTTTAATGAACGGAAAGGAAGTTTTTGATGATGAAACGGGAAAACTCCGAAGCACTATATAAAGAAGCCCTGGAGCATATTGTCGGGGGCGTTAACAGCCCTTCACGCTCCTTTAAAGCTGTGGGCGGCGGCGCTCCAGTATTCATGAAACGTGCTAAAGGTGCTCATTTCTGGGATGAGGATGATAATCGATATATCGACTATTTGGCGGCTTATGGCCCTATTATTACTGGGCATGCCCATCCCCATATTACCAAGGCCATCAGCGAAGCGGCCGCGAACGGCGTATTATACGGAACCTCAACGGTATTGGAAATCAAACTGGCGAAGATGCTGAAGGAAGCCATTCCTTCCATGGACAAGGTCCGGTTTGTGAATTCCGGCACAGAAGCAGTTATGACGACGATTCGTGTGGCACGAGCCTATACTGGGCGGAACAAGATCATCAAATTTGCCGGCTGCTACCATGGTCACTCGGATCTGGTACTTGTAGCCGCAGGCTCCGGTCCTTCCACACTGGGCATACCGGACAGTGCAGGTATTACGACCAACATTGCGAGCGAGGTTATTACCGTACCATTCAATGATCTCGACGCGTTGCGCCAAGCCTTGGAGCGTTGGAACGACGATGTGGCGGCAGTCATGGTCGAGCCCATTGTCGGTAATTTCGGCATGGTCATGCCGCAGCCCGGTTATTTGGAAGGGTTGTGCTCCATGGCGCGTGCGAACGGCTCACTCGTCATTTATGACGAGGTCATTACCGCATTCCGATTCCACTTCGGTTCCACCCAAACGTATGCAGGTTTGGACAACCATGATGCGATTCAGCCAGATTTGACCGCGTTGGGCAAAATCATGGGTGGGGGTCTGCCGATTGGTGCCTACGGTGGCAGCAAGCACATCATGGAGCAGGTTGCCCCACTCGGCCCGGCTTATCAGGCGGGTACGATGGCCGGCAACCCGGCTTCCATCTCGTCAGGCATCGCCTGCCTTGAAGTCCTTCAAGGGGAAGGCGTGTACGAAGAGATGGAACGTCTGGCCGTGATACTGACGGACGGTATTCAGTCCTCTGCTGAACGCTACGGCGTGCCATTGACGATCAACCGTATTCGTGGAGCGTTCTCGACGCATTTCTGTGATCATCCGATCACGAATTACGCACAGGCGCAGGATACGGATAGCGAAGCATTCGCATCCTTCTTCCGTCACATGCTGGATCGCGGTATTCATCTGGCACCATCCAAGTACGAAGCCTGGTTCCTTACAACAGCGCATACCGACGAAGATGTGGATGCTACGCTGGAAGCGGCGGACGATTCGTTCCGGGCGATGTCACAAGGTAAGTAAACCCAGCAGTAAGTGATAGAATATGAATAGGATAAGAGCTGGAAGTAGTCTTAGGGATGGGTATCCGACCTCTGGGACTTCGTTCCGGCTTTTTTATTTTACAACTGTACCCGTACAGTTGCAGATTTTATGGATTGTATCAGATGATGCCATCCGGGTATATTGAGAGAACAACAGGTTAAGGTCATGATTACGGAGGTTTATTATGCACAGTCGTTCCAGAAATGGAGCCGCCTATCTGGCAGCTCTCAGCTATGCAGCTATACTTGGATTTTCATTTTTATTTGTAAAATTGACAGTCACTGAGGCAAGCCCGCTGGATGTGATTGCCCATCGCTTTGCGCTGTCATTTATCGCTTTGACCATTCCAGTGCTGCTCGGTTGGATTAAGCTCAACATCAAGTTACGTGACATTTTGCGCATTTTACCACTAGCACTGCTCTCCCCTTTAGTGTATTTTCCACTGCAAGCCTTCGGGCTGATGAGCACTTCTTCATCGGAAGGTGGAATTATTCAAGCAACCGTTCCCATTTTTACGCTACTGTTAGCTTCCTATTTTATTAAAGAGCGTACAACGGTAGTCCAAAAAATTTCCTTACTGCTCTCTGTCTTTGGCGTGGTTTTTATATTTGTGATGAAAAGCGGAGCACCGCTAGCGTCCAATAGCTATGGCGGTATTCTTCTGCTCGTGCTCTCTGCGATATGCCTATCCGGCTATAATGTGCTGGCACGACCCTTAACACAAAAGTACAACCCCATGGAATTGACCTACGTTACCTCTATTTTGGGATGTATCGTTTTTAACGTGGTGGCACTGGGATATCATGCTATAGACGGCTCCATGAGCGCCTATACCGCTCCACTGGTGAAGCCTGGTTATTGGATGGCACTGATTTATCTGGGCATTCTGTCTACCCTCGTCACCTCGCTGTTATCGAGCTTTGCCTTGAAGTGGATCGAAGCCTCCAAAATGAGTGTGATCGGCAATTTATCCACCCTCATTTCCATGATTGCCGGTGCTTACATTTTGAAGGAGCAGCTCGCCTACTATCACATTGTTGGGGCTGTGATGATCATTATCGGCGTGCTGGGTACCAATTTCGGAGGGCGAAAAAACTTCACGCCGATCAAAACAACTTCGGCAAAATCACAAAAAACGGGCTAAAAATAAACACTACATTGCCTGCAAAAAAAGAAATCTCCCAGCTGCGCAATTCCAGCCGAGAGATTTCTTTTTTCATTTCTTAGTCTTCGTCGGATTAAATCGGGTACGCCATGACACTCATTAACGCCAATTCCGGCTGTGTCGTGTCCAATCTGCTATATTGTACGATGATGGGCACATCGCTGGTGACCGTAATTGCGTAAGGAATGCCTGTCGGAATCCGTTCGCCGGATTTCTCCAACGAGGCTGTTCGGATATGACGGGTTCGTCTTCCTTCCACCACCTCGATCAATCCCTCCAATGGCTCGCGGTCTTCAAAATAGATGTCTATACTTAGATTTGCCATACGGCTCCCACAATTCAGCACGCATATACTCTCATGACTGAGCAGCTCTCCTCGGCTTTCCGGTGGAATATACCCATCGGGGATGACCCAGAATAGGGTGCCTCGCGGCTGATTAGCTACCTTTTCCTGAGAAAGTTCAGCATTTCCCATACTAGTGGCCTCCTTTACCCATCATACTTTTTGGCGCTTATGCCCCTTCTTCTAGCCGTACGGATTCTCCTTGGTACGCAACAGTTGAGCCAGAAAAGCAAGCGCCAATCCCTGACCCCAGCCCTGAAGGCGTTTGTACGGAACGTTTCGATAGCCGTCAATATCGTTCATCACAGCAGTTCCAGCGGATACCCCCGTTACTGTGCCGTCGTCCTTAATGCGAGAAAGAATACCGTCGATCGCCTTTTGGGTGTATTTGTTAAACAATCTTCCTTGCATAAGCAAGGCAGTCGCAATTCCTGCCGAGCCCGAGGTTTCCAGATAAGAGGTATCATCGTTCAGCACCGTATGCCACAGCCCTTCCGGGGATTGCAGCCGCACCAGCGCATTGAGCTGGTCACGCAGCGAGCCGTCGATGATCATATAAGATGGATGCTGCACCTCCACCAATTTCAGCGCTTTTGCCATCGTGAGTGCTGCCCATGAATTGCCGCGCGCCCAATATATTCCTGACATCCGGCTTTGATTCGCATGATCCCATCCGTGATAATACAGATTCGTATCCGGGTCCTGCAAAAATTCTTCATGCCCGTGATATTGACGAACCCCATCCTCCCAATACTTCTTGTTCCCTAGCAGATGACCGATACGAAGCAAATAATAACCGGCCATAAACATCGTATCCACCCATGCTTGCTGCGGAAATACATCATGAAGTGAATTCACCGTATGCTGGAAAATGCCGTCGGCAAACCGCTCCGCTTTTTTGGCCAAAAATTCTGCCATCTCGATGGCAATATCAAGGTATTTTTGCTCACCTGTGGCCTGATAAAGTGTCAACAAACAGTGCCCGACAGAAACGCCGTTCACCGAGAGAGATGGAAGTCCGTCCTCAATATTTTCATCAACCCATTCTTTCAGCTTGGTCAAATACTTTTCGTTCCCTGTCGCTTCATACGCTTCGCATACTCCGTAAAAGGCGACTCCGCCCGGCCAATCCCAGCTGTAGTGCATTTGAAAGGTGCGTTCTACGACCCGGTCGATCACCTGCTTAACTTGTTCTTCATCAAAAATCAATGCAGGCATTTCCACGTCTCCCCCTTTGGTAAGTTTCACGTGAGTTACCTCCTTGACGCCCGTACATGAAAAGGTCGTCCTTCAACGTAAATACATGCGCAGCGGTTGCAAATCCAGTTCCTTCACAGCATCCACCACCATGTCTGCAATACGAACCGCACCATTCTCATGAAAATGTGTGTTATCCTCTAAGCCGCCGGAAAAGTTCATGTATTCACCAGGCAGCAGCCACATAAAAAGCTCTTTACTCTCTTCGGGACCTAGCTGCTCATATAACTCCTGCGTGCGGGCAGACAAATCAATTAGCGGCGCATTCGCTTCTTCCGCCAGCTCACGAACCGCTGTTACATAGTCACCATGTGTGTCAGATAGCGTACCATCTGCGTTAAAATAGCGACGATGTACGGGCGTGACCAGTACCGGGGTTGCCCCATGGCTTCTTGCGCCGTCGATGTAGAGGCGAAGATGCTCCTTGTAGGTTGTAAAAGGCTCTGTAGCCCGCTCTGGATCAGGCTTCTGATCATTATGACCGAACTGGATGAACAGGAAATCTCCTGCCTTTATTTCGCCCAAAATGACATCCAGCCGTCCTTCGTCCACGAAGCTTTTGGAGCTTCGTCCCGATACGGCATGATTATCCACGCAGACATCATGCTTGAACAGGGCGGGCAAAGCCTGGCCCCAGCCAGTATACGGATAGCCGAATGCGTCCTGATCCGTAACCGTGGAATCTCCGGCTAGGAATAGCCGGAGGGTCTGTGGCGCTGGCGCAATCTCCAGCGCATTGAGCCTTGGAGTGGTGCCTGATACGGTGAGGCGTAGTTTGCCACCTAGGACAGGCACCGTAAATAGGGCTTCAGTGAACTGGCCCGGCAGCGTGTGTACTGGAGGCAGCATATGCTTACCTTCACCAGCCTTGAATCGCGTGATCGTTTCCGCCTGTGAATCGCCGACCAGTACGGTGACGAGATACATCCCGTCTGGAACATCTGCAACAAATGCAGCGTTCAGTGGAATACAAAAGCTGCTTCGTAGCCGCGTGCGTGCATCCTTGGCTGCACTCTGCCTTTTTCGACCGTACACATGCTCCGTAGCCTCGAAGCCATAGCCCTGTTCAGTTGTATATAAGCAATCCGGAGGCACTCCTTTGTAGCCATCCGCAGGCTCCCCCGGACCAAAATCAAACTTCCACAATTTACTCACCTCTCAGCCATCGCCCTCAAATCCCGTCCATTCAAACGTACAAACCCGGATGCCTTCCATTTCCACTCGTAAGCTTCATATCCTCACGTTATGGATTTTGGATCTTACCCCTTCAAACCACTCGTACTCATTCCTTCTACAATTTGCTTCTGGAATGCGAAGAATACAGCGATAACTGGAAGCAGGCTTAGGATAGACATCGCGAACATTCCTCCCCAGTTGGAAGCCGACTCGCTGTCGAGGAACATCTTGAGTGCAATAGATACGGTATATTTCTCCGGCGAATTCAGATACAATACCGGACCAAGCAAATCCTCCCACTTCCAGTAGAAAGAGAAGATTGCCGCTGTAGCCAACGACGATTTGAGTAAGGGTAAAATAATTCTGAAATACAGCCGGAACTTGCCGCATCCGTCAATCGTCGCCGCTTCATCCAACTCTGCTGGAATCGTCCGTATAAACTGTACCATCAGGAAGATGAAGAACGGCATCCCGAAAAAGGAGGGTACCACCAACGGTAAGATCGTATTGATCCAACCGAGCTTGGTGAAAATAATATATTGCGGTACCAGTACCACATCCCCTGGTAGCATAAGTGTCACCATCATCAAAGCAAACCACAAGTTACGCCCTTTGAATTTCAAGCGTGCGAAGCCAAATGCGATCAAAGAAGAGGAAAGCACAGCTCCAATCGTTGAAATCACCACAATCGTGAGCGAGTTTAGAATGTACGTGCCAAAGTTGTAGCCAGTTGTCCCTTTCCAGCCTGTTACATAGTTTTGCCAGATCCATTCAGTAGGGAAAAGCGAGGATGCCGTGACGAATATCGTCCGACTTTCTTTAAACGAGCTGAACAGCATCCAAAAAACGGGATACAGCATCAGGAGCGCCAGTGCAGCAACCAGTATGTGATAAATTGGCCATTTGACCGTTTTCCATGCCATCGGTATCAGCGCCCCTTTTCCGTTTCATAAAATACCCAGTATCTGGAGGTTATAAATAAAATCGCTGTCAGTATCCCAATCATAATGAGCATGACCCAAGCCATGGCTGCCGCATATCCCATGTTGCTGAACATAAACGCCTGCCGGAACAGATACAGTGAATGCAGCATCGTTCCATCCATAGGGCCTCCTTCGCCCTTAGAAATAACATAAGCCGGGACGAAGGTCATAAAAGCGCTGATCGTCTGCATAATCAGATTAAATAGAATAATGGGGCTAAGCAACGGTAGCGTAATACTGAAAAATTTTCGTACTGGCTTAGCGCCATCTACACTGGACGCCTCGTACAATTCAACAGGAATGTTCTTTAAACCTGCCAGAAAAATCAGCATGGAGGAGCCAAATTGCCATACGGACAGGGTGATCAGCATCGTAAGCGAAGCATCCGGATCACCAAACCATTTCACCGGAGTCGCCCCTAAGGTCGAAAGCAGGCTGTTCACTATGCCGTTATTACTGAAAATGTTCCGCCACATAATGGATACCGCAACGCTACCTCCGATAATCGACGGCAGATAGTACATTGTCCGATAGGTGCCGACCATGCGCGATTTGGTATTCAAAATCATAGCCACAAACAACGCGAAAATCAGTCGCAACGGTACACCGACCAGCACATACGTAAACGTGACCCTGATCGAATTCCAGTATTTCGGGTCGCCTGTGAACATTTTTTCGAAGTTACCCAGACCAATCCATTTGGGCGGGGTGAACAGGTTGTAGGTGGTAAAGGACAGATACAGCGAAATAAACATTGGAATTAACGTAAACGCCAGAAAGCCCACAATAAACGGGCTGATAAACGCATATCCGGTCATATTGGCTTTCAAGCTCTGATGATTTCGCAAGCTCATCAAGCCTCCCTTCTGTTGCATTTAAAGAATTAGTAAAACTTTATAGCGTTAATAATTCGTTGTTATATGAATATTATTGTGATGTCTGCAAAGGGTGCTTATGCAGTTGGTTCGTCGAATCAACCGTGCGCAATCATGCTTTGGACTACGCACGGTTAACTTAACGAAACGTTCCTTGGATCTTGTCGTTCTTATGCTAAAACGATGTCAGATATCCTAAAGGTCTCATTGCGCTCATTATTGCTTGTTATTCGCAAGGATAGTATTCGCATCAGCCCGGAATTTGGCCGCTGCGTCTTCAGCCGTCATCTGTCCGAAATTGACCTGTTCAATATAATCGGTCAGAGTCGCAATCACTTCCGGCGATCCGACTGGTGGCGGCGGGCTCATTGGAGAAGCCTTCGGCTCCATGGAAGCTACAAATTCAAACACCTGCTTCGTAGGCTCGCTTAACTCTGGCGCAACAGCCTCCTTGATTTTAGAGGAAATCGGCACGCCCCGTTCGCCTTTAATCAATTTATTCGCTTCTACATCATTCATCCAGAAATCAATAAACTTTGCGGCCTCATCCTTCACCTGTGAACGGGAAGCAACCGTCCAGTACATCGTAGGCTGCATGTATACGCCTTTTTCCATATTCGGCCCAAACATTGGAGCCAGTGCCATTGGGCGGTTAACAACCTGCTGTAAGCCCACATACTGATTGGACCACTGCCAAATACCGATGCCTGTTCCTTTTACGATATCGGATTCCTCAAGAATCCCCTTGGTCTGGTTCATGATTTCAGGAGGCGGGGTCGCCCCCTTCTTAATCAGATCAGCCAATCCGCTGAAGAAGTCAACAAACAGCTTATCATCGTCATACCCCAATCCTGTTCCTTCCGCATTGTAGAGAGTCTTTCCTTGCGTACGCAAATAGTAGTGGAAGAAAATATCAGCAGCCATCGAGCTGTCAAAGTATACTTTATTGGAACCCGCTTTTAAAGCCAGTTCTTTGTATTGATCCCATGTCCAGTTGTCAGGAATTTTGTCTATGCCTGCTTTTTTGAGCAACGCCGGGTCATACTGGAAACCCAGAACATTGACACCGGTTGGAATACCATATTGCTTTCCGGCAATTACGCCGGTTTTGAGTACATTTTCGGTCACATCAGCGACCTGAATTTTTTGATTCAAGTAAGGCGCGAGATCCTCCAGTTGACCATTTTTCGCATATTGGCTAATGTACGAAATGTCCATTTGCACGATATCTGGCAGCTGATTAGCCGCAGCCTGCGGGGCGAGCTTTTTCCAATAGTCATCAAAAGAGGCATATTCCACATCAATCGTTACATTTGGATTTTTCTGCTTATACAAATCAACGACCTTTTGCGTGTATTCATGACGCGTATCCGATCCCCACCAAGCGATCCGTAACTTTACTTTCCCGTCTGCACTTGTGCCCGAATTGCTGCCGCCGTCCGCTCCGCTACATGCCGTCGTCAAAACGAGCAGCATCGCTATGATCAGAAACCATCCCTTTTTGCCCACCTATCTCTCCCCTTTTCGCTGTTCTAGAAAGGAGCCAAATCACGAGTGACAACGCATTTACGCAATTTTGATAGCGTTTACATTAGCTCCTGTTGTTATTTTCCCAAAAGCAGAGAAACATTGGAATACACAAATCAGGTTTCCTAGGTTTAAAAAACAGTGGGACTCCATTGGCTCATCCCCGTTCATGTGATTTAATATACTCGGAAGGCGTCATACCCGCCCACTTTTTGAACACCTGGCTAAAATATTGCGCGTTCCCACCGAAGCCGAACCATTCCGCCAGTTCAAATACCTTCACGTCCCCGGTCTCTCGAATATGCTCAGCCGCACGTTCGATCCGATAACGATTGACGTAGTGTGAAAAGTTTTCACCTGTCACTTTTTTGAAAATTTTTCCTAAGTAGTCGGAATTCATATACAGCATTTGACCTGCCACTCCGTTCAGCGACAAATCGGATTTTCTGTAGTTTTGCTCAATAATAGTGATCATTTTATCAACGGTGGAAGATTGGCGATACACATTACTTTTATAATAGATTGCGGTCATTCGTTCGGCAGCTTCCTGTACAAAAGATTTGAGACATGCCAGCGTTTTTTGCTCTGCCAGCACCACCATTCGGCTCGTAAACGCCGCACGCTCTTCTTCAGGGCATATACGAATCATAGCAGCATAGAGCTGAAGCACATAGGAGCGGGTCACGGAAATTTCCAGCTTCATCCGGGACAAAATACCGAACAACCGATCCACTTCCTGTGCCACCTCCACCGTATTTCCAGCCTTGATTAGCAGACCGAACTTCTCCTCGTCCAGCTCCAAATCTGCCATCTCCCGGGTATCCTCAGCCGCTAAATCCTCCTTCGTAATCAAACTGCCCTCCCCGGTGTAAAAACGGTGATTCATACAATGCAGTGTCTCCCGGTACATCCCCCGTGAATGCTGCATACTATCCGACTCACTAACTGCGACTGTTACCTCCAGCTTGTAAAAGCGATGAAATGTCGCACGTACCGCTTCAATCTGTTTCATAAACCGTGACGTGTCATCCTCGCTTTCCAGCACAATGAGCAATTGCCCCTGCATGGTCGTACTGAGCAAGACATCATCCATCAAATCTGCCGCTATATTTTGCAATGCAAACAAATGCTCCGGCTCATGGGATTCCTCCACCCGCAGCAGCAGCATTCGAACCTGCTTATCTTGCAATTCAATTCCGAATAACCGCTCATAAAATGCGATATCACGGCTACCGTAAGTTTTATAGGAAATAAACTCCTTCAAAAAGTGTTCCTTCACATGAGGCAGCATACGCTGAAAATCTAGCTTCATCCGGTTTACAAACTGCTTGCGTTCTTCCTGCTCCTCCCGCTCCTGCCCCAACTCGGTCAGAGCCTCATGAATTTGCCGCTCATTGCATGGCTTCAACAAGTAGTGCTTCACCCCGTATTGCATGGCCCGACAGGCATAATCAAAATCTTTGTAACCAGACAACAGAATGAAACGGACGTCTGGAAAATGCTCCGTCGTTTTGGCAACCAGTCCGATGCCGTCCAATCCAGGCATAGAGATGTCGCTAATCACAAAATCAGGCGGGCTGGCCTGAATCTGATCATAAGCCTCAATCCCGTTACGTGCCGTACCAACCAATCTCGTTCCCGCTTTACCCCAATCAACCACCTGTGATATACCTTCCAAAATCATACGCTCATCATCAACCAGTAGCACCTTGTACACGACCCTGATCCCCTTTCACATATGGAATACAGACATGAATCGACGTTCCTGTTCCTGACTCGCTATGCAGCTCTATCCCCCAAGGTGTACCAAATGTCAGGTTAATCCGTTCCTGAATATTCGTAAGTCCAATGCCCTGCCCACGAGTCAGGACCTGCCCGCTCCGCAGCTTTTCCAAGAAATCCGGCGTCATTCCCGGTCCATCATCTTCAACTCGCAGAAATAAAGCCCCCTCGCTTTCTCTCGCAATAATAGCAATCCGACAGGGTTCAATTCGCGGCTCCAGCGCATAATGAATGGCATTCTCCACCAAGGGCTGAAGCGTTAGCTTCGGAATTTGTGCATCCATCAGTTCTTCCGGGACATCCAGATGGAAAACGAGACGTTCATCAAAACGTGTTTTTTGGATCGTTACGTAGCTCCTTACAATATCCAGTTCTTTTCGAAGCGGAATCAGCTGCTCTTCAAAACTGACCGCACTTCGCAATAGAAAAGCAAGTGCTTCCACCATCTCTGAAATCCGATCCTGCTTATTGGCCTTGGCGAGCCAGTTCACGGATTCCAGCGTGTTGTATAAAAAGTGTGGATTAATCTGTGCCTGTAGTGCCTTTAGCTCTGTTTCCCGCAGTAATAGCTGCTTGGCAACATTCTCATTAATGAGCTCACGAATGCGGCGAATCATTTTCTTATATGTCCGATGTAACAAGCCTACCTCATCCTGTGTGGAAAGGGGGACCGCGCCAAGTGCTTCTTCTTCCAAACGGTCGAGATCGCCTTTTTCTATTTTACGCATGTTCTGAATTAATTGAACAATCGGTTTGGTAATGCTCCCTGACAACCTAGCCCCCAGTGCCAATGCGATAAGAAGCATAATTACAAAAATAGCGCTTACAACTTCTTTAATGATCGTAATACTGCGAAACATATCATCGAAGGGGGTCATATGCAAATACGTCCACCCCGTATAAGAGGATTTGATTTGAGCAGCGAAAAAGGTTCCTCCTGAGTAGGTCGCAATCCCGTAAGGCTGCTTTCGGCCAAGCTCCGCCTGGATATCACTCTCACTCAAAAGTGGTGTTTCGGGATAAATCATCCGTCTTCCATCTGTAATCATCAGTTGTCCGTCACGGCCGGAGGTCTGCACACGATCCGCTACAATCCGGTCAATTCGCACACGAATCGCAAGCGTTCCGAGCCCATTCAGTGTAAAATTGGAATCGGTAAAGGATTTGAACTGCCGAGCGGCCAGCAAGGAGGAATGACCTGCCGCATACCATGCATTGGAACCGTCATGTTCGTCTGCCAGCTCCGACAGGGTGGATCGAAGCTCTTGGGGAATACCTTCGCGGTTGCCCGCGCTCATGACCTGTCCCTCTTTATCGATTACTATCATAGAATAGACATAGGTCTCAGAGCCGGCAAAGGCGACGAGCCTATTCGTTATTTTTTTACGCAGCACCATTTTGGTATAAGGTGACGTTTCCTTTTCCAATTGCAGCAAATAACGTTGAAGCTGCTCGTCCGTTGTTACCTTGAAAGTAACTTTTTCCACATCCTTCAGCTCATTTTCTATGCCGATTGAAGAAATATTGAGTACTTCGGATGTTTTTTTGTACATTTGATTATCATAAATATGAAATACGTACTTAAGTATGACTGCAACAACTGCAAAATTAACCAGCATAAGCACCGTAATCAGCAGTACCATTTTATGATGGATTCCAGCATTTTTGTAAGCGCTTTTAAAGTAGGTAATCAGTGAATGTCGCCTCCTTCGCTCATCCTGCCCGGTCCAGCCCAAAATGGAGAAAACTCTATATATCATACAAAATACCCCATGCCTTGGTCATTCGGCAAGAGGTATTTGTATTTGCTTAGCGTTGATCGGTTGGTTTCGATTTGTCCGCCTTGCTCATATATTCGTCGTATCGGTCATCAAGTTCCCGTGCCATACTTCGGTATTTACGCGTCTCCTCAACAATGGGATCGATATGAGTCTGAACCCGCACCTCATATTTAGGACTGAGTCTTTCCCGCTTCTGGGCCTCATTCTCACGAATTTCGCCTTCCGTCAGCAGTTCACTGAGCTGGCGTTCCAATTCTTCGGATTGGCTCATCGCGATTTCCTCCTTCATGATGATGTTCTACGTAGAATTATAACCCGGTTGCGTCTGCTTCTTTCAGCACTTGAATAAGTTGAGAATGAATAGCTGTATTCGTCGCTGCAATATGCCGTACACTCAGGTCATAAGGTCTACCCAATGTATCGGTAATGGTGCCGCCTGATTCCTGTACCAGCAAAGCGCCCGCTGCCACATCCCACGCATTCAAACCAATTTCGCAATAGGCCGACAGCCGTCCTGATGCTACATAAGCCAGATGCAATGCTGCCGAGCCCAGCGCCCGAATGCCGCGTACCTGAGGTGTAAGAACCTGCGTAATTTTCATATTTAGCGGTTGTGCATACGTACGATCCGGCGGGAAGCCGACGCACACCAGACTATCTCCCAGTGTTTCTTCTCTCGATGCTTGCATACGATTGCCATGTACATATGCGCCTTTTCCTTTTTCTGCTACAAACATTTCATCACGGGACGGATCATAAATAACCCCGACAATCACCTCTCCACGATGGGCCAATGCAATAGACACACTGTAATACGGCAGACTGTGTACAAAATTGGTAGTCCCATCTACCGGATCAATAATCCATAGATATTCCTCTTCACGGGCAGCCTCTAATGCGCGAGCCGAAGCTTCGGCTCCCGGCTCTACACCCTCTTCACCCAAAATAGCATGATCGGGAAAATGGGTCAGAATCAGTCTGCGAATCATTTGCTCTGCACCTTTATCTACCTCGGTCACTAGATCCGTAGGAGACTGTTTGGTATTCAAATGTTCAACAGTTCCCAGCCTGCTTTTAATCCATTCCCCGGCTTTGGATGCCGCGTTAATAGCCACGGCAGTATAGCTTTTTCCTGATACGATATAGGGAACCTTTTCGTTTTCATTTTCGTTCAACGTGTTCACTCTACTTTCTATATCATTGTTACGTGGTTTACGAAGCTGCTCTACAACACAGTCTCTTAACCATCTCTGTTTCAGTACAAGTTTGCTAGTTTACACATTCTAGTATACACAATAAGCTGCATAAAGTTTCTCTAAATGGGAGCTTTATCCGCAAAATGCTACTTTCTAAGGCATAATTTCTACGGAAGCTCCATCCAGCACTTTAACCCCATTAGCTTCCTGAAGGCGCAGTTCATTCATCAACCCGAATAACGCTTCATCCTTTAGTTTGGCTTCAAGCATGACATCAATCCGATCCGTATATCCGGCAATATTGCGCAAAAAGGTAAGCAACGGCTCCACTAGAACACCGTCCGCATGGCCCCGAGGATCTTTTTCACTTTTGGGGCTGGACGCATGGATTTTGGGCGGCAATGGATGATCCACAGAAGATCCGGCTTGGGCCAATTCCCCTTTCCAAGTATCCAAAATATCCGGCCATAGCTCCCACGGCTTCTCCCCCTCATTATTCACCCATTGATGATGAATATCGAGAACCATCGGTAACCCCGTCAATTTGCAAGCCTCCAGCGTTTCCACCGCATTGAACGTTTTATCATCATTTTCCAGCGTTAGCCGTTCTCTTAACGAAAGATCCAGAGCACTAACCTGCTCTACAAAACGCTGGCCTGAGGTCACCTTATCTCCGTATGCACCACCAATATGAATGTTGTTCTTGGCTTCGGCACCGAGTCCCATGGCCTCCAGCATCGCTTTGTGGTACTTCAGATCATTAATGGAGCTCTGCAACACCTCAGGACGGGGAGTGCTTAACACTGTAAAATGATCGGGGTGAAACGATACCCTCATCTTATTCGCCCTGACATAGTTCCCAACCTCTGCAAAGTCAGCAGCAAGCGCCTGAAAAGGATCCCAATCCCGCAGATCCTGATGGGTCGCGAGCGGAATCAGCTTGGATGAGAAACGATAGACCTGGATATCACTCGCGCGATTATGGCGCAGCAGCCTCAAAGTATTATGGAGATTTTCGGCTGCTATCCGTTCTAGCTTGCGGATTGCAGCTTCTCGGTCTCCAATCTTGTTAAAGCTGCTCAATGTCATGGTTTTAGAGGGGGATGCATTTTGAACGGTAACCGACATGGCTACATAACCGAACCTTACGATCATAGGGTGTCTTCCTTTCAGCAGTCGCAGTAGATGGTAAGGTCGCTTTCGTTCAGTGACCTAAAACCCTTTTCTACTGATCATACCCGGAAAAGCACCTGCTGATTCGGTGTTATCGCACAAATTGCAAGAAGAAAACAGCTAGGATTGCTGCTGTGCTCCAAAAAACATTTCATCCGCCAATGCGGTCTGAATTCTTGATTCCTCTTCATTCAGCTTACGAATGAGGATCATTTCAACTTCGGTCACTTCATCGCCCTGGAAATTAATTTCGGCGATACAGCCCACAATCTGCACGATGGCTACTGCCACGTTGTCCACGCTGTAAGCGATGACCTTCTGGCCTGTCGGAAACACGCGCAGCCCGGATTTAACCATTTTGCCACGTCCGTATTCCAGCAGTTCGTAAAGTTCTTGCTCGCTCTTGAATTTGCACACGGAGTTAAATTCAGTTTGAAAGCCCCTGTGTAACCGCCACCTTTCATCATTAAGGGTTTAGTGTAGTGCTCAAAGATATGCCATATATATGAACAAAAAGGAGAGTGATCAGCTCCCCTTTGTTTCGTTTATGAGTTCTCGTAGTGCAGTGCCGACCTGCGCTCATAACGCTCCAGTGCAAGGGCAATCATGCGGTCCAGCAGACTTGCATAGGATACGCCAGTTTCTCTCCACAGCAATGGATACATACTGAACGGTGTAAAACCAGGCATTGTATTCACTTCATTAATAAGGATATGTCCGTCCGAGCGTCTGACGAAGAAATCGGCACGGGAAATCCCGCAGCCTTCCAGAGCGCGGAATGCTTGCAATGCGGCTTCACGAATACGATCTGCCACTTCCTCATCCAACGGTGCCGGAATGAGCATTTCCGATTGGCCATCCGTATATTTGGCAGCATAATCGTAATAATCACTCGACGATACAATTTCACCCGGTACCGAGGCAATCGGCTCATCATTGCCAAGTACGCTGACCTCAATCTCACGGGCATCGACGTACTCCTCGACAATCACCTTTAGGTCAAATTGCAAAGCCAGATCTATAGCCTTTTCCAGCTCTTCTCGGTTACTGGCTTTGGAAATACCCACACTTGATCCCAGATTGGCCGGTTTGACAAAGCAAGGATAACCTAGCTCGGTTTCCATGTTACGTACCAGATCATGACTGGTTTGGGCCCACTGTGTACTATTAAAATAACAGTATTTCACTTGCGGCAATCCTGCATGCTCAAACAGCTTCTTCATGACGCCTTTATCCATACCTGCTGCCGAAGCCAGCACTCCCGCACCGACATAAGGCATATCCGCCATTTCGAACAGACCCTGAATCGTTCCGTCCTCGCCAAAGGTGCCGTGCAGCAACGGAAACAGTACATCCAGCGTCTGCTCTCCGTACAGCTTGCCGAACAATGTATCTAATGCCGCCTTGGTGCCGCCCTCTGCGCGTTCCAGCTTCAATTGCTCTACAGAAGCCAGAGGAGCGCTTAATAGCGCCCCTCTACGCCAATCGCCAGCCTTCGTAATATAAAAAGGAATAATCTCGTATTTCTCATAGTTAAAAGCGTTCATTACCGCATACGCCGTTTGCAGCGAAACCTCATGTTCGCCCGATTTGCCACCGTACACTAGCCCTACGGTCAATTTTTGATTTGCCATGCCTATCCTCCGCTTTCCTGCTTTCGTCATTGTGACTGATTTGCATCACTGTACCTGTTATCCACCATCTCATTTAAAAATAGTCGGCGATGTGATAAAAGCGATATACCGTGTTGTCCGTCCACGCATACGAATTTTTATAGTCCCAATAACGATGTCTGGAGCTTACCGTATGTGCATTGACTAGCGGCATGCCGCCCGCATCAAAGGCCGTGACCACCGTGCTGTGCTGGAAGGTTCCGTCACCATCCCAATCGTAAAAAATGACGTCCCCCAGCATGAGCTGCTCTGGGCGACTCACCTGCTCAGCAGTCAACCCCCATGAGCTGGAGCCCAAATACCGCTCCAGACTGTTGGAAACTGCCCAACTGTAGCTCCACAGCTCACGTCCGGCAACCCGTCCTTTATACCACCAGCCCGATTCTCTTTTACCAGTATAGTGGATCGGTGCTCCCCCTGCAAAGAGGCATTGCGAGATATAATTGGTGCAATCCACATCAAAACCTTCAAACTCCGGATTGAAGCTATCCCACCACTGATCTGCATAGGCCGCTGCTTCTTCGCGGCGATATCGGCTGGGACGTGCTGATGAGCCGAAGCCCAGCACACCGCGATTCAGCAGCGGCAGACTTCCTCCTTGATTAAACGAAGCCTGTTCAAAAGGAACCTCTCCCCCCGCTGGCTTCCTTTCTGCCGGATCGCGCTCAATTCTCGCTACCTGCCAGGCTTCACCCTCGCGTGTGAACGTCAGACGCTCCCGTTCGATCCGATCCTCCCGGTGAGTCATCCCACCCTTCTCATAAAAGAGTCGGACATGCAGTTGTACATCTACCACAGCCTCATCCGGGGTATCCTGCACCATTCGTAGCGGCTTGGCGCGTGTCTCGCTGCGTAGGGGAACAGCATCCCGTTCGTTGTACCACTGCTCCAATCTGGCCGCACGTGCTGCTCGTTCCATCCGCTGACCCACCTCCAGATACTCATCCGGCTGCGGTACACCATTCACTTCACTGCGATTGTATTGATTCACGTAAGCAAAAAGGGCCTGTTTCCATTCCCGCTCCCCCATCCCAATCCCTCCATATTCGTCCCGCTATCCTTTTCCGGGGATAACCGGAATGATGAATAACTTCCTTTCTTGCCTCTCTGGTCTGAAATGCTCTCTATCTATAAGTATGAATCTCTAAAGCTTGGTATGAACATCGAAACGCGAGGGAGCGGAACGTTTTATTTTCCAATCTGCAACGCATCATTTAGGCCAAAAAAACTTTACGGAACCGTCTGAAAACGGTATACTTAATCCAAAAGCAATCATTTTGAAATCATGTTTCATCTAATGAAACGAATTACATTCATCTTAACCTCTAACACGCAATAAACTACTGAAGATGAAATTGAGAACGCAACCAATTTAAACCAAGTGTGCAAGACGTCGAAAAAACGACATCCCTATTTTCCCCCAAGCATCCACTTCAAGGAGGTAATACTTATGTCAGGAAAAGATCAATTCTCCATTGCCCGTAGTCTGGAAGTTAACGGGAAGCCTTATCGCTACTACAGTCTTAAGGCACTGGAGGAACAAGGAAAAAGCGGTATCGCCAAGTTGCCTTTCTCCATTAAAGTATTGCTGGAAGCCGCGGTTCGACAGTTTGACGGTCGCGCCATTACGGAAGAACATGTGCAACAGCTGACAGGCTGGGCTGAGGATCGGGACACCAACAAGGAGATTCCGTTCATTCCTGCACGCATCGTGCTACAGGATTTTACCGGTGTCCCGGTGGTTGTCGATTTGGCAGCTATGCGTGATACGGTGAAAAAAGCAGGCGGGGACCCGAAGCAAATCAATCCGCTCGTTCCCGTCGATCTCGTTATCGACCACTCGGTCATGGTCGATGCTTTCGGTACCAGTGATGCACTGGATTACAATATCAATGTAGAGTTTGAACGTAACGAGGAGCGGTACCGTTTTCTGCGTTGGGCGCAAACGGCGTTCAACAACTTCCGCGCCGTTCCGCCATCCACCGGTATCGTCCATCAGGTCAATCTGGAGTATCTCGCCTCCGTTGCCGCCACCAAAACCATTGACGGTGAAACGGTCGTCTTTCCAGATTCCCTCGTAGGAACAGACTCCCATACCACGATGATTAACGGGCTGGGTGTTGTAGGCTGGGGTGTCGGCGGGATTGAGGCAGAGGCGGGTATGCTGGGGCAACCGTTGTATTTTGTCACTCCCGATGTGATTGGCTTCAAACTGACAGGCAGCCTGTCGGAAGGCTCCACCGCCACGGATCTGGCACTTACAGTGACGCAAATGTTGCGTAAAAAAGGCGTAGTCGGCAAATTCGTAGAATTTTACGGGCCTGGTCTGGCAAACATCAGCTTGGCTGACCGTGCGACAGTTGCCAACATGGCACCGGAATACGGCGCAACGATTGGCTTCTTCCCGGTCGATGCAGAAACGCTGGCCTACTTGCGCAGCACCGGACGTTCTGATGAGCAAGTAAGCCTCGTAGAGGAATATTACAAAGCCCAAGGCATGTTCCGCACATCCGATACACCGGACCCTGTGTTCAGCGATACGATTGAGCTTGATCTGGCTTCGGTAGTACCGAGTCTCGCCGGACCCAAACGTCCGCAGGACCGTGTTGAGCTTAGCCGCATGAAAGAAACGTTTGAAGGCATTATCCGTACCCCGGTGGACAAGGGCGGCTATGGACTGAGCGATGAAAAAATCGCACAGAAGATTCCGCTGACCCATTCGGACGGCTCCACCAGCGAGTTGGGTACAGGAGCAGTCGTTATTGCAGCAATCACAAGCTGCACGAATACCTCCAATCCAAGCGTTATGCTCGGTGCGGGCTTGCTGGCCAAAAAGGCAGTACAGCGCGGTCTCAAAAAGCCAGGCTATGTTAAAACAAGCTTGACACCAGGCTCCCTCGTCGTGACGGAATACCTGCAAAAAGCCGGATTAATCGGACCGCTCGAAGCCCTCGGCTTCCATGTAGCCGGCTACGGCTGCGCAACCTGTATTGGTAACTCCGGCCCACTTCCTGACGAAGTGAGTCAAGCCATCACAGACCATGATTTGACGGTTGGCGCAGTTATTTCCGGCAACCGGAACTTTGAAGGCCGTGTGCATGCGCAGGTCAAAGCCAACTATCTCGGCTCACCGCCACTGGTTGTCGCTTATGCGCTGGCAGGCACAGTGAACATTGATTTGGTGAATGATCCGCTCGGTTACGATCAGGACAATCAACCAGTCTACCTGAAAGACATCTGGCCCACTTCCGAGGAAATCAAGGAAGCCATCAGCCTGTCTCTCAGCCCGGATATGTTCCGTCGCAAATACGAAAATGTATTTACTGCCAACGAAAAATGGAATTCCATTCCGGTTCCTGAAGGCGAACTGTATGAATGGGATGAAAACTCAACTTATATTCAAAATCCGCCGTTCTTTGAAGGACTTCAGGATGGCGTACAAGATATCAAGGAAATCCGTAATGCCCGTGTGCTTGCCCTGTTGAATGATTCGGTCACGACGGACCATATCTCACCAGCAGGCAACATTGCCCCTTCCAGCCCGGCAGGATTGTATTTGAAGGAGCATGGCGTGGAACGCAAGGACTTCAACTCCTACGGCTCACGTCGCGGTAACCACGAGGTCATGATGCGCGGTACATTCGCCAACATCCGTATCCGCAACAATGTGGCTCCAGGCACCGAGGGCGGCGTGACCAAATACTTGCCAACGGATGAGGAAATGTCCATCTATGATGCATCCATGAAATATCAGGCAGCCGATCAGAACCTGATCGTCATTGCTGGTAAGGAGTACGGCACAGGCAGCTCTCGTGACTGGGCGGCCAAAGGTACGCTTCTGCTGGGCGTTAAGGCTGTCATTGCCGAAAGCTTCGAGCGGATTCACCGCAGTAACCTGGTCGGCATGGGTGTACTGCCTCTGCAATTCCAGGAGGGCTATGGCTGGTCCAGCTTGGGTCTCAATGGCCGCGAAACCTTCGACATCCTCGGCATTAACAATGACGTGAAGCCTGGTCAAGAGCTTACAGTGGTGGCTAAACGCGAGGATGGCACAAAGTTCGAATTCCCGGTAATTGCCCGTCTAGACAGCACCGTCGATATCGATTACTACCACAACGGTGGTATTCTGCAAACCGTATTGCGTCAGATGATTCAAGAGTAAAGAGCGTATAAATAACGAAATCCCCTCCAAATGCAGTGGAAACTGCGAATTGAGAGGGGATTTTTTATATGCTTTAAGCTTTTAAAAGGAAACATATGCCGAGAACTGAGAACACTAGGGTTATAAGGAGTGTGAAGAGACCAGGCAGGCTTTCCATGATTACAGAGCCTTCTTCGCTCTTGAACTGACGACTGAGATAGGGTTGAAGCGTTAGCATAATTATAAAAGATATGAGGCTAATTCCACACAACAACCATACCTCAGGGGAGGATTTGTCAACAAAACGGTCAGCCACATCATTGAAATTGTAGTGGATTGCTACATTCCTAGGCATTCTCGGATACATGAAAAGGTAGATAATGAAAGGCAAAACAGAAATAAGAAAAGACAATACATTAGAAAAATTTAATTTACTTCTCATAGAAATCCCCCTAATATGCTAAATCGATCTGCATTATACAGATATCAGCAGTCTATATTTTTATACCTATGGCTTAGAAAGAGAGAAGTAATAAAACTAATCATCGTCGGCAAACAAGAAACGAGCACCATATACACATTAACTTCTTGTCCTAATCCTATAGCGATCCCGATTAAGCCAAAGGCTATCCAAATATAAGCAGAGATACGATGCGTTTTCTTCCAAGCGCTTTCATTCGAAAGCAGCCATGGGAACTTCAAACCAATTAAACGGTTAGGTGTTATTGTAGCAAAAGACATTCCCACTGCTAAATGCAAAATAGCCGATAAAAATAAAGCTAATTTCAGCGTGCTGAACAGAAATTCGCCCGAATATTTGAACATGAGTGCAAGGAAAATCAAATCAAGTACAATAAATACACTTGCACAAATCTTACGATAGGAAGCTAACATATGCTCAGAAAAGGATTCTCTATGCTTAGAATACCTTGGATTCAATACTACGATTGCTAATGTAATAATCATAGTAACTAATGGAAAATATAACAATGCTATACGATCCTTAGTGGAATGAAGTGAGGAGGAAAATAAAGCAAAATTCATAACATGCAACATGATAAAAAAAATAGACACATGCGTCCACGGCTTCTTGAATTCTTCTTTTACATCATAATTACCCTTATTCTCCATCCCGCCAAACCCTCCATATAACAGGAATTGAGTGACTCCTCTTTATTATGCATATTTTCCAATACCAAAAATGGAAGAAACATCACAAAAACAAAAAGCCGATCCCTCAGGACCGACTTCCAACTATGTTCTCTTATAACCTTACCTTCGCGCATACGAGTTACTTCGAAATATCCAGAAAACCCTCTCCGAACACGTCTCGCACGTCATGAATGGTAATAAACGCTGCTGTGTCGATGGCTTTCACTATCTTTTTAAGCGCTGATACCTCCTGTTTACTAATGACGATATACAGCACTTCTTTTGGATTTTTAGTGTAATAGCCGTGGCCTGACAAGACGGTAACTCCACGATCCATTTTCGTAATGACCATCTCGGCAATTTTATCTTGGTGCTCCGAAATGATCATGACTGCTTTTTTCGGGTTCAGTCCTTCGATCATGAAGTCCATCACCTTTGTACCAACGTACAAAATAACGATAGTTAGCATCAATTTTTCCGGACCAATAATAAAATAGGAAGAGAATGCGACAATCAAATCAAAAAACAGCAAGCCATAGCTGATATTCCAATCCAGATACTTGTTGGCAATCCGGGCTAAAATGACCGTTCCGGCCGTAGTGCCACCTACCCGTACGATTAAGCCAATGCCGACCCCCACCAAAACTCCGGCAAATACAGCATTAATCGTCGGTTCATGCGAATCAATCCGCCAGTTGACCGTTAAATGTAAAAACAGCGAGTTAAAAGCGACCGCAATTATAGTGTACAGGGTCGTTCTCTTGTCCAAAAATTTATATCCGATAATCAGCAGCAAGCCATTAATCACCAGATTGACGATCGAGGGAGACCACTGAAACAGGTAGTACAGGATGATCGTGACGCCTGTAACGCCCCCCTCGCCAAATTCATTCGGGATCACAAACAGATTAACAGCTAGCGCGAAAAAAAACGCACCCAGAATAATAAATGCAATGTCTGCAATACTTTTTTTCATATATGCTCTAATCCTCTCTCTAACATTTCAAAGGATGAATCGCCAGATGGATTGGCTGACTCTTGTTGTCAAAATACGCTGACAACCAGTTCATGGTATCTACTACCAAACATAAAGTCAATACAACTTTGACACTTTAATTCGCCACCAGACTGCCTCAATCCTGACTTGGATTCCGCAAAATTCTCCTTTTACAAGGTTATTCGACAAAATAACACAATCCCGACTACTAAACTAAGAAAACGGGCCTCTAGCCCTTGTTTTAGACCTAGGCACATTTTCCTCTAAAACGACCATCCTCCTAATCGACATTTTGGACACATATGACCATCTTCCTGTTTTATGTCAAAAGCGTTTTACTTTGAAAAAATGTGGGTATAATGATTGAAACATTACCAAGCAACCTACATAGCATTACGACATCAAGTACATACAAATAGTCCTATACAGACGTCCTAAGCAACTCAATCTGAATTTGACAATATGGAATTGGAGGAATGACCTACATGAATACAATGAACTTAACCGTCCACACCCTGATGCCCTTTCACCACCAATACCAACGTGCCAACGCGGTGAGTATGCAGAAGAAAGAAGATAGCTCGGAAAAGAAGCTCAGCTTTCAGGATATTTTAAATGAAAAAATGGGTAAAAAATAAGGCGCCGTTTATCCGGTTGCATGATCCGCTTTACATAAGCTAAAAAGCCGTAGTTTCCTACATCGACTGTAGAGAACCACGGCTTTTTTAATTCATTTGTCCCTAAACTCCCACGTTCGTTTTACTGACCTCCATCCCGATACTGCTATGCCTTCTCGCGCATTCCGGCAGCTACTGCTTCTTGAGTGTTCAGCCCCTTATCCGCTGCATAGGCGCGAATGTCCTGAGTGATACGCATACTACAAAATTTAGGGCCGCACATTGAGCAAAAATGTGCTTCCTTGGCGCCCTCTGCCGGTAGCGTTTCATCATGGTAGGATAAGGCACGCTCGGGATCAAGCGACAGATTGAACTGATCCCGCCAGCGGAACTCAAAGCGTGCCTTGGACAAAGCATCATCCCGCTGCTGCGCCCGTGGATGCCCCTTCGCCAGATCGGCAGCATGTGCCGCAATTTTGTAGGTAATGACACCCTCACGGACATCATCCTTATTGGGCAGACCCAAATGCTCCTTGGGCGTAACATAACACAGCATGGACGTCCCGAACCAACCGATCATCGCCGCCCCGATGGCTGAGGTAATATGATCATATCCGGGGGCAATATCCGTCGTGAGCGGTCCCAAGGTATAGAAAGGAGCTTCCTTACAAATCTCCATTTGTAAATCCACATTCTCTTTGATTTTATGCATAGGGACATGTCCCGGCCCTTCAATCATGACCTGAACATCGTGCTTCCAGGCGATTTGCGTTAGCTCGCCCAACGTTTCCAGCTCTGCAAACTGCGCTTCATCATTCGCATCATAGATACTACCTGGACGTAGACCATCCCCGAGAGAAAAGGCCACATCATAGGCTTTCATAATTTCGCAAATTTCTTCAAAATGTGTATACAAAAAATTCTCCTGATGGTGCGCAAGGCACCAGGCTGCCATGATTGACCCGCCCCGGGACACAATTCCCGTCATTCTATTCGCCGTCATCGGAATATACCGCAGCAATACACCCGCATGAATTGTAAAATAGTCCACTCCCTGCTCCGCCTGCTCAATCAGCGTATCGCGATACAACTCCCACGTCAGCGCTTCTGCTTCACCGTTCACCTTTTCAAGTGCCTGATACAGCGGCACAGTCCCAATCGGTACAGGAGAATTCCGAATGATCCATTCACGTGTTGTATGGATATTACGGCCTGTGGACAGGTCCATAACCGTATCCGAGCCCCAACGCACAGCCCAAGTCATTTTCTCCACTTCCTCCTCGATGGAGGAGGTAACCGCAGAATTACCAATGTTCGCATTGATCTTCACATGAAAATGACGCCCAATGACCATCGGCTCACTTTCCGGGTGATTGATATTCGAAGGCAAAATGGCTCGTCCAGCCGCCAATTCCTGCCGTACAAACTCAGGCTCCACCCCTTCGCGGATCGCCGCAAATTCCATTTCGGGCGTAATGATCCCTTGCCGCGCATAATGCATTTGCGTTACTGTACGCCCTTGCGAAGCACGAAGCGGACGATTGGTCACGCCGGGAAATTCTACTGTCTCCCGTTTGGAGCCAGGTTTCAGTCCATTATCCTCCGGCTGGACGGCGCGTCCCTCGTAAGCCTCCACATCGCCCCGTTCCAGTGCCCAAGCTCGCCGTAATGGAGGCAGGCCCTGACGGATATCGACCTGATAGGCTTCGTCGGTCATGGGACCGCTTGTATCATATACACGCAATGGCTCATGATGCTCCGTCCCCTGCGGCGTATGTGTAGGATGAAGAGCAATTTCGCGCTCTGGCACGGCAATGTCCGGCCGCGAGCCTTGAATATATACCTTACGGCTTCCTGGAAAGGGCGTTACCCCACTGGCTTGCTCCCCGTTTGTCTTCTCTACCTCAACTTCTTTTGTTCCTACTGCTTCTGTCGGCTTCATTGTCCATTCCTCCCGTTTCGATGAAATGACACACCGATCCGGAACCATTCCCAGGGTGGCGCTGATCTATGCAAAAAAGCCGGTTCCCCAGGGAACCGGCTAATCTAACGAGGCAGCTATCCAGACAATGCGCATATGGAATAATCCATTCCAATGCGCCACTGTAGACAGCAGCCGCGTATACATTTCAATGGCCGATTACTTCCCTACGCTGGTATGATCCAGATCAGGTGCAAAGGGTCCGGAATCTTGCACGATTCCATCTCAGCCCGGCATTACAGGCTCCCCCAGTAACTGTGATACTTCTATTCACATGAGGCGGATATAACAGACATCCGCCTTCCTTACCAGACTACTTCAAATTTATGGCTTTGGCAACCCTTTTAGGTTCCCTTTACCAAGGAGACGTTCCCCATCAAATCACTCTGCTTGCTTCAACTGTGTTCATTCTTGTTACGGGAGCATAAGCCCCATTTCCTTCGCCGCTTCGATCAAAATCGGAGCAAAGTCATGTAGCGTCTCGGGTGCAAGTCGGCTGACCGGGCCGGATACAGATAAAGCCGCAGTGACCTGTCCCTTCCGGTTCACAATTGGCGCTGCCACAGCAGCAGCCCCTGGCTCCCGTTCTTCATAGCTGGTCGCATAGCCCTTCTCGCGAATGTCCTGCAGCTGGGCTTTATAGACCTCCGGGTCTACTGAGGGCGGCCATTCATCCCCGCTTAGCAGGGCTTCCAGCTCCTGCGGCGGCATAAAGGCCGCCAGCACCTTGCTGGAGGCCCCTACAGCCAGCGGCATACGCGCACCTACAGGCGCGACCCTGCGGATCGCCTGATTGCTCTGCACGGCTTGTATGCGAATACGCATGCTGCCGTCCCGTAAGTACAAGCTGACCGTCTCCCCCAGACGGTCACGTAGTCCTTCCATTGCAGGTTGTAACAGCACCGCCGGCTCGTCACTTTGGGACAAATGCGTGGATAGCTCCCAAATGCGGAAGCCCAGTCGATATTTTTCCGTTTCGGCATTCCGAACGACAAAGCCCCGATCCTCCAACGTAGTCAGCAGCCGATGAACCGTGCTTTTATGTAGACCAATTTTGGAGGCAATCTCCGTCAGGCCAAGATCCGAATTTGCGGTAAAACACAGCAGTATATCAAGTGCACGCTCTACAGCGCGAACGGTTAATTTACGGTCTTCCATCGTGAACCGCTCCTCTTGTATCCATATTCGTTTCACACTATGAAACATGGTTACATAAATTATATAGAATAGTCGCGGCTACTGTAAACCGATGTTTTTGTGACAACCATATTACAGAACGAGAACAAACATCGACAATTCTTTGCATCATTTTTACTTTTCCGGTTCAGGCGTTGACTTTGGATAATCCCCATCATACGATAATAGGTATCTATACGGATCTACACTACTATTTTCAAGTGGAATTATACCTATATTCTATGAAACGAAGATCAATTTTATATAAGGAGGCTCTTACATGATTTCGACATCCCAGCGCAACGCTCAGCTACAGACCGCTGTTCAGGAGCCGTCCACCCCACTCTTTAATCCCCGCCTGCTGCGGTTCAAGCACGTTGTGATTGCTCTGCTGCTGTCGGTCGTCTTTTTTCTGTTGTTTTGTTTTATTGCCTTGCATGCTTACATCGCATGGGTACTTACGAATCCCACCGTTGCACCACTGTACTCTAATCCGATGCAGGCCAAAAGCATGCCTTATGAGGAAGTTAGCTTCCCTGCCAAGGATGGTAGCCGCATGGTACAAGGCTGGTATATCCCGGCGGATCAATCGCGGAAAACGATTATTTTCAGCCATGGTTATGGGGCTAACCGCGAAGAAAGCTGGATTCCCATGTATGATCTGGCGCATTATGCCCACAGTTTGAACTTTAATGTGGTCATGTTCGATTATGGATTTGCGTCACAAAACAGCAAAGCAGTCGCAACCGGAGGCAAAGCAGAATCCCAACAGCTCCTCGGAGCAATTCAGCTTGCGAAGCAACGCGGCTCATCGGAGATTATCGTATGGGGCTTCTCCATGGGAGCAGGCACCGCTCTTCAGGCGGGCTTGCAAACCAAAGATGTGGACGCAATGATTTTGGACAGCACCTTCCTGCTGGAACCGGATACGCTGTACCATAACATTCACAATCAAATTAATCTGCCAAGACATCCGTCTTTGGAAATTCTGGAGTTGCTGTTTCCAGTCTTGAACGGCACCAGCTTACATCAGATTCCATATCAGGAGGTTAAAAAGGAAAACTATCCGTTCCCAATCATGTTTGTGCATGGTACACAGGATGAAAAAGCTCCTTATCCTATTGCGGAAAAGCTCGCTGCCAATCAGACTAACCCGCTTTCCAGTGTATGGATTGTCAAAAACGGAATACATGAGCTTATTTTCAGAGAGCACCCTCGTGAATATTTGCGACGGGTATCGACGTTTCTAAGCAGTGTACAGGAGCTGGAGGATAAGAAAATCGTCGCTGATGCCCACAAACAAACGACTACGAAGTAAAAAATTATTTTTCGAAGAACTGTATTCTATTCTTCCCCTTGAAGAAGCCTGTCTATGGACACTTAACCCGTGCCGTAGCTGGGCTTCTTTTTCGTGTCCCATGGGTATTCATTGTTTTACCTAACAGATGTGACCGGATTAAGGGAGTTCGTAGACATATTCCTGATGGGACAGCGAATATACTGGGTACGTATGCATCCAGGGCAGATCTACCAGATCGGCCGGATAGCCATAGTGGGATACGGGAGGTAAAAAAACGATGCTGAGTACTTATGGGTCTTTCCTGCCCTTACGTGTGCTGGAGGAAATTCGGCATTGGAAGCAGCAGGAAAGTTGGCATGTGGAAGTGATTAAATCCGCTACCGAGGGACTGGAGCCTACTTATGTACGGCTGCTGGATGATTGGCGGACTGTATTCGAACAGACGGAACGCACCGCCATAGAGTTGCTTGAAGAGCAACGGAGCGCACTCGATCCGGCAGATCAGGCGTGGCATCAGGAATGGAAACAGCTGTCAGCTGCTCCACAAGCACATACACACGAATTCACTGAACATTCAAAACAGTCAAGGGAATTAGACGCATCATCATCTGTAAAGATGCCGTTGTCAGAGTCAGCCTCAAACTCTCAGCTTGACTCACAAGAATTAAATCGTCGACTGGACGATTTGCTGCAAACCGCAAACCGTCAGTCACAGGAGTATGTACGGCAGCTCGGGCTGCTAAGCGAGCACAGTCATGCATTGCGTCAGCAACCAAAATCCGCCGGAGTTGTATTACACGCGGCACATGAAAGCCAATATTTCCTGATCTCGACAACCCCCTTTCAGGAACCTGGTTCCATCGCAAGGGCTGCTAGGTTGTATCATGTAGCTACAGAGGGTGAGAATTACCCAGAGGAAGCGTTTCGAGAACGGCAGGCAGGCATAAGGGGAGAAGGCGCATGGACGACTAAAGGCGTCAAGTCCAGCCAGGCGCAACCTTCGGCAACGGAAAAAACCACAATCGGCCGGTCGGTTCCTATTGGGGGACATCGGCTACCGCCGCTCCCTTACCCCTATAATGCGCTTGAACCGTATATTGATGAGAAAACGATGCGTATTCACCATGACAAGCATCATTTGAGCTATGTGAATGACCTGAATAAAGCGGAAAAGAAACTGGAAGAAGCCCGAAAAACAGGTGATTTTGACCTCGTAAAACATTGGGAACGGGAACTGGCATTCAACGGCGCAGGCCATTATCTGCATACTCTTTTTTGGACGATCATGAGTCCTCAAGGCGGTGGAAACCCAAGCGGACCGCTGGCTGAACAGATTAAAAAGGATTTTGGCAGCTACGATGCATTCAAAAAGCAATTCAGTTCAGCAGCCGAAAAGGTCGAGGGTGGCGGCTGGGCTATCCTGGTATGGAGTCCACGCGCGGGACGACTTGAAATTTTGCAGGCCGAAAAGCACCAGAATCTGACTCAATGGGAGTCCATTCCGCTGCTGGCGTTAGATGTATGGGAACATGCATATTACTTAAAGCATCAGGCCGAACGCAAAAAATACATTGAAGATTGGTGGCATGTCGTTAACTGGCCAGAGGTTGCAGAGCGCTATACCCAAGCCTCCAAACTGAGATGGCAACCCTTCTAAGCTTCTAAACTAAAGAAAAACTACACCTGCAAATCGTATCGCTCTCTGAGCGCTGCCATTTGTTCGGTCAATTCTTCCGGTTGTACCAGCCAGCCAGCGGCAGGTAAAACGGCTGTCCGGCTCTCAACGATACGGCGCAGAGATGCCGTGTACGCCTCAACAGACGGCACTCCAGCCAGCTCTGCCAGGCTACCCATTGTTGCTGGATTCACCCGGGGGTAATCCTGCTGCTGCACGCCTGCCGACGTGTCCCCGGCTGCCTCTGTGTAGAACTCCTGTACCGCCTGTGCACGCTCTACACCACTGCCCTCAATCATCACGAAAGCTGTGATGATATACGCCTTGGCTTGGCGCCGCTGTGCAATGCCGCAAAATTTGCGGCCTCGGACGCTGACATCGTAATCCCCGGGACAGAAGGACCCGGGGATTTCTCCGGTCTGCGCCTCGTCAGACCACGGAACCAGCGCATCGGCAATTAGCGCTGCCATGAGCCGAAAATCCTCATGCAGGCTGATGGCCCGCTGTGGATTCGGCAGGATCAAGGACAGGTTCAGCACCCCCCTGTCCAGCATGACGGCTGCTCCACCCGAGGGGCGTACGCATACCGAGGTTCCCGCGCTGCGCACTCGCTCCATCGCCTGTGGGGCGTAGGGAAGCCTGCGGTCCCGGTGACCGATCACAAGCGCTGACGGATGCCGCCAAAGATGCAAAATGGGTGCAGCTCCTTTCCCTACTTGCCGACAGGCCAGCTCCTCCCAAGCCAGCGGAGACAAAACGTCCTCCTGAGTGGCCGCGAGTGGCGCTTCAAACCACTGTAACTCAGGCAAAGCTGTTGTTTTTTCTGTTGATCTATGTATATTCTCCATACGTTATCCCCTATCTATAAAAATAACTGTTATCCAGGCTAATCGTAATTTTAAGGCGGCTATCCCGTCGTCTCTATTTCTGATGTTAACAAAAAAAGGTGGCTACGCCTATGCGTAAACCACCCTTTTTTGTTCATCACATAAACGTCTTGCGATGTTCGATCAATCCTTGAGCAGCGACAGAAATTCTGCGCGCTGTGCTGCATCATCACGAAACGTACCACGTACCGCAGACGTTACCGTTTTGCTACCAGGCTTTTTGACACCTCTTGCACACATGCACAGGTGCTCGCCTTCCACGACCACCATAACCCCGTGAGCGGAGACCGCTTCATTTAAAATATCAGCGATCTGTGATGTAATACGCTCCTGTACCTGCAATCGGCGGGTCACTGCCTCTACCAGACGTGCAAGCTTGCTCAGTCCTACAATTTTGCCGCTGGGTACATAGCCGATATGCACTTTTCCGAAGAAAGGAGCCATATGGTGCTCACACTGGCTGTAATAAACGATGTCCTTCACGATGACAAGCTCCTCGTGATTCTCGTCAAATGTCACACCCAGCGCATCCCGGGGATCAACCTCATAACCCGCAAATATTTCCTCATACATGCGCGCAACGCGTGCCGGTGTTTCCAATAACCCTTCACGCTTGGGGTCCTCACCGATCAGTTCTAAAATCTGCTCCACATGGTACTCGATTTTATCCCGGTTATCCGCAGCTTTGCGGTTAATATAATCTTTTACGCCAGCCACAGTAATCCTCCTCTATGCAGCAACCTCATGCGGCATCCGTGCTCACGTTGCTCATTATTTCCGACGGCCCTGATTTTTACGCGGACCAGGCTGATTTTTGGAGAACTGTTGGTTCTTCATCATCTGCTGGGCTTTTTGCATTTGTTTCCCATTCAGGTTGTAACCCATCTGTTTGGCCATTTTTTGCAGCGTTTCAGGGTCGTTTTGCATCTTTTCAAGCTGTTTACGAAGATAATAAGCACCGATGAAAAATCCCCCAACCAAACCAGCAATCAGGGTAATAATCGGAATGACAATATTCCACACCACGAAGTCGTCACCTCTGTATATTTATATGAAACATCTTGAATTGCACGAACCTATCATAGCAAAACATGGGACAGCTAGCAAATCACTTTTTGCAAACATATGTCCTTATTGTTTCTCCAAATCCAGCAGCTTCGTCTTGACTGGCAAGCCTCCAGCATAACCGACCAAACTTCCGTTTTCACCCGATACCCGATGACATGGAAACAGGATGGGTAACGGATTTTTATTATTTGCTTCCCCAACAGCACGTACCGCCTTGGCTCGGCCGATCGATTCCGCAATATCTTTGTAGGACACACTTTGCCCGTACGGAATATTTTGCAGTGCACGCCATACCTGTTCTTGAAAAGGAGTCCCTCTCAAATCATAGGCTATACTAAATTCCCGTCGTTCTCCCGCAAAATATTCACGCAGTTGATCTGCGGCTTCGCGCAGTTTTTCCGGCTCTTGCACATAGACATATTCCCCAATCCATGTTCGGGCCCATTGCTGAAGCAGTGCTTCCCTCGCATGAAAAACGCCATAGTCTATTCGGCACAGCCCCCGATCTGTAGCGCACAGCGTCAACGTGCCCACAGGTGTCTCCATTTCATCATAATAAATCGTAGTTGGACCCTGCGAGTCCTCGGCCGTTACTTCTGATTTTGATGATTCAGACGCCTTTTGCTGTTCTGTCTGCTCTTGTTCCTCTAGTTTGGAATGCGCTTGCGCGATCATTTCGCGTACTTGCTCATGTTGTTCCTTCTCTGATGCTTGCTTGATCGCTGTCATAGCGTTTTCCCCTCCTATTCGACTCAAAGCCCACGCCGCCGTGCCTCGCAGCTCGGGACGTGGATCATCCAATAAAACCTCCGTTAATTTGGGCACCGCACTGATATCCTTGAAATTGCCCAGTCCAATGACCGCATTGCGTTGAATGGGCTTCTTCCCCCGCCAAGCCGCCGCACTTTGACCGAATCGGTCTTTAAATTCACGGTTGCTCAAATCCAATAACGGCAGCAGCAACGGCTTCACAATTTCAGGATCGGGTGTAAGCTCGGGATGGTGATCCCAGTTGAGACCCCGATTTTTGGGGCATACCATTTGGCAGGTATCACATCCGTACAGCCGATTCCCTATCTTCCGCATAAACTCCTCATCCAGAAAGCCCTTCGTTTGCGTCAAAAAGGACACACACCGCTGGGCATTCAGCTGCCCAGGACCCACAAGCGCGCCCGTAGGACAGGCATCCAAACATTTGGTACACTCGCCGCAACCATCCGTTACCGGTTCATCTGGCTGGAAAGGAATGTTCGTCAACAGCTCACCTAGATAAATCCATGATCCCAGCGTCGGTGAAATCATCATCGTATTTTTGCCGCTAAAACCAATCCCTGCGCGTTCCGCAACGGCTCGATCCGACAGTTCTCCGGTATCCACCATGTTTTTCAATATGGCATCAGGCACCCGCTCACTTATAAAAGCCTCAAGCTTTTCCATCGCTTCGCGTAGTACCAGATGATAATCTTTCCCCCAGGCTGAACGCGCCAAAATACCACGGTACTTCCCCTTGTCCGACTTCGGCGGGTCCTTCATTTTAGAAGGGTACGCCACCGCAATAGCAATCAGAGATGCAGGCTGTGAGCCATACAGCTCCGGGTAGATCCGCTTATCAATATCTGGCTCCTCAAAGCCGGATTCATAGCCTTTCGCACGATGCTCTTCCAATATAGCTTTCAGAGACAGAAAGGGGTCGGCGGATGCGAACCCGATGGAGTCGATACCCAGCCCTGGAGCTGCCTCAATAATTTCCTGCTTGAGCGCAGCCCAAGTCGAAGCGGTTCCTGCAGCCGCCTGAGTCAATCCGCGTTGCATCCGATACTCACCTCTCTTCCACTTTTTATCATTACAGATATGAGGATTTGCAAAATTCCCATACCTCAAATTTCAACAGAAAATAGCAGCAGATGCTACCGTAAATTTTTAACAGCACTGGTCGCCAGAAAATCACAGCGATTATTCAGTTCGTTGTCACTGTGCCCCTTAACCTTTACATATTCAACCTCATGCTTACCCATCAGTTCCCACAGTTCTTCCCATAGTTCCTTGTTCTCCACTGGCTGATTTTTACTGTTGCGCCAGCCATTACGAAGCCAATTCTTAATCCAGCCCTGTTTAAAGCAATTAACGACATAGGCTGAGTCACTGTGTACTTTCACATGGCAAGGCTCCTTGAGCAGCTTTAGCGCTTCAATCACGGACTTGATCTCCATACGGTTGTTTGTCGTCATTTTCTCGGCACCTGACAGCTCCTTACGATGCTCCCCATACAGCAAAACGATCCCCCAGCCCCCAGGGCCCGGATTTCCCGAACAAGCACCGTCGGTATATACCATCACTTCTTTCATCATCCTCTTCCTTTCCTCATCGGTAACCGCCTGCTCCGTCATGGTCCTGATCGGTTTGGACGTGTTCCGCATTGATTTCAGACTATAGTTGCTCTATAGCCATTTCCACTCAGATATCGGCCAAAATATAAATTCTGCACGTCCCAGTAAATCTTGAGATTTAATGCTGCCAAAATAGCGGCTATCCTTGCTTGCTGCAATATGGCGATTATCCCCCATGACAAAAAAGTGCTCCGGCTCCACCGTAAAAGGACCATAATCACCATCCTCCACGTCAGAGTTGGTGTAAGGTTCATTTAGTAGTTCACCGTTCACATACAATTGATTATGTTCAACTCGGATGACATCTCCGGGAATACCTATGACTCTCTTCACTAAAAATCTTGGGCTCGACAGTTTTGAATCGGGATCTTTTAAAATCACAATGTCCCCCCTGCCCGGATCATGAAAATTATAAACCAGTTTGTTAACGAACAAATGCTGGCTTTCCATTAGCGTCGGCTGCATCGAATGTCCTCTGACCGTGGACAAGTTAAATACGAACAGGTTCAGAAGCAGCAAGACGACCATGGCGATCAGCAGAGTGACTAACCAATCGCGTATGTAACCAGAACGGCCTGCTTGTTTGGACGTTTCCGGCGAGGGAAGCGGGCCTGACGAAGGAGCCAAAGCGTCCATAATTAAACCTCCTCAACCCTGTTATAAATAGAAAAGCATATCCCGTACCCGATTGCAACGGTTACTCAGATATGCTCTAAATGTAAATATTATACTTAATGTTATTCAATTCTCTTTATTTCGATTCCCGATTAATGAGGCGCCAAAATACTCAGCTTCTGAAAAGCCTGTAAAATCTGGCTCGCTCCATAGCCCATCGCTTCGTACAAAGGCATGGCCGCACTGTTATGCTTGTCCCCTGCTACCCAAATACGGCTAACCTTACGTTGCTGAAAACGCTGCTCCATGGACTCCACAAGCGATTTGCCGATTCCCATCCGACGACGATCCGGGTGAATAGCGATACGATAGTAACAACCATCATTCTGATCCATCGTGCCGATCAAAGCACCAACGATCTCTCCCTCTTCTTCTGCAACGATGATCAAACCGGAATCCCACGAAAGCTGACGGGCAAACGCACTCACCGTCTCTTTGTAGCACTCCTCTGACAAGGCAATTTGCATGAGTTCCGTTACTGAGTTCACATCACTTAATTGAAAGGAACGAACGTGCATAAGTAATATCTCCCTTTTCGTAAGCATAATAAAAAAATTGAGACAGCACCGTCATTTTTACATAAATCCTTAAATTTCTTATCATGGTGTTAATCACAAGGCATTATGATAAAAATGCATACGATCTGCTATATATGAAATGAAGAACAGGAAAAGGGTGTATGCCCTCAAGTTCGTCATGTCATAGACATGACAGATTATAGCAGACGACAAAAAAGCCGAAATTTCTGCTTCCTTGACCATTAAACCATACTTTTTGACGGAATACATCCCTTTTTCTCATGTAAGCGCTGTATATAAAACGTTTACATTTTAAAGTTCACAATTTACCTCTTATTACCTATGTATTGTGTATTCCAATCGGGTTTTTGGACATGCTAGCTACCAGGCCGTATTGCCCAGTTTGCTATTTTACAAACAAAAATGTTGATAAAATAGGCTGAATGCGGTTTAATATAACTATCGAGGGTATTATTACATAGGAACACTTACCCAACCATATAACCAGGAGGGATTTTACTATGGCATTTCAATTACCAGAACTTCCTTACGCAAAAGACGCACTGGAACCGCACATTGATGCACTGACAGTAGAAATTCACCATGATCGTCACCATAACACATATGTAACGAACTTAAACGCAGCTCTGGAGAGCGCTCCTGAACTGCAAAGCAAAAGCCTGGAGGATCTGATCTCCAATCTGGACAGCGTTCCTGAAAGCATCCGTACTGCGGTTCGCAACAACGGTGGTGGACACCACAACCACAGCCTGTTCTGGGAAGTTATCGGTCCTAACGGCGGCGGACAACCGACAGGTGCTATTGCTGAAGCAATCAGCAACGAGCTGGGCGGCTACGACAAATTTAAAGAAGACTTCACTAAAGCAGCTACAACACGTTTTGGTAGCGGCTGGGCTTGGTTGGTTGTCGGCAAAGACGGCAAACTGGCGATCACTAGCACTCCAAATCAGGATAGCCCGCTGTCTGAAGGTCTGACTCCGGTACTTGGACTGGACGTTTGGGAGCATGCTTACTACCTGAAATATCAAAACAAACGCCCAGACTACATTGCAGCATTCTACAATGTAATCAACTGGGATGAAGTAAACAAACGTTACGCGGCTGCAAAGAAATAAGCCAGTAACAACATCTCTATCCTATAATAAAGGGCTGTCTCAAAAGTAGATTTTCTACGAATGAGACAGCCCTTTTGGCATTCCATGGTAAACTGGTGGAGATGATTCTCAAATACAGCTCTGGAGGTTGATGGATGCAGACTTTTTTTCGTTACAACTGGATGATTCGGGAACAATGGTACCGCTGGTGTGAAGAGGTGTCGCAGGAGGAATTACTGAAACAACGCGTCGGCGGAGTCGGCGGCATTCTAAAGACACTCTTTCATATCGTTGATGTAGAGTGGAGCTGGATTCAAACGATTCAGGGCAAACCCGACTTTCAAGAGGACTTCTCTCTCTATGATACGCTCGACAAAGTCCGTGAGCTAGATGCAAAGTTTCGACTCGATGTCGAGCCGTTCATGCTCGCCTGGCATGATGGTCTGGAACGGAAAAGGTTCGAAGATCACCTCCCGGACGGCAGGATTGTAATTGATGCGTGGGGCGAGGTGATGCGGCATGTCATTGCCCACCAAATCCACCATATTGGGCAGTTGTCCATATGGTCTCGGGAGCTAGGCAAGCCTCCGGTTTCGGCCAATGTAATCGGCAAAGGTCTGATTGAAAGCGATAGTGGAATCAATTAACTTTAACGAACATACAAATATATTCATGTGACTCAGAGCCGTCCCCGGTCGTTTTTAACGACTGAGGACGGCTCTTTTACTTTTTCATCTATACTCTCTTGTCTATTCCACGAATATTCTCTTTTTTTAACCGTTTTCATAAAAGCTTGATTATAACTGATTAAGTTTTTTCAACCTATCAATATTCTCTTGGTTCAGACTGTTGACCTCTTACTCTTGAAAGCACCGTAAGCCAATGTAAATAATGCTCCACATAACAGGGCAATAAGATGAGCGATCAGATAATTCATATGACCATGGTTCTCTGACGCGGCAATTGCAAAGCCGGGAAGAGCCGTGGTTCCGAATCCTATGGCTGTCAGCTTGCTTAAATATACATATGCTCCCGCAATCATTCCTCCGAGGCATCCAGCAACCAAGGGGAACTTATACTTTAAAGTGACCCCGAAGATCGCTGGTTCCGAGATTCCAAAAAGTACAGACCCGAATGCAGAGTAACCCATTTCTTTAACCTTGGTGTCTTTGCGATTCAAAAGAATATACCCCAAAACGGCGCCCCCTTGAGCCATCAAAGCTACTGATGCCAACGGGTTGATAAAATTTCTGCCTGTATCGGTTAACAACTGCGCTTCTACCGCACCCATAACATGATGTAAGCCTGTAATAACAATGATCTGCTGAATGCCTGCAAAAAACATAAAACCGAATATTCCTAGGTTTTGCGTCATCCAAAGCAGCGAAACAGTCACCAGACTAGCTAACTCTCGCCCAAGAGGGCCGATAATGCTAAACAATAGCAGGGAAGAAACAAAGACCGTCAGCAACGGACCCAAAAATAGTTTAATCATGTCTGGCACCTTTTTGTTAAAAAACTGATCCAACTTGGCTACCACATATCCCATCATTAGAGCAATAATAATACCACCCTGAAATCCAACCAACTGTACGGGAAGGCCGAAAAGACTGATCGATTCCGGGTTTTGACTCCCTTTAGCTACCTCAAAGGCATCCGCCAGGGCCGGATGAAGCATAATTGCACCCAGCACAAGCCCCAGAATCGGACGACCGCCATATCTCTTGGTTGCAGAATAAACAACAAGCAGCGGCAGGATGGTGAAAATACCCGTAGAAACGATTTGAACGAAGCGATTGATCCCTTGAAAAATTGGATACATCTCCACAATCGATTTAGGACCGAATAACCCCTTCTGACCTAATAGCCCGGTTATCCCCATTAACAATGCGGCGGCAAGAATTCCCGGCATGATCTCAATGAAGACATCTGACAGCGATTTAATGGCTTTTTGAAAAGGATTTTGCCTTTGTGCGGACTTCGTTTTGACATCACTTAATGACATATCTTCCGTTCCGGTCAGTTTGGAAAATACGGCATAGATATTATTGACCAACCCTGCTCCAAAAATGATCTGTAGTTGATCCCCCGCTATGAAAACGCCTTTAACCAGATCAATATCTTCAATCTTTTTTAATTCCGCTTTTTCATTGTCCTCAAGTACAATTCTTAATCTTGTGGCACAATGGGCCACACCGATAATGTTGTCTTCACCACCGATATATTTTAAAATTTCTTGAGAAATTTGCTTATACTGCTTTTCTTTTGCTTCCATCTAGTAAAACCCCCTCTAGCTGAATCAGATGTCTTCTTTAACAAATCTCCAGAACATGCCTAAAAAGTCCTGCTTTACCCTGGCAAGCGTTATGCCGACATGCATTAATTCATCACCGCCGAACAGCTCACCGGTTTCTACATTTCTATAAACGTAGTCTGGATTCAAACCTTTGAATTTTAACGTTTTAATCGCGGCTGCGGGTTGGGATAAAACCTTGAAATAGCTGGCCGCCATTTCCGTTTGATCTTCCGACACAAAGTTCCATGCGGCTTCATTTTCATCAAACGGATTAATTATTCTGTAAAACTTCCCAAATTGAATGAGCGATCTAATTTCTTTATATAGAGCTATCTGTTTTTTTACTATTTCTTTTTCCTCAACGGTTAATGTCGTCAGATCCAGCTCATATCCAAAATTACCGGCCATGGCGACATAACCTCTTGTCTCCAAGGGAGTTATTCTGCCCACTTGATGGTTGGGTACCGTGGAGACGTGTGCCCCCATAGTAATCGGAGGATAGACAAGACTTGTTCCCCATTGAATCTTCAGTCGGCAAATGGCATCCGTATTGTCACTTGTCCAGGTCTGAGGCATGTAATAGAGCATGCCGGCATCAAAACGGCCTCCTCCACTAGAACAGCTCTCGAATAAGACATGGGGAAATCTTGATGTAAGCTCTTCCATAACACTATAGAGTCCCAAGATATAACGATGCGCAGTCTCCCTCTGTCTCTCAGGTGGCAAGGCTGCCGAACCCACATCCGTCATGTGACGATTCATGTCCCATTTTACATAAGTAATTGGAACGTCCGATAAAATATCGGAAACCGACTTAATAATGTACTCACACACTTCCTTCCTCGATAAATCCAACATCAGTTGATTTCTTCCCAACGTATACGGACGATCAGGGACATGGATACACCAATCGGGATGCTTTCTGTATAAATCGCTGTCTATGGATACCATTTCAGGTTCAAACCACAAACCAAACTCCATACCCAGATTTCGTATGCGGTGTGCAAGATCCAGCAATCCATCTGGAAGTTTGCGACGATCCACCACCCAATCGCCTAATGAAGTATTGTCATCATCCCGTTTTCCAAACCACCCATCATCCAATACAAACAGTTCCACTCCTACACTTTGGGCTTCCTTCGCCAACTGCTCAATCTTGTCGGCATCAAAGTTAAAGTAAGTAGCTTCCCAGTTATTAATCAGGATCGGCCGCTCTTTGTCACGAAAAGGCCCACGACATAATCTGTTCCTGTATAATTCATGATAAATTCTCGACATGCCGCCCAAGCCATTTTCGGTGTATACCATGACCACTTCAGGCGTTTGGAACGATTCCTCAGGTTCAAGCAGCCATGTAAAATCAAAAGGATTAATCCCCATCGTGACTCTTGTGTTCCGATAGGAATCTACCTGAGCCTGGGCCGTAAAGTTCCCACTGTACACCAGATTAAAGGCGTACACTTCACCCTGTTCTTCATCTGTTCCTTCTCTTACAAGTGCCATAAAGGGTGCCTGTTGAGGGCTGCTGGCTCCACGGCAGCTGTCTACCATTTGAATTCCAGGTAAAATTTTTCGCCTTGCTATATTTTTTTCATTATTATGCGCACCGTACAAGGTAATTAGTTCATATTCATCATCACGAAAATCCACACTAGCACTTAACGCTTTAAGCAGTTTTAGCTGCTGCCGACCTTCATTATCGAAACGGACTGAACGGGTAATGACATCCCGCTTTTGATATAGGCTATAGGATAGTACAACCTTTACATTAATTAATGGGTCTTCAAGGACGATTTCCAGAGTTTCTACTTCGCCAGCATCCTCTGAATAACTAGAAGGAAGCCCTTTCAATTTTGGTTTGCCTTGGTAAACCCGATGTTCTTTATACCGAAAATCTGTCACTGTAGAACCATTCTCCAATTGAAGCTGATACGCAGGAATCCTGAAATCACTATTTCCAAATGACGGATATTCTTGCGGGATAGTATCCAGTGAAAAGGCTCGATCCGAGCCATCGGGATTGGGTGAAAATCCTCTATCCATAAAGATGATTTTATTGCTTCCCCGATAGTTCTGAATTTTCTTCCCCCAATACAGATGGGCTAAATAACCATCTCGTATAACCTGCATGACATAACTCGTATTGCTGCCTTGTAAATGGAATAAAAGCTTCTCTTTATCGATGTATATAGCCATAGTAACCCCCTTGTAGCGCCAATAGTAATATTTTCAAAAAATATAAATTATGTTGTTTCCTTGTTTCTTACACCCTAATCATAATTGAATAGTTTTAATAATTATATGGAATAATGTAGACTCTATATGAAACGGTGTGATAATATGCAGAGATGAATTAAGGGGTGAAAACAAATGAGTTCACACTTTTCCAATCATTCCTATAACAACCTGGACCTCAATTTATACACATGTGGCAAAGAAAGCTGTACCAGCAAGCACTCTTATGGGCCAGCCATTCGAAGCGGGTATATGGTGCATTATATTTTAAAAGGAAAAGGGATCTTTAAAGTCAACGATAAAATCTATCATTTGGAGAAAAACGATGCTTTCTTTATTGAGCCGAAGGTTTTAATTTACTACGAAGCGGATGAAGTCGACCCATGGGAATATGCCTGGATTGGTTTTAATGGGATGCAAGCAAAAGAATATCTAAGCCGGACCTGTATCAATAGGGACAATCCCATTTTCCGGTTTGAAGCAGAGGGCAGCCTTGCCCGCTGTATGGAGAGTATCGTCGTTTCTTCTACACTGAAATCCAACAAAGACCTGCTGCTTGCATCCAAGCTGTATGAATTTCTGTATCTGATGTTTGAACATTACCCTAATCAGGAAGTCAACCCTGAGGTAAGACAGCAGCGGTATATTAAAGAAGCGCTTCTCTTCATTCAACAAAACTATTCACACTTCATTACCGTAAGCGACATTGCCAAGTACATTTCAATTGACCGTTCGTATTTGCATCGTTTATTTAAACAGCAACTAAATAAGTCACCACAGGAATTTTTATTACATTTGAGGATTGAAAAATCGTGCTCCCTATTAAGAAATACTTCCCTTAAAATCGGGGATATTGCTCGGTCTGTAGGGTATAAAGATGTACTCCTATTCTCCAAAATGTTCAAAACGGTCAACAAGGTGACTCCATCCGAATACCGAAAAAATCCCCAAAAATAACACACTTCGTTCGCAACTAAATTAGGCATATTCATTCCAAAAACAGAAAAATAGCGGCAGCATGGATCAACCTCATGTCCATACTGCCGCTATTGTCAAAAGAAAATAAAGTTCTAGACTGAAAAATAAAGTATTAGACTGACGTTGCTTCATTAAGCTAACGAGCAGGAGAATTCAATGAGTGTCTAATTTAGGTAATGAGTATTATCGATACTGTACGTGCGAGAAGATATTTAATAAAAATGCAATATTATATGATATTAATTCGAATTACTCTAGGGGAGTTGAATAAGTAAAAAGAAGGGCTTATGCCCTCCAATGAAATTTCAGTTCTCTACTCTACTAGTACCTGATCTAATTCATCAGGGTTAATCACACAATCTCTTTCTTTATAAACTGCATTTAATAGAAGTGCAGGCTAATAAAGAAAGGATGTATGAAGATGAAAAAAGTTGGAGTAAGAAAAATAACACCGGTCAAAAAGAGAGCAACTGCAAAGACGCCGTATAAGGCAAAACAAAGAACACAACTTCAGAATGCGCTTCAACAATTGAATGATGCACGAGATATTATCAACAGCAGCCGTGCTGGTCTCCTTGACGCACGTAATAGAGTCAACGATGCAAGAGATTTGATCAACGAGGCATTAGATGAATTGTAACAACTAGCCTCAATCGTGAAAACGAATAAGGCGAGCTAACTTGATATTCAAATTAAGACATAGCCTAGATTAATTTCGGGGCTTATTAGTTTATGAGATAAGGTTCTTGTCAAAACCAAATAACAAAAACCTTATCTCATTCCCGACGGATTGCTTGGAAGAGTGGCCTTACTGATTAAGCTAACGGGAAACGTTAGTTCAATGGAAACAGCGACAGTCTAGGACTTTATTTTCTCGTCCTTGGTTGTCGCTGTTTCCATTTTCTAGGCTCAGTCTAATACTTTATTTTTTGCTGACAGCTATTCAACTAACATCAGTTCTCTTTTTGCTTCGCATAATACTCGGTGATCAGATCGAGGAACACCTTGGGAAACGCCAAGGTGGCCATATCCGCTTCGCTGATCCAGCGGTACCCCGCTGGCAGCGCATTGCGCGTGTGCTCCGCCTGCTCAGCCAGCGCAATCAACGCACCCGGCTTCGCTTCGGTGCTGTAGCTGGCTCGCTGTTCGGCAGCCAGCGGATGTCCTACCGCCTCCCCGGCAGGGACGGCGACCTCTTCACACTGGAACACACGCAGGTTCCAGTGAATGTGGCTGAACGTGTGCTCCGCCTCACGTACAAACCGCATCGGGCGCGCAAGCACGCCCTCTGCCAGCAAATGAGCCGCCAAATGGTCCATGGCGGGCTCATCCGGCACCGGGCCGTTGTAGCCCTCCGGCCCGGCAAGCTCATGCGGCAGCTCCCACATGCGGGCCAACAGGCCCTTGGCCGGGCGCTGCCGTACGAGCAGGCGGCCTGCGTTCGCTCCGCTGCCCTCGATGAGGGCTACGGAACGCGGCTCCAGCCGCGGCGGCTTCGCCTTGGTCTTGACTGGCAGCGTCTCCTCGCGACCTGCCAACCTGCCCGAGCAATGCTCCATGACCGGGCAGGTCAGACAATGAGGCGACTTCGGCGTGCAGACCAGCGCCCCCAGCTCCATCAGAGCCTGATTAAAATCAGAGGCCCTTCCTTCGGGAATCAGCTCCCGTACCAGACTTTCCATATGCGCCCGCGTACTGCCCTTCATAATATCCTCTTCAATGAGAAAATAACGCGACAGCACACGCATTACATTTCCGTCCACAGCAGGCTCTGGTCGATTGAAGGCGATACTCATAATCGCCCCCGTCGTATACGGGCCTACTCCTTTCAGTGCAGCGACAGCCTGTGTATCATCCGGCACCTGCCCGCCGTGAAGCTCAACTACTTGTTTTGCCGCAGTTTGCAAATTCCGGGCCCGCGAATAATAACCCAGCCCTTCCCACAGCTTAAGCACATCCTCCTCGGGTGCTTCCGCCAACGCTTCAATTGTAGGAAAACGTGCAATAAAGCGATTAAAATACGGAATGACCGTATCCACACGCGTCTGCTGAAGCATAATTTCCGAGATCCAGATATAAAAAGGATTCCGATGGCGGCGCCACGGCAAATCGCGCTTGTTACGTGTATACCAATTCAACAGTTCAAAGCTGAAATAACGCTTTTGTTCCAATGTATTTGTAGTCATCACATCACATCTCCTTATATTCGACAATCACAAAAGCAGAGGCAATGTTAGGCTGATGTGTAATACTCAAGTGAATGCTGTAATTCGAGTCACCTGTAGACGGCAATCTCAGTCTATCCCACGCGGATGAAGACAAATAAACGGCTGGCTTCCCCCCAGGTTCCGGTAATATATCCATATCACCGAACCCGATGATTTGCCCAATTCCGCAGCCGAAGGCTTTCGTTATCGCTTCCTTGGCGGCAAAGCGCCCTGCTACGAACTCCGTTAGTCTACCCTTGCGTTCCACAGCAAGCTCACGTTCTGCCGGGGTCAGCACCCGATTCAAAAACGCATCTGCATATTTACCTGCTAAAATATGAGCCATACGGCTTATTTCCAGCACATCATGTCCAATTCCGTAGATCATTTGGGTATTCCCCGTCCTTTTTACTTTACTGGATCTATTGTAACAGTGCGTCCACACCCTGGCGAGTCACAAAGGCGTAAAAGCGGCACCAAAATATGTTAAAATAAGAAAGGCTATAGGTGAATGTTTTGAAATTCAGCTCATATGCCCATTTTAAAAAAATCCCGTAGAAAGGAAGGATAGGATGTCAGAAACCATTATTGTTGAAGCAGGTACCGAAGCAGGAACAGATGCGGTGATCCGGGCTTCCTGGTTTCCCGCTAAAAATACAGCCAAAAGCCTGCTCATCATCGCTCACGGCTACAAAGGATTTAAGGATTGGGGCATGTTCCCCTATATAGCAGAAGCATTGAGTATGGATAACCATGTTGTGACCTTCAACTTTTCACATAATGGCATAGGTGAGGATCTAGAGAATTTTACCGAGCTGGAAAAGTTCGCACGCAACACCTATAGCCGCGAACAAGAGGATTTGGAACTATTGCTGTCCAATCTGAGAGCACGTCATGAGTTCAGAGAATTGCCGTTGTTTCTGTTAGGACATAGCCGAGGCGCGGGAAGCTGCTTTGTATATGCTCTGGATCATCCCGGCGAGATTGCTGGCGTCATTTCATGGAATGGCGTGACAGATCTTGATTTGTTTACTTTACCGCAAAAAGAAGAAATGCGCGCCAAGGGGCGCAGCTATGTGGAGAACGCTAGAACAGGACAACAGCTTCCGCTGGATGCTGTCATTCTGGAAGACCTGGAACAAAATCGCCAGCGTTTTGCCATTGTAGACAGACTTGCCAACAGCCAGCTCCCAGCTGTACTGATCCAGGGAACCGAAGATTCCAAACGTCTACGGGAAGGCTCTGCCCTGCTCACATCCGTTCGTCCCGACATCGAATGGGTACAAATTCAAGGCGGCAATCATACCTTTAATACCGTTCATCCATTCCAGGGAGGTAGCCTTCCACTGGATCAAGCGATTACTGAAACCCGCCGCTTCATTGAGTGGATCACCAATTAAATTATTGCCCCTTCAATACAAACGGCGATCCGCCGGGCGGATCGCCGCATTTATTTACTTCAGGATTTTACAATTCCATAATGATTAATGCTTACACTCCTGGGATGCTTGTCCGCTTATGCGCTGTACGTGTAAAGAAGCTTTCCAGCTTTTCGCGTGCCGCCGGGTCAATTTCCTTGCCTTCCAGGTAGTCGCTGTTTGCTTCGTAGGAGATCCCCAGTTCTTTTTCATCCGTCTGGCCTTCCCACAATCCTGCTGTAGGCGCTTTGTCCAAAATGGCCTGCGGAACTCCAAGATAGCTAGCGAGCAAGCGCACCTGACGTTTGTTAAGCGTGCTAAGTGGCGTAATATCAACCGCACCGTCGCCCCATTTGGTATAAAAGCCTGTGATAGCTTCTGAAGCGTGATCTGTGCCAACGACGAGCAGATTCAGCTCATTCGCGAGTGCGTACTGAACCACCATACGTGTTCTTGCCTTTACATTCCCTCTCACTTGCGGAGTAATGGAACGCTCCAGACCGATATCCTTTAACGTATGCTCTACTTCCACGGCAACCTTGTCCACGGCTTCCTTAATGTTCGTTTCCCCAGCATATTTCAGGTCGAACGCTTTGGCTACCGCGTAGCTATGCTCGATATCCTCCTGTTGGCCGTATGGCTGGAATACACCCAGTGTTTTGTATTCGTCTCCTTGTTCCTGCGTCAATTCATCTGTAGCCCGCTTGCACAAAGCGGCTGCTACGGCACTATCAATCCCGCCACTGATGGCGATTAACAGCCCTTTGCTTCCCGTTTTCGTTACATACGACTTGAGGAAATCCACACGCTTACGGACCTCCGCCTCTACATTAATCGTAGGCTGTACTCCCAATTCAGCAATAATCTGTTCCTGCAAACTCATCAGATAAGCACCTCTTTTTTAGGAATTTCCTTCACAAGCCAACATGCAAAAGCCCCGGCAAGTTTCGCAGGCGAAAAATGCGGGGCATAGCTTGAGCAGTCTTACCGGCAAAAACGATCAAATGCACTGGTCAAATCAGCAGCGATCTGATCTGCCGAACGATCCTCCACCTGATGACGCTCGATGAAGTGAACCAGTTCGCCGTCTTTCAACAGCGCGATAGAAGGGGATGACGGTGGGTAAGGTGCGAAAAATTCGCGAGCCTTTGCCGTTGCTTCCTTGTCCTGTCCGGCAAAAACCGAATACAGATGATCTGGCGTAAGATCATGCTTCAGCGCTTCAGCCACACCCGGGCGGCATTGGCCTGCGGCACAACCACATACCGAGTTCACAACAACCAACACTGTCCCTTTAGCATTAGGAAGCTTGGCCTCCACATCTTCAGAAGTACGCAGTTCCTGAATCCCAAGATTCGTCAGTTCATCGCGCATTGGCTGAACTGAATCTCTCATATATTGATCGAAAGACATAGACATATTCTTTCACTCCTTTTCCAAAAATCATGTATACTACGTTTTTAATTTCATCCTTTGCCGTAGTAAAGGCATGGACATCTAAACTTCATTATACAATCTTTTTCACGTAATTTGCAAAAATCCGGCTATATATTTGCACGATTATTTCTGTATCGAATTTATGACAGAAGGTTCAGCGTGATCCCGGTAAGTCGGGACGGTTCTGCGCAATCGGACTTTAAACTGCGTGCCCATTCCCTCCACCGAGTCTACGGCAATCGTACCGTGATGACGCTCCACTATACTTTGACATAAGGCCAGCCCCAAACCTGTACCTTTCGTTTTGGTGGTGTAAAAAGGTTGGAACAGCTTTTCAAGCTGTTTTTGCGGAATTCCCGGACCTGTGTCCTTTACTTCGAGTTCCACGAAATCCCCTTCCTCATGAGTCGAAATGGTCAACACCCCCTTTTCTCCCATAGCTTCCATCGCATTACGTGATAAATTAAGCAGCAACTGCTTCATTTCCTTAGGGTTCAAATGCAGCATCGTCACATGCTCCTCCAGCTTTAGCTCAATCGTCTGCCCCCTCAGATTCGCATCTGCCCACAATAAAGGCGTCAGTTCGCGAATAATATCATGCAGATGACATTGCTCCTTCTCGACAATCCGATTCTGGGCCAGTGAAAGGAAATCGTTAATAATTCCGTTCGCCCGATCGAGTTCCTCCATCACAATGCGGTAGTAATGGTTGAGAGACTCTGGACTTTTCTCACGCATAAGCTGTAAAAAACCACGCACAACCGCCATCGGATTACGTATTTCATGAGTAATGCCCGCTGCCATCTGTCCGACCAGACTGAGCCTTTCAAAATTGCCTAGCTCACTGCGCAGCGTCTCCAGCTCTGTAATATCTTGCAAGGCGATAATGACGCCTGTCGTTTGGTTTACATGTTTATCACGAATAGGAAGGAAACTTGAGAAGAATACTTTGGGAGGAACATTTATAAAATCAGCACCTGCCTCTCCTTCCAACGCTTTTGCAACTCGTTCGTTAACCACAGGCAAAGCGCTAAAACCATATAACGAGGTCAATGGACGGCCTACTACCTCAGGCAGTGTAATGTAGGGATCGAAATCCTGGTAGAGTTCCAGCATCGTTTTGTTCATATGTATAACTCGTTCTTCGCTGTCCAGAGTAACAAGAGATAATGGCATCAAATCCATAACTTGACGCAGCTTATCCACTTCAATCAAGTATTTGCTCGTAAATTCAGTCACATCACGCCGCAGCGCCAGCTTCTCAAAGGCATTATGCATCAGACTCACGACCGTAAAACTTGCCAGCACACCTGCACCAATATTCCAGAACGTTGTAAGTAAGTCAGGAATGTATACCGAAATATCCTGTTTGCCCCACAGTAGCGGAAATATCGCCTTAAACAGCATATCAGCCACAACATATGCGGAGATTAGGAGTTTTTTGTCCAACAAGGTTCCTCTTTGAAAAAATTTGCCATGCAGCAGCATAAAAGGAAAAAGAATAAAACCCGTGCCCACATACATCGGGGACATTTCTGTCGACTGGGCTATAATCAGGACACCCATCAGTGCGGAAGCGGCGAGCACGAAGGCAGTGCGACGTCTACCGTACATGATGCCAACAGCAAGGGGAATAATACCGAGATTGGAAGGTAGACCATACGGAGACTGATATTGAAAGAGTGTACATAGCAATATGGCTGGCAAGCAACACAGATACAGTATTCCTTGATTGGGTCCAGGAAGCAGATTGCCGCCCCAAACCTTTTTCTTATCCCCATAATCCGTTAATATAGAGAAAAAACCCGCCGATATAACGGCAAGGAGAACTTGGAGCACACTTTCCTTCAACGCAATTAACAAGGACTTCTCCCCCTCATCATCTTTCCTTGACGCCGTTAGTTGAATTAAAGCACAGGCTACAATATATTACAATATATGTGTTAAAATCCCGGTGTAGAACGACAAAATCTGCTAAATACCAGATGTATATAAGAGGAACGCTTTTACGCGCTTTAAATTCTTGAAAATTGAAATATATACGTGTTTACTGTGCTCTAAGGCTATCTAGAGCGACGGTATTACGATATGATGAAAAATCGGTTACACCATTCTGAATTTTTTGAAAATTTGTCGACGAAAAGGAAGAGGTTTATGACTTACGACGTTATTGTGATCGGAGGCGGCTCAGCCGGATTAATGGCTGCTGCCGCTGCCAGCGGTGAGGGCGCCAAGGTGCTTTTGCTTGAAAAAGGAAATAAGCTCGGGCGAAAGCTGGGGATCTCTGGTGGAGGCCGTTGCAATGTCACGAATGCCAAAGAGCTGGACGAACTCATTCGGCACATTCCCGGCAATGGCCGTTTTCTGCACAGTGCACTGGCGGCTTTCGGCAATCGGGATATCATCGCCTTTTTTGAACAGCTGGGTATAGCCTTAAAGGAAGAAGACAATGGGCGTATGTTTCCAGTGACGGACAAAGCCAAAACAGTTGTCGATGCTTTGATCAACAAGGTACGCTCTCAAGGAGTCGAGATTCGGACAAGCTGTCCTGTTCAAGAGGTTATTTACAATGAAGGCCATACGGCTGGGGTGCGGCTGCGTTCCGGTGAAATCCTACATAGCCGTAATGTCATTGTAGCCGTTGGCGGCAAATCCGTCCCGCATACAGGCTCGGAAGGTGACGGCTATGCATGGGCAGAACAAGCAGGGCATACGATTACGGAACTGTACCCAACAGAGGTGCCGTTGACCTCAGGCGAGACGTTCATCCAGACGAAAGAGCTTCAGGGACTATCCTTACGCGATATCAGTCTGACCGTATGGAATGCGAAGCAAAAGAAAGTTGTCGTCCATGAAGGAGATATGATTTTTACACATTTCGGTCTATCTGGCCCAACTGCTTTGCGGTGCAGTCAGTTTGTCGTCAAGGGAATGAAAAAGGATAAGGTAAACACGGTGTTGTTGACTCTGGATTTACAGCCTCACAAACATGCCGATGAAGTCTACCGTGAGACGCTGGAATTGGCATCGGTCGATGCTAAAAAAGCGATCAAAAATGTGCTTAAGCCTTATTTACCGGAACGCTTGATTCCATTGTTGCTCCAGCAAGCCGAACTGCGTGAGGATTTGACCTATGATCATATTCCCAAGCAGCAATGGCAAGAACTTGCTCATCACATTAAGGCGTTTCCAATCCGTGTGAACGGTACGCTCTCTCTGAAGGAAGCATTTGTTACCGGGGGCGGTGTGAATTTGAAGGAAATTAATCCGAAAACGATGGAGTCCAAGCTGATGCCTGGATTGTTCTTCTGCGGTGAGATTCTCGATATTCACGGTTACACAGGTGGTTATAATATTACAGCGGCGTTTACGACAGGGCATACAGCAGGAACCCAAGCGGCTAATAACGAGATGCTGTAGGAGTGGGAGGCACTACGCGTAGGCTTTGATCTTACGATCGCTGTTGCTTCTCCAGATTCAAATCCTCCGCTTCGCTAGAAACCGCCATTACAACTGCATTTTTAGGGAAAACAGGAAGTGAAAAAGACTTAAATCAGTCATATTGCTGATTTAAGTCTTTTTTTGTGTAATCGCGTATTGAACAAGCTCTATCTTGTTTTGACATTTGTCGCTATTCTATACCTCAATAATGATAGGTAAAATCATGGGTCTTCTCTTCGTCTGACTGTAAATAAACCGGCCAACATCATCTTTTAACATCTGCTTAATCAGTCCCCACTGACTCATTTCGATTTCTGTTAACTCGTTCACTGTGGACATAATCGTGTCGTGGATCTGACTCATGAGCTCTTCGGAATCCTTAACATATACAAAGCCTCTTGAAATGACCTCTGGCGTTGCGAGCATTTGTTTCTCGTTTTTGCTCAACGTCATCACAATAATCAGCATTCCGTCTGAAGAAAGCTTTTTACGGTCTCGTAGTACAATATTACCTACGTCCCCTGTTACCAACCCGTCTACCAAGCTATTGCCGGCTGATACTTTGGGCCCCAGGGATGCTCTTCCCTCTTCGATTTGAACAGTGTCACCGTTATGGACGATAAATACATTCTCCATCGGAATCCCCACAGACTCCGCTAGCTGACGATGCTGATACAACATCCTGAATTCACCGTGTATGGGAATCAAATACTCAGGTTTCATCAGGGTCATCATTAATTTTAATTCTTCCTGGCTGCCGTGACCGGATACGTGCATCCCCGTGGAGCTGCCTGATCCATAAATAACCTGGGCACCCAGCACATACAAATTATCAATGACCTGGGAAAGGTTTCGCTCATTCCCCGGTATGGCTCCCGCAGCAATGATGACCGTATCACCAGGCAAAATTTCGATTTTGGGATGCAGGGAATTGGCTAAACGTGACAATGCGGCCATCGGCTCTCCCTGACTTCCGGTACATAAAACTGCAATTTCTTCTGCGGGGAACCGCTCTGTTTCCCCCGGCTCAATCAACAAATCCTCAGGCATATGCAAGAAGCCCAGCTCCTTCGCCACCGAAACCACATTTACCATACTGCGTCCGAGTAAAACCAGTTTGCGACCTGTTTCCACAGCCGCGTCAATGACTTGTTGAACACGGTTCACATTAGAAGCGAACGTGGAGATAAATACCTGCTGCTTGGCTCTGGCAAATGCATCTAGAATATGCCCGCCAACCAAACGTTCTGAAGGGGTAAATCCCGGTCTTTCCGCATTTGTACTTTCGGAGAGCAGCACTTTTACCCCCTTCTTTCCTATTTCAGCCATTCGATGAAGATCGGGAAAAGGTCCGCTTACGGGAGACATATCGAATTTGAAATCCCCGGTATGGACCACATTTCCTTCCGGTGTCTGAAAAAAGACACCCAGGCAATCCGGGATACTGTGGACCGTGGTGAAAAAAGAGGCCTGAATCGTTCCCGCTTGAACGGTTGAATCTGCATCTATAAGATGAAGCTCAGCATCACGTAAAAGATTGTGCTCCCTTAACTTAATCTTAATTAATTCGATGGTGAGCTTTGTGCCAAAAACGGGCATATTAATCTGTTTCAGCAGATAGGGAATACCTCCGATGTGATCCTCATGCCCATGAGTCACAATGAGCGCTCTGACTTTATCCTGATTTTCCAGCAGATAGGTGACATCGGGCACAATAAGGTCAATACCAGGCAAGTTCTCATCAGGAAACTTGGAGCCACAATCGATAACGACAATATCCTGATCGTATTGGATGAAATACATGTTTTTCCCGATTTCATTAACACCGCCTAGAGCAGCAACGAGTAATCTATTATCAGCATGCATCAATTTTATTTCCTCCTTAGGAAAATGCTATCCATATTATTCATTTTTCACGTAAACTTATGCACAAAAAGAAACCCTTGTCTCTAAAAGACAGGGGCTCTCACTTGATTTATTAGATACCCACTGCAGCCGAAATCGCAGCAAAAATAGCAGCAACTAACCACAGAATGGGGAATAGCTTGAAGATTACCTTCAGCCACTGTCCAAAGCTGATCCGGGCAATGGCCAATCCAGCCAACAGTACTCCGCCTGTCGGTGAAATGAGATTGGTTAACCCGTTACCGAATTGGTACGCTGTGACTACTGCTTCACGATTGATACCTACAAGATCGCCAAGCGGTGCAAGTACAGGCATTGTTAGTGCAGCTTCCCCCGAAGAAGATGGAACCAGGAAAGTAATAATATTGTGTGCAACCAACATAATGGTGGTGAACAAGTAACTTGGCAATCCTTCCAGAATGCTTGCGAGTGCATTCAATACGGTATCGATGATCATACCCTGCTCGGCGATGATCAGAATTCCGCGGGCGAGACCTATGATCACTGCAGCGTAGATGAATTCTCCACACCCTTTTACAAAATTCTCAGCTATTTCCTTCTGGCTCATTTTAGTAACTACTCCGACAAAAAGACCGAGTGCGAAGAAAAGGGCGCCGATTTCAGTCATATACCAGCCTTTGGCCAAAATTCCCCAGACAATTGCTCCAAGCGTTACAATAAATCCACCTATAATTAATTTGTCCCGAAACGTGAAGACGACGTCCTCATCTGTATTTTCTTTTATAAACTGCTCGCGATTTATAATATCACTCTGATAAACAATGGATTTGTCCGGATTTCTCTTAACCCGGTGCGCATACCACATTGTAAAGGCAATAGAAATCATAGTAAATACAAGCCATTCAATAAATCTCAGCCAGAGCTGAGGATTCCCCTCCACCCCTGCGATCCCCTGGGCAATCAATACTGAAAAAGGATTAACAGTCGAACCAACATAGCCAATTTGCGTTCCCAGAAATAGAATGAGAATAGCAGTCATAGAATCGAAGCCTAGGGCAAACATTAATGGAATAAAAATCGCATAAAGCGGAATAATTTCTTCGCTCATCCCAAAGGTAGAGCCTCCGAGACTGAATATAACCATGGCAATTGGAATAAGCAGAATCCCCTTATTCTTCAGCCGTCTGGAAAGAGCTGTCAGGGCACGGTCAATGGCTCCCGTCTGCAGTATAATCCCGAAGGAGCCGCCCACAATAAGGACAAAAGAGACCACATCGGCGGCATTGATAATCCCCTCAATAGGAGCGCTTAGGATTTGGGGGAGTCCTTGTCTTAAATCACCGTTCTCACCCGTTTTGGGCACAGTGTGATAGGTTCCCGAAACGATCGCGGTTTTGGTCACACCGTTCACTGTAACTTCATGCCGGTCAAATTGTCCGCTGGGTACAATCCATGTCAATGCGGCGACTGTAATAATAATCAAAAATATTAAAGTATAGCTATGGGGCAAGGATAATTTCCATTTCTTTTTCTCGATGTTCATGTTTATCCCTCATTCCAAGAATGGTTATAAGTAACCTTCCCTCCCATAATGGTCAGTATCACTTGGGCATCCCTGATATCACCAGCGGATGCATTAAGAAGGTTGCGGTCAAAAACGGCGATGTCAGCATATTTTCCAGCCTCCAGCGTGCCTGTGACCTCTTCCATATAACAATGTCTGGCTCCATTAATGGTCCATGCTTTTAAAACTTCGGATGGCGGCATCCCACGATCGGGATACCAGCCTCCAGCAGGTGATCCGTCCGGAAATAACCGATGAGAAGCTGAGTACAGTGAATCAGGAACACTCGTGATAAATAAAGGCAGATCAGTCCCAATGGTTATTGGCACGTTAGCCTCCAGCATAGATTTATAATTATAAAATCGGTTTTCATTACCTTTGCCTACCACAACAGGCATATAGGCCTCTTCATAGGTTGGATTCAGTAGCAGGATTTGGGCGTAGACTTCGGCAAAAATTTCGTTTTTACCCATTCTGATCAAATCATCTGGATGAGGATACTCTAGATCACTGATAGAATGTCTGATAAGGTTATTACCTTGTTGTTCGCGGCATTTTTCAATCATGGATACCGCTTGGCGAATCGCAGCATCACCTTCTGCAGTTAGGCAGCATTTGATACCTTGGCTGTCCGCTTCCAGCACAGAGGCTTCAATTTTTTCGTAATCAACCGTCCTCAAATTCGTGACTTCAGGCATATCTGCGTACGGTTCCAGCATGTCCCCCGTATGATCTGCTACGACGCCGTCAAGCATCAGCTTGTATCCTTGGAAACGAATAAGGTCCCCATTATAAAGTGCTTTATACTTCATACCGGTGCCAATATCCAACGGTTCAACAACGGGTTCAAGTGAGAAATGAAATCGGAGCGGCAGTTCTCCTGTTTCTTTCAATTCTTCTAGAATCGGCAGCAGCTCGCTATGCCGGTCAAAGCCAATATCTTTTATAGAGGTAACTCCTCGTGCAGCTAGTATGCGGCAAAACTCCATAAACTCTTGTTTGACAAGGCTGTGATCCTTCATCATAGCTTGGAGCAGCAAAGCGCGTGCCTCAGCACTGCATTGATTCGGCAAAAATTGATATTTCTCCTGAGCCAGTCGGTTCATCCAGCAGTAGCTTTTATTTAGGTTAATGGCAATTACCGCCCGATCAGGGAACAGATCGTCCAACAAGCTTTGCTCAGGCAGCTTGCCCCATCCTTCCTCGCTCCACCCGTAAGCGGTTACATCTTTCCCTGGCGGAAGATTGTTTGCCGCTTGTAGCATGGATTCCACTGCTTCTTCAATCGAGGCTGCATGAGTCAAATCCACGCCCCGATGCATCGACATATATCCGGTAAAAAATACATGGTTGTCATGAACTCCTGGCATGATAAAAGCATCGCCCAAATCACAGACAACCGTTCCCGCTCCTATCCAAGCTTGTGCCTCCTCGGGACGACCCACAGCTGCAATACATGCTCCTCGCAGTGCAATAAACCCCGGCGAGGCTTCATTTTCTAAGCCATTAAAAATAGCATTTGACAGTAAAACTTTGTCCGCTAAAGTGTCATTCTTCCCTTGCACAATTTCACCCCTCATTATTCATCCGTCCCACTACATAACGTAATATAACGTTATAATATAGCTTCTGCTTCTCTTATAGAGTGGAAGCAGAAGCTGCGCCGTACCTGAATACATTTACATAACAGGCAACGGATTTATATTGAGAATTGATAACGATCTCCAATGATGTACTGTTTACCTACATGAACGGGGCCTCCATGCTGATCATAAATAATCGTGTGCATGTAGAACAACGCCTGTCCGATGGCCGTCTCCAGCAGCTTTGCCTGGTATTCATCCGCCAAAGCGATTTGTAATATCGTCTCTCCTGGTTGGTTAGGATCAATGCTGTATTTATGACGCAACAGTTCGTATACAGAGCCCTCCAACTGCTCTTCCATTAGAAAAGAAAATCGGTCATAAGGATACAAATTATTCTCCAGCATTAGCGGTCGATCACCGGCGTATCTTTTGCGCTGAATATATAACACTTTTTCTCCTTGTGGCAGCTGCAACTGATGTGCAATTTCCTCATCTGCTTCTATGATTTCACGTTCTGTGACCACACTGTGTGAAGATAGGCCGTTGGATTTGCAGGCAGCCGTAAAGCTGATGACATGTTCAATCTTCCGCCCAATTTTGGGTACATTGACAAAGGTACCTTTTCCTTGACGTTTGGTCAGATAACCTTCATGAACCAATTCGGCAATGGCTTTTCTTACGGTAATTCGACTTACATTGTAGGTCTCGCTTAGCTCAGTTTCGGTCGGTATACGGCTTCCCTGCGTAAATGTTCCATTATGAATAGCCGTTTTGACCGCTTTTTGTAATTGAATATATAATGGCTCTGCTTGGTCCGAATTCAACATAATGTGCCCTCACTTGTCATATAACGTTATATTACTCCCACTTAGAGTATCAAATGTTACATATTCTTACAAGTGAAGATATTTGAACATAATTTTTTTAGTAGCGGACGCCGTATCCGAAAGAACCTTCTACCAGACAGCTCTGAGCAGCAACCCTCGAGCCTTCTACCATAGCGTCCTGAATGTTGCCATTTTTCCAAAAGCTCAGTAAAAAGGCGGTTATATAAGAGTCTCCTGCCCCCATCGTATCCACAGCGTCCACGGAATCAGGCATTTGAAAATAGAACTTCGTACCATCATAGGCAATAGATCTATCTCCGCCGCGTGTGGCTAACAGAATTTGCCCCTCTTTTTTTCGATTGGAGCGGATATAGTTCTGCGTCTCTTCATCCGTCATATGGCTGCAAGAGAAGAAAGCGAAATCGGCGTACGCAATATATTTCTCCACCTGTGCATCTATGAAATCATCCGAAAAGTCAAAAGAAAGAGGGATTCCCAGCATCTTCAATTCAGGCAGCAAGTGCCCTGTATGACTGTACAAGCCGGTGTGAATAAGGTCGAACCCGCCAACATAGGCCTTGTCATCTTCACTCAGCTTCAGCGGATGGAGACGTGTAACTCCTCCCTCATTGCTGCCCAGAAATACTCTGTCTCCGTCTTCCAGGGTTACACGTGCGCAGCCGTTCTCACCGCTGTGATATCTGCACCGTGAAATGTCGATTTCCAGCTCACGGAGAATGTGTTCTACATGCTGTGCTTCGTTATCATCTCCGAATACTCCGATAAAGGCTGCATCTACTCCCGCTTTTTTGGCAAACACACTGAAATTAAGCGCATTGCCGCCAGGATACATCATGCGCAGATGAACATATTTATCTACCACATTATCGCCAATGCCTAGAACTTTCATGATGGTTTCCTCCTGTTGGTAAGTGCGCTTAGTAAGCTACTTTGCCCATATAACGGCGAGTTTCCAGTGGGTGATTGCGTACATTTGCGAGTGCTTCACGATAAACACATACAATGCTGTAAAATAAAACCGGGTTAAAAAACTCGACGACCTCGTCGGCAATAGTTCCGATTCCAAGCCCCTTTGCATCAATCACTTCCACTTTCTCGGCATATTGATTCAGGAAAGTCTGTGCCCGCTCATCCAATGCCCGTGTGCGTCCTTCGTTGATCATCAGAATAAATGGAGTTTCTTTATCCGTTACTTCAAACGGTCCGTGGAAAAATTCACCCGAATGGATTGAAGCCGCATGAAGCCATTGCATTTCCATTAGAGAGCAGATAGCAAATCCGTACGCATGTCCATAAGAAGCTCCGCTGGTCAGGATATAGAAGAGGTCTTCATTGCGATATTTGTCAGCGAATACACTGGCACGCGGTTCAACTTGTATTTTTGCCCGGTTAATAATTCCATTGATTGCTCCCAAGCCGTTCTGGAAAGCTTGATAATGCACATAGCCTTCAGCGATTTGAAGCAGCTCAACAGTAAGCTCCAAAATAATAGCCATCGGGTTATTTTTGACATCGCTCTCATCTCCCCACTCGTAGAGGAATGAATAATCAGAATAATTGAGCAGTGTCGCTTCACTATTGTGGGTTAAGCCGATGGTGTAAGCGCCTTTCTCTTTGGCTGATTTAGCAGCTGCAACCGATTCCGGCGTGTTTCCTCCATGGGAACACACGATGACTACAGCGTTTTTACCTAATCGTTTTGGCAGCGCGTGCACAAACTCATTCGCCGTATACATCCCTGCTACCAACTTCTTTGCTTCACTATCCAGAAAATATTTCGAAGGATACATATCGACTAGTGAGCCCCCGCAGGCTACTAAATACACCTCAGAAATCTCTCCACTTGCTTGTTCATAAATCGTCTGAACCGTCTGTTGTACATTCATTTTTACCTCTCCTTTTTATATAACGTTATATAACGTATTGTTTACGAGATAAATATAAGCGCTTTCAATAAAAGTGTCAACCCCAATTATTCGATCAAATAAACTTTTTTTATAACCTGTATTAAAAAAGCTCTAATCCTTGTGTGAACGGAATTAGAGCTCCTTTTTTAGATTTAATTCATCGATAGGTGGTTGGCAATAACGAAGCTACTCCTACAATATACGCACAAAAAATATGGTCTTACAAATGGGTTTGTCCGAATAAACTAAAGTAGACAAAATACATAACATCCAATAAAAAATCAAGGAGGGAGTCACCATTAATACATTTATCAGTTATATTTTTCTTGGTCTGTCACTTTCGGCCCCCATTGGACCGATTAATGCCGCACAGTTGGATCGGGGTATCAAGAATGGTTTTTGGCACGCCTGGTTTATTGGGCTTGGTGCAATAACCGCAGACATTATCTATATGCTACTTGTTTATTTGGGAATGATTCACCTTCTTAATGCTCCGTTTGTCAAAGCTTTTTTATGGCTGTTTGGTTTTTTCGTACTTGTGTATACAGGTATTGAAAGCATCAAAAATGCAGGTGTGATTTCAGAATCCGAATTAAGGGGAAATGGTACTACATTAAGTAACTCATTTATGTCCGGTTTTCTAATGTCATTATTTAATCCCCTCTCCATCCTTTTTTGGCTTGGCATTTACGGATCCATACTCGCAAACGTCGCTAATACATATCCAGTACAACAACTAATGATCTATAGCGGAGCGATTGTATTAGGCGTGTTACTCTGGGATGTGACCATGGCAGCCGCTTCAAGTATTTTCCGGAGGTTCCTAAAAACCGGCTTGCTTAAAACCATCTCTTGGATGTCCGGATTATCTCTTATCGGTTTTGGCTTTTATTTTGGCCTACAAGCATTTCAATTACTTTTTTTACGCTAACGCTTAACTTACTGACAACGTTAATGAGATTCCTTGGCGTGCTTTCGGCGAACCCATTGTACAATGAGGTCACATATTGCAATTAACAAGACAAGCAGTAAGCTGATGTACACTCCCGGGCGGCTAAGTTTATGAAAAAATGATCCGACCACGGCCATAGCTATCAACAACAATCCAATCCAACGTTTAATATTGTTTGATTTGCTCGATTCCAGTAGCTTACCTGAAGACAGCAAAATAAAGCACCAATTATACAACAGCATTAAACCCGCTGCAGTAGTGATATATTCATATACTTTTCCCGGTAGCAGCAACGACATTACGATGGCTGATATTAATCCAACGGAGATCAAACTAAGTGCATAAAGAGGATATTTGCCCTTCCACTTCCGTGAAAACAATGTGGGCGCATCTCCTTCCTGTGCAAGCGTAAGCATCATAGATGTCTCTGCATATAGAGATGCTGTCATCGTTGAGAACCCTGCAATAATAAGCACTCCATTAAATAAATGAGGCACAAAAACCAGATGATCGCTGCTAAGCGCAAGCACAAAAGGACTTTCTTTCGGGTTAAAGGCACTTAATGGCACCATAGACACAGCCAGACCAATTGAAAGCACATACACGGCAACCAGTGTAATCAGCATTACCTTGCCTGCTTTAGGTGCATCCTCCGGTTTTTGAAGCCGATTAGACATAATTCCGAGCACTTCAATACCTCCGTATGCATAAAAGGCAAAAATAAAAGATGACCACAATCCTATGCCCCCAGTCGGAAAAAATTCTTTGTAACTGATGGGGAACTTCGGATTATATTTTCCTCCTCCGATCCAGCCTGCCAAAAGAGCAACGGCCAAGACCAGAAACATAACAATAGCTGCCATCTTAATGATGGCCAGTACATTTTCAACTCGATCAAAACCCTTATTGCCAAAAAAAACAATCACAAGCCCTAAAATCCCGAAGCCTGCTGCAAATATCCACATCGGTACCTGAGGAAACCAAAAGCGTGAGAATATAGATAGCGCGGTTAGTTGACTCCCATTGATAAGTAATTCTGAGAACCAATACACCCATCCACTGCCGAATCCTGCCCAACTTCCAAATGCTTTTTGGGCATAGGAACGGAAAGAACCCTGTTCAGGATGATCTGCCGTCATGCGCGAAAGGGCATCAAACACCACATATGTTCCCACTGCTGCAAAAAAGTATGCAATCAGCACGGCTGGACCACCTATGGAGATCGCTAAGCCAGACCCTAGGAAATATCCTGTACCAATGGTACCTGCAACTCCTAATAAGCTAAGTTGCCACCATTTTAGTTTTTGATCTTTTTGCTTAACAGCTGAAGACTTGCCCATAATGAAAATCACCCTATTCCTGATATTGAGACCTAGTTCTCCGATATTATGATTGCCTTCTTCACCATATTTCATGTGGACAGCAATTCATTTCGTTATTTGTGATTTCTGGATTAAAAGTGTGACTATTTATGTAATAAAAAAGCACCAGCAAACTCGTTTAAGGTTTGCTGATGCTTTTTCTACATAAAACCAGAGACTTCATTTGGGACTAAATAGATCTTTTGTTGCGTTAATTATTAATTATCAAAATTTAGACATAGAAAGTGCCTTGTCCGCATTTTGGATATCCATTTGAATTTGCTGCTCTGGATCATAAGCATTATAGTAACCATTGTTCTTCATATAATTAAAAATTTGTTCATGAAGATTAACAGCTTTGCTCAATTGGTCACAAAGAACATTGCGAACTTCCGAGTTGGTTGACTCTGTCAGGGCAATTGCATAGCTTTTAATTCCACTTTTAGCCGAAATCAACAGGTCAGAAGCGATCACCTGATCCGTCATTCCGCCCATTCCAGTCATGTTCTGAACAATAGAATTCACGTTAATCCTCCTTTAAATTACACGAGCAGATTTCTAAGCTGTTGAATATCTTGTGTGCCACCGTTAACATCCTGCTGCAAAATGTTTTTTAAATTTGTGTCTGATACTAAAGGAATCATGGTTTGGGCTTTTGTCAGGCAAGTTGTTTTAAACGTAAGTAGCTCATGTAATTCCAATTTTTCGTGAACTCCTAATTTTTGCAAGGTCAAGACCTCCTTTCTGAAATTGTTATTCCCTGCTGTCGTTGTTATTTATGCATATCCTATAGAATTTCAATTCTGGTGAAAGCTCTAACTGAGTTTTTCTCACACAAAAAAAGCTCCTTCAAAGCCACAATAATTAATGGTCTTATAGGAGCTTTATCCTAATATGAGCTGAACAGTGAAGACTCAAATTCTAATCATGACTTTTAGGACAAAATCAGATATGGATGCTTCCAGAAAATCCATCCACTTCGTCTTCAGGTTGTTGATCAGAGCTGACGTTGTGCTCCTCCATCGTATTAGTGTACGTTTGAGAGGAGCCATTTTTATAAGCTTCGCTCCAGTCTTCGTTGATTGTGTGTGCCGGGATAATCCAATCTTCCGGGCTATAACCTGGATTATGTACACCTATATTTCCTTGCAAACCGGGATATTCATCCGGTTTAGAGAAAAGAGTCCCTACCTCAATCATGCTTCCTTCATAGGCTTGGCAAATTTCCAATGCAGACAGCACATCCTGGTTCTCAATATGAACACTGAGACCTGTGTCACCATTTGTGCTGGCGGAATATCCAATTTCCTTTAATGTTTCACAGGCTTGGGCGGCTTGCTGCGGATCACGAAATTGAAAACGGAAAGAACCTGTATCCATGTGTTTCATCTCCTCTGAAGTAGCTTATTTGGTTAATTGGGGTTCATCAAGCTAGGTATGTTATTTTTAATATAACCAACCGGAACAGTATTTTTACATTCAAAACCTTTATTTTTCAAAAATTTACTTTAAAGCTTTGAAATTAAATAGTTAAAAAAGCAGCTACTGTGACAAATCGCATGTTTTCGCTACGTAAATCCCTTTATGCTAGTAACAAGGGTATGGTTGCCCGGTCATCCGAGCCGAGCGGTCAAAGGATGCCCAAATCCATACATAAAGGCGGAATGAAGATGATAGATTACCGAACATTGGTGACACAGCAATCCATGCATTTGTATAGCGTGTTTGCCAAGTCATTCAAAAGTGTAAACGAGCATGCGGTTGCTGGCATCAAAACGGTGGGCTTCAACCCAACGGCCTTCGCCGTGATGGAAGTTTTATATCACAAGGGCGCGCAGCCAATCCAACAAATTGGAGCAAAGTTGCTTCTGCAAAGCGGAAATGTCACTTATGTTATCGACAAACTGGAAAGCCGCGGTTATTTGCACCGTCACCCGTGCGACCAAGATCGTCGGATTATATATGCAGAATTGACGGACGAAGGACAACGTGTCATGGACGAAATTTATCCTGATTATACACGTCAGATTGAACGTGCCTTTAGCGGAATCAGTGAAACTGAAAGAGATCAACTCATCGGCTTGCTCAAAAAATTGGGCCGTAGCGCTGATAACTTGTCACCTTATCACAAATAGAATGAATAGTAATTTTAGCAACTAATCGTTTGTGAATAAACGAACAATCTTATAGCTGTGCTAAAACGAAAATTTAGATTTACACAGAAAAGTCCACCCTTATATTCATGGGTGGACTTTTTATATACCTGGATAGAGCGAAATATGCCTAAGCTTACGAACAGCATAAGTACCTGCTATCGGCTAAAATGTTTGATCACTACATTGTTAAACACAGCCGGACCGCCATCGGAAAAAAGAGTAATTTTCTGATCCTCTAACCGTGGAAATATTAAAGAGGAATAAGCTACTTCTCCACCATCTACAAACACTTCAATGCTGGTTTTATCGACGAGAATGTTCAGGTGGACCTTTTTCTTATTAGCATCAAAAGGCGCCTTGCTCTCCACATATTTTCCACTCTGATCCGGCTGCCCGGTGTTGGCTCTATTTACGTAGGAGTATTGACTGTCTACTGAGACACCCACATCGACATGACGCTTACCATCCGTCGACTCTCGAAGCCTCAATCCTACATTTTTAATCGTGGACCAAGATACATCCGCCTCTAACTGATAGGCATCGCCTGAAACCGGAAGCCGGTGAGCACCCTCTACTTTAATCGTTCCTAATGATTTTTTGGATGTTTGGAATCGCTCCAAATGGGGTACCGGCTGTGAAACCAAACGATATCCAGCATCTGCCGTAACTTTTAGTCGAATTTGGCGAACAATCGAATCCATTCCATTAAAGCCTTCCTTTAGGGTAGGCGTGTTATTGGCATAATCCCAATTATTCATCCAGGCCAGAGCATAACGGTGACTATATTTATCTTTATCTTTTCCTTCCTCGAACGTAACTGCACCATACCAGTCAAACCCATAATCCAGCCACTCAGGTTCACTGTGATTAGGGAGAAATGCTTCTCCATTAAAATCTCCCGTCCAATAGGCATACGTGTTGGGTCCGCCTGTTGATTTGCTATTGGCGCTCACACCCAGAATCCATTGATAGGTTCCATTATCCGCACGCATCCGGTAAAGGTCAGGACATTCCACAAGCCCAATATTTTCCGTTTGAAAGCCGCTCGTATACCGCCAATTCTTTAAATTATCAGACTCATAAAAGCCAATCTTCGTTCCCTCTGCCATGACCATCACCCATTGATTACGTTGAGTATCTCGGATGATTTTGGGATCTCTGAAGTCCTTTGTACCGGGGTTGGACATCACAGGCTTGTTGCGGTAAGAAGTAAACGTCTTGCCTTTGTCCTTACTGTACCACAAAAATTGTTCCTGCTTTCCGCCATCTGCGGAGGGCTGTGTCACAATGGCTACCAGCGTGCCTTTTCCAAAACCTGCGGTATTATTATCATCGATCACGACCGAACCGGACCAAGGATCTCCATTCGGGTTCGTATATTTTGGAATCGCCACCCCTTCATCTTTCCAATGAACCAGATCGGTGGATGTGGCATGTCGCCATTCTGTACCGTTCTTTTTGGGATAATCACGATTATATAAATAGTAATAATGATATTTTCCATCCATATAAATAGGCCGTTGAGGATCATTCTTCCACTTATCCGGAACGGTAAAATGATAGGCTGACCGGTAGGTCGGTGTTGTTTGCTTACTTTGATTCGCTTGATTTTTTGGAGTTGCAGCAGATTTTTGGGGTTTGCCTGCATCCTGTTGGTACATACTCCAACCCATAGCTATAAATATAGTTAAGCCTGTGATGATTACAACGGATCGTATCCAAATATTCTTGGGAGCTTTTTTTCTCATTATGACGATCCTCCTTACCTCTCATTGCATCGTTATGTATCGTCCGATGGACGACAGATCGGGTTGCTACCAAGCCGCCGCCTTCGGACATACTGCTTATACCTACTTATTTCTTCCCATACTCATTTGGAGATTCTTTTTTGTCATTCGTTGGATCAACCGTGATTTGCCCTTGCTCCAAAATACCGTCTTTCACAACAGACGTTTTCGAGCCTTTAATATTCAGCAGGAAGCTTGGCGCGAAAGTAGATTTGTGATCCGGGAAAAGCCCACGATTGGTCATATAACTCGACACGACTACGTTATTGCCTTTGCCTTGCGGGATAGCAAAATGGGCATACGTCCAGGTAACATCATCACGATCCAGATCCTGGTGAAGAACGAGACCGGTTCCATTCAGCGGTTTATAAGGCCCTGTCAAGGAAGTAGAAACATAACCCAGCATGTAAATATCATCGTCACCGATCGCATCTACAGTCACCTTGGAACCTCTTGTACTCGTAAATAAATACCACAAACCGTTCATTTTAAACACATTCGCCCGTTCAATTTCATCTGTTACCAGATTGGATGCAATCAAAGGAGGCATTACATTTTTCAACGTATAATCATCATTCAATTCAACGATACCCAGTGCGCCGTTCGCCAGCTCAGCTCCCTTTTTCTTAGGACTTTGCAGCAGGTTTTGTTGCTCTTCCGTGAAAAATTTCTTATTGCCGCCATAATAAGCTGGGTTTTGAATCGAATCTTCGCCCTGATAGCCTGTTTCTGTCCCTGTGTTGGCTTCAAATATAATATATTTGTGGCCTTGATCCTCGACATAGTGAGGGTCTCTAAAGGTATGATTATCCATATCCACTCCGACGCTTTGCTGTACATTTTGATAGATTTTCCCATCTCCACCGTCATAGATCGATTTCAAATCCTCGACTCCATCTACTTTCAGTGTCTTATCATCAGGCTGAGAGACATTAATTTGAGCCGTGCTCAAGGTTTGCTTGCCGTATAATTTGTTATTCGGATCATACGGCTGTCTGCTGGTATAGAATAAACGTAATTGTCCATCAGAGGTTAAGGTAGCTGAACCTGACCATTCTTCTGACTGATTTTTTAGAATCGGATCGTTGGCAAGCAGTTTATCATTGTCTTTAAATACTCTGCCAGCGTTTTTCCAGCCGCTCAGTGAAGTATTGCCCGCTTTTTGATAGAACAAGTATATGAATGTATCCTCGCCTCTTTTAGGATCGCCTGCCAGTCCAAAAACGATATTGTACCCCTTGTAATTGGCTACTGTGCCATCGGCATTTTGTAACGGCCAAGAGTCCCAGACATCGAAATCAATCAGCTTGCCTGAGCTGTCGCGACCCATAGCAGAAGGAATATTCTTAATTGTAGACGCATCGAAGGACGGAACCTCATATTTCTCTTTGCCTTGCTGTTTGAAAATATTCAGCATGTCATTACGCGTAATTTGCGTAAATGCATTGTCTGTTTTGAGATCAGATGCATCATTTTCCTCGGCAAAAGCCTGAACGCCGCCTCCTAACAGCAAGGTAGTTGCTACTGTTGCAGTGGCTGCTTTACTGAACCATTTGTTAAACTTCAAGTACTCCATCTCCCTTAATCTAATTATGCTTCTAGATTTGAAACCCAACTTTTTGGTTGGTAGGGCCATTTTATATGGTATGTCAAACGATTGATATAGACTGAAAAGCCCTATTATGTGAGGTAAGAAAACAGGTTCCTCTATGAATTTCATCCTCATATTTTCCTAGTAATTTTCTGAAAATTCCTTTTTTTTCATTCCTATTACATTCAGAAATATTTGCTACTTGATTTTTTTCCGTGTCCCATTTTGCTAGGTTGGTTGCTTCATTTACATGCAAAATCGTTCTAAAATTAATCATACAAAGCCCGATTTGTAAGCGGGTTCAAAAAAATGGTTCCTTAGTACCCTACAGCTCAATTCAGAAACACATTTTTTGTTACAATTTCTTAAGACTTTTTTACCATTTTGTTACCTATACCCTATGAATATATAGCAACTCTAGGGGAATTTTATCTCCTTTTTGTATACTGGGGAATTTATCGGTCCTATACGAGGTGGCTATTTTGCTGAATCAGTAGGAGGAGAGACCATTGCATAAAGAGACAGCCCGGACCCTTATTTGGTGTACCGGACTGTCTCTTTATCATGAAAGATTTATATTATTTTTTATGCGTGTTCTCTTTGTGGTGTCTTTACGCGCTGATCTGCCTCTTCTTCCGTACCCGGCGGACGGTTCCGCAGTCCGAGGACGACAAACCAGCTAATAACTGCAATAACGACCATGATAACGAACAGGGAATGCAGACTGTTTTCCAGTACAGAACGAAGTAATCCGGCAACCTTGTCACTTAGACTTTGTGAAGCATGCGGGGCCAGCAGACCATTAATATCCTCCTGCGTAACCCCTTGCTGAGTTAGCTGTCCATCGGCTGTCTGGGCAGCGATGCGATAGTTCAGCCATGAGCCGAAGGCTGCAACCCCAATCGTTTGCCCCAACGTGCGCAGGAATGTATTCAAAGCTGTAGAGGCGCCACGCAGCTGGAACCCGACCGAGGACTGGGCAATAATCGTAAACACAGTTATCGAGAAGCCGAATCCCAGTCCATACAACAATGTAGACAGGAACAGCAGCCAGATCGGAGCCGTTTGGCCCATCAAGGTCATGACGAAAGCCCCCAATACAATCAGGGTCAGCCCAATCAAAGAGGTTCGACGCGAGCCCAGGGTCAGCAAAATGCGTCCTCCGATCATGGAGCCAAATAGCCAGCCTACGGACATTGGAGCCAGCGCGAGACCAGATGAAGCGGCATCTCCACCGTGTACACCTTGAATCCATAGTGGAAGATAGCTAGTCAGTCCGATCAATAGAGTGCTGACTAACAGTGCTGCGGCACAGGAAAAAGCAATATCCCGTATCCAAAATAGCTTTAGTGGCACCATCGGTTCCTGAGCGCGTTTTTCAATAACCAAAAACAGAATCAGGAACAAAATGGCTACGGCAGCCAAGGCCAGCAATTCAGGAGAAGCCCAGCCGATATACTGCCCACCCAGTGCCAATACGAGCAAGAGGGCCGTCATCCCGATGGTAAAGGTAACCGCTCCCGGCACGTCAATACGTGCGGTACGCTTGCTTACCTGTTCCCGCAAGTAACGGGCGATGAAGAACATAGCCAGCAATCCAAAGGGGACGTTAAAGCCGAAAATCCACTCCCAGCCAAAATAGGTAACCACATAACCGCCCAAGAGAGGCCCGATCAAGGAAGAAATTCCCCATACGGAGCTGATCATGCCTTGGACTTTGCCGCGTTCCTCCATTTTGTATATATCACCGATGATGGTAAAGGTAACGGGAATGACACCACCCGCACCAATCCCTTGTATAGCCCGGTAGATAATAAGCTGCTCCATACTACCAGCCATCATACAAAGCAACGAGCCAAGTACGAACAACGAACAGCCGATTAAAAAAATGGGTTTTCGGCCAAACAAATCGCTAAGCTTGCCGAAAATGGGCGTGGTCACAGCCATCGTCAGCAAATATGCCGTGAAAATCCAACTGAGCAATTTCACGCTACCCAGCTCGCTAACAATCGTCGGTCCCGCTGGACCGATAACCGTTCCTTCAATTGCGGCCAGAAAAGTGGCCAATAGAACACCTGTCAGCACGAGTTTGCGCTTCATGGGTTTATCGTTTCCCAAGCAAATCACAAATCCTTCCCTTATAAAAACTGTGTTGTATCTGTGCGGTTTGCCTTTCCAGAATGGATTATTACCCGCCCCGCATAATCGTAAACAGGCGGCCTATATAGGCCGCCTGTTTTGTACGATGTATATATATTATTGTCTACATATCGTTAATTTTTGTCAACTATAATCGTATGATTAATCTCACTATTTTCCATTTTATAGAGATGGCCCTCTTCCATGCACAGAACATCGCTGGCAAAGCTTTCAGCTACCTGCATATCGTGGGTGATGACCAGAAAAGCCGCACCTTCGGCAGACTGCTCTGTGCACATACGGAGCAGAATATTCGCTCCTTCGTAATCCGTTCCTGCGGTAGGCTCATCCAAAATGTATAGCTTTTTGGGCAAGATGAACTGTGCCGCAACGCTCAAGAGCCTTTTTTCGCCTCCACTTAGCAGGTACGGGGAGGCATCCAGTCTGTGCTCCAGCCTGGCGGAAGCCAGTAAGCGCTGCGCCCGTTCCACATATGCGGCGGGAACCGGCTCCCCGGTCCGTAAACCAAGCTTGGCGCGCACGCTGTACAAGCATTCCTCCCACACCGTTGCAGCTGCAAACTGATGCTCTGGCTGCTGGAACACATAGCCGATTCCGGCAGCCAGCTGATGAATTGGCAGCTTCGCCATATCCAGCCCCTCCCACCGCATGCACCCCTTCTGTGCTGGGAGTAGACCCATGAGCAGCTTGCCGAGCGTGGTTTTACCCGAGCCGTTCTCACCCAGCAGCACGGCTCGTTCACCGGGCGCAAGAGCTAGGCTCACGCCCTTTAGCGCTGACCGCTGGCTGCCAGGATAGGTGAAGGTCAATCCCTTCACCTCCAACAACGGCTGCCCAGCGCGGTCCGCTGCTGAGCCGGGATTCACCCCCGGCTCACGCCGCATGTCTCCCCTCCCTGCGGAAGAGGGGAGCAGCCCCAAGGCGGCCAGCTGCGCACCATGTTCGCGCAGCAGCGTTTCGGGCGGACCCTGCATCTGCACGGTCCCGCCCTTCAAGACGATGACGCGCTGTGCTGCCCGCGCGCCATCGTCTATGCGGCCGGACGCGGTAACTACCGTCCGACCTTCGGCATGGAGCCGCCGACATAGCAGGGCGAAGTCGTGTACAGCTGGCGGGTCCAACTGCGCAGCTGCGTCGTCGAACACGACCAGCGGCGCTTCCAACGCCAGTACCGCAGCAATCGCGGTGCGTTGGCGCTGGCCTCCCGAGAGGCGCCGCACGAAGGAGTCGCGCTCGGGAGCTAGGCCGACGGCCTCCAGCGCAGCGGCAATGCGCTGCGCTATTTCTGCCGGAGGCACGCGCAGGTTCTCCGGCCCAAAAGCAATCTCGTCTTCGACGATTCCCTGCACCAGCTGGGCATCCGGGTCCTGAAGCACGACGCCGACAGTGGTGGCGACAGTAGCCAAATCAGCGGTATCGGGGTCCATCCCGTACACGGTCAGCTCCCCCGTCCGTTCGCCTTCACCGGAACGGGACAACCCGCCATGAAGCAGTTGACATAGCGTAGACTTTCCACTTCCGCTAGCTCCGACAATGGCTACATGCTCGCCCACCGCAATGTCCAGTGTCAGACCATGTAACGCTGGCTCCACCTGGTCATCATACCGATAGCCAAAATTCTTCAAGGATATGGCTATTTTACTGCTAGAGTTATAATCGCTATGTTCATTCATAACTGAAATATCCTCGATCCCCATTGTTGAAGATATAACCACATGTATAGCCACGGCTATGCACGTGAAGCGCGTCCCAGTTCAAAACGTTTTAACAGTCCCGTACGATTTAAAGCATCACCCAACACTTTCGTCAGCAGACCGCACAGGACAATGCCGCTCAGGATACGAACGACCAGTGCAATCGTCAGCACCTTCCAGCCCCAATGCATATAGCCAAACATATTGGCTGCGACAATAAACCACAGCGGAACCATAGCCCCACCCACTAGCATCAGCGAAACTGCGTTCCAGCGTCGATACCGCAACAAGGCAAATACCAACTCAGCCGCAATCATATAGCAGACAGCCGCCGCGATAATAGAAGCAATTCCATAGGCAGAGCCCATAAAGGATTGCACCACCGCGCCAAATGCATAAGCAATAACCGCCGTACCCGGCTTACGAATAATATAATAAGCCAACAAGCCGTATATCATGTACAGCCCGACAATAGAGGAAGTTGCGATAGGCCCTCCCAGACTGTTTAATGTTTTGTTAATGAGCGACAAATACACGGTCATGACGCCGTTCAACGTGGCCAGCATCGCCATGAGTACGATATCCAGCGTTGTAAACTTTGCAAACATACGAGATTCCTTCATATGTATTTCTTGACTCCTCTCCCTATCTAATCTATAAGATTACAGCTCTGTTCCTTGTACAAGCTGCTACTGTATAAATGTATTCATCTGCGCCCTTATTGTCAACCTAATTATATTTAACAGGTTGACAATAAGGCCAAAAATAAGAGGCTTCACTTTATAAGCTCCACCATAAAACAGCCGTAGCTAATATAGCAGTCACCGCACATAAGTTGCCTAAACGCCCATTGTTCAGTCTACGAAGATATGTCCGTTCTGCATAAGCACCGAAACCTTTGCCCTCCATAGCCAGCGCCGTCTGCTGAACCCGTCTTACAGCATTCACCAACACGGCAGCCGCATACCCGCTCCACCATGATAACCGATTGCTCCACCCTCGTGGTGGTTCCTGTCCACGAACACGCCGTGCTGCCATAATTGTTCTCCCTTCTTCTTCCAATAAGGGGAGAAACGTCAATGCCACCGAAATACCGAACGCAAACCGATAAGGAACACGCAAGCGCAGATTCAATGCCTGCACAAAATCTCGGGGATCGGTCGTCGAGAGATAGATATAAGATGCCAAAAACAACACAAAAATCCGCAACGTTAACGCCCCTGCGATGTCCAGCCCCTCTGCTGTAATGACAATGGGTCCCCATGCAGCCACGGTATGTCCTTCTCGAATCGCTAGGATAGACAATATAAAATACGGAATACCTAAACCAATCAGGAACGACATAGCCCGAAGTTGGCGCGCTAAGGGCAAACATGCGCCCAAGCCAGCCACAGCAATCAGTACAGCCAAGAGTGCTGCTTCCCGCAGCGTCGAATCCCAAGCCATCGACAGGAGGCTAAAACATCCCACCCATATTAGCTTACTTAACGGCCCTAACCTGTGCAGCGGCGACGAACCGCCGTTATACTGAAACAGCATTTCGTTGTGCCTCCAGTCTGAGCCATTCTTCATGCAGTAAAGAATACATCAGCATATCCTTAAAGCCTGTAGATGTATGCTGTACCTGCCGCAACAGTCCTTCCTGTGTCCAGGCCATCGAGGACAGCAGGGCTTGCGAGCCTGTATTGCGCGGGTCCACCAGCGCTTCGATCCGATTCAACCGAATCGTGTTATACCCGAATGACAGTACCAAGCGTAGCGCCTCGGTCATGTAACCCTGTCGCCAATAAGGCTTGGCTATTTCATAACCAATCTCGGCTTTATAAGCTCCCTCCGTCTGCCAATAATTAAATCCACAGCTTCCAATCAATTTCCCGTTCTCCTTCAGCTCTATTCCCCAGCGCAGCGCATCCTCCGTCTTCGCCAGCTCATTCAACAGCTCAATCATATCCTCTGCGTCCTCACGTACTGACATACCAGAAAGGTTCATATAACGGTGAACCTCCGGGTCAGACCAGCAAGCGAACATTGTAGCCGCATCCCCGCTTTCCATCCTTCGCAGCCGAAGACGCGCACTTTCCAGCAGTGGTATATGCCCCTTACATGCATATGCACACATGTTCAATCATCCTTCCAGCATTAAAATGACAATAAATATACGCTACATTTAAGCATACACCTTCAACAAACACAACCTTATTTAAAGCTGCGAAGCTTATATATATAAATAGCCCTCCTGTTCCTAGGATTAGGAATTAGAAGGGCATCTTCTATATTATAAGAGATTAAACTGTGGTGCGAGTCGGTTTCTTCACAACATCCTTGTACAGTACGCCCAGCATCGACTGAATTTCCTGTAATTCATCGATCCCTGCGCCGGTAATGCTGAACATATCATCATGCGGTGTCAGAAAGTTTTCCTGCGTCAGGTTTTCAAGCTCCTGCTTGACCTCACGTTCTCCTACACGGTAACCGCGCTCTTCCAACACAGGTTGAATATCTCTTACCGTGAGATCGTTCTGATGTGCATAAGAAAGCATCTGTATACGGATAAACAAGTTCTGAACATCTGCATGCATAATTGTAACTCCTCCCTGGCCTAGGCCACCATGTTACACTGTTTTTACCCATAGAGGATAAGCTGGAAACAGATGAGGGCAACCCTCGCTGAATTACTTTCTATATTGTTTGTCCCGCTAAAACATATAGCTTTCCCTTTCCAAAATGATTCTGTACAGAGGTTAGAGTACGGAGTGTACGAAAAGGTTACAGAGTGATTTTCCACTTGACTGAATATATACAATCGTTATATCTTGAATTAATTAACCAATGGTAAAAGCGAATTGGATAATTACCTATTTTTTACGATATATACAACACTTAATGTAAAAATTTAATGTTAGGAGCGTGAACCCTACATGTTTCAAGCTATTCCTTACGAAGGCACACGTCATGAACAATTCGAATCGGTTCTCGGACAACTCCGGGCACTTATTCATGATGAATCCAATACCATTGCCAATCTGGCAAATGCTTCAGCATTACTTGGTCATTTCCTTCCTGATATTAATTGGAGCGGTTTCTATCTTTATGATGGCACTGAGCTTGTACTTGGTCCTTTCCAGGGCTTACCTGCATGTATACGGATTCCATTAGGACGTGGCGTATGCGGTACCGCAGCAGCAGAACAACGGACGCTTGTTATAGATGATGTACATGCGTTTCCAGGACATATTGCCTGTGACGCTGCTTCCAATAGTGAAATCGTTATTCCCCTTGTCAAGAATGGGGAACTGATTGGAGTGCTGGACATTGACAGCCCACTAAAAGGCCGCTTTGATCACGAAGATCGTGTATTCCTAGAGGAATTTACGGCTATTCTGGTAGCCAGCCTATAACCAAAAATAGCGCATATATATCGTCTTCCTTCGCCACAATATAGGAGGGTCTGAAACCCAAAACTATCCGGCGAAGGAGATTGATGATTCATGTACAACAACATGGCTCCACAACAACAACTTCATCAATGTGAACAAATCATGCAGCAATTGGTACAACAAACACAGCAAGGAACTGCTATGTATCAGCAGTTGCTGCAACAGGAACAACAAAATGCATCCAGTCTTGAAAGCCTGGTGCAACGTGAACGAAGCGCAGCTCAAATGATCCAAACTGCAATTCAGCATCACCAGCAGGCTATGCAGCAATACCAGCAAGTGATTCAACTGTGTAGTCAGTTGGAAAACTCCATCCGTTCCAGCAATCAAATGACTCAGCCTGGATTTGGCGATAGCTTTGCTTCCCGCAGTATGCAACCAACCTCCTTTAATACAGGAAGCCACATGAATCACAGCTTTCCGCAACATATGGGAACGACTGGACAGCATTTCGCAAGCAGTGGCATGCAACATTACGGAAACAACAGTCAGCAAGGCATGAGAACAGCACAAAGCAGCATGTAAGCTGCTTTATACACAAAAAGGGTGAACAGCAGGCCATCGGAATTGGCTTGTTGTTCACCCCTTTGTTAATTTAATTCCCGTTCGGCTAAAACCTTCATCCCGTCTCGCAAATACTCAGCCAGTCCAGTGCGATAGCCTTCATACATTTTATTGAAATCCTCATGCTCTACATACAAGTCTCCCAGCCCGCTATAAATCTCTGCTGTAGGGGTATAGAATCGGCTTACCCATTGAAGATGACGGCGGATTAGCGCCTGTACCTCTTCACTGTTATGCTTCAATCCTTTATTCATGGCTTCTGCCAGCCGCCGATGAATCTGATCAGCCTCTGCCTGCGAATCCAAATAATCCTCTTTGCTCCAGTTCTTCGTCGCCGTCTTGCTCTCCTGAATTGTTTCCTGAGCCTCTTGACCATAACGGTCTGTCAAATCACGTTCATACATTTCCTGCTTTTCCGGATTAAATCCTTGGTACATGTGCTCTGGTTTCATTGCTTGTTCCCCTTTCAAATGAGCCACCGTTTCGTCGATGGTCTGTAGGAGAGTATGCAAGCGGAAGACTTTGGCCTCAACCTTGGCTCGATGCTCCTGCAAAACCTCGGCCTTTTGTTCCTTGGTTTGCTCCAGCACATTTCCAATTTCAGATAAAGGCAAATCCAGTTCCCTGTACACCATGATTTGCTGAAGCCTCAACAGTTGTTCCTGTTCGTAATAGCGATATCCATTATTTCCAATATGATGCGGTTTCAGCAATCCGATTTCATCATAATAATGCAATGTTCGTACGCTGATTCCCGACAGATTAGATACTTCCTTCACCGTATAAGCCATTCCGCTTCACCTCCCTTGCTTGACAGTCTACAGTCTCACGTGGCGTGAGAGTCAACGCCCCCACTTGCCCACCTTGGTACTACACTTTTACCCTATAAGCGCGTTGTGAACCGCCCATTTGCCAACCATTTTCCATACTTACGACCTAGAATCTGCATCTTTAGAAATCTATGCAAAAAAGCCCTCCAGCACGTATTCTCAAATATGCCGGGGGCTCCATATATTCGATTTGACTTTACCACTATTTACAGATCATACGATACCTAAGAAAGGCTTTTCCCCATAACCACATGATCATAAAAAGCTATCTTTTGAATAATTTTCTCCAAATTGTGCTGCGTTTGTGCCACATGTTCTTCTACTTTCTTTTTGTGGGCTACAAGGAAGTCTCTTCTCTCTTGGATTGTGGCTTCTCCTTTTACATTTAGCTCAAGGTATGCCTTAATTTCTTCAATGGTCATCCCTGTATCTTTCATAGCCATAAGGAACCTAATCCAATCGATTTGTTTTTCGGTATATACCCTTCTTCCACCTTCATCCCGACCCACATCAGGTAATATGCCTTCTTTTTCATAGTAACGAAGAGTAGATGCGGGCAATCCGCTCTTCATTTGAACTTCTTTAATGGAGTACATAGTTATTCCCCTCCTCGTTCTTTTATTTTCTCTTCAAGTCAGCTTTAACGATAAGTATAAGTTTTCATAGTAAAGAGTGCAAAATTAAGATTCCTACTACCTTGCAGCAGCGAGGCAACCTTCTTATTGCCCGTTAGTCCGGATAGAAAATAGAACGTGGGCATTTGTGCCTCATAACGAAAATCGTCTAGAATAATCTTTATGAATATATATCGGAAATTCTTTATAATCTCCTCAACACGTTTCTCTCCTTAACAAAACATATTTTGGAAATTACTTGTATACTTTTCAACAGTTTACTAAATATATGCGATTGCTTCTCTAAGCCTATTCTTTTTTATCATAACTATTTAGTATTATAAGGATATAAAAAAAGGAGGTTATCATTTGAAAAGTACAGGTATGACACGTCCCCTAGATGCGTTAGGCCGCATCGTTATTCCCAAAGAAATGCGAATTTCCATGGATTATAATGTGGGTGATCCTGTTGAGATTTTTGCAGATGAGGAAACTGGTATTCTCGCCTTTCGAAAGTACACTGGGGTGACGTGTAAAATGTGTGGTTCAACAGAACAGTTAACTTATTTTAGAGACAGCTTTATTTGCGGGGAATGTATTGAAAGTTTAAAGAAGGGGATAAATTTTAGCCCTATCCTAAGACCATCCAAATCAGCTTTATCCAACTCACAACGATCTAATAAAGAGTCCAAACGTCTGCGGCGATCGACACAACAAATGATCGAAAGTCTAAAAGAATTAATGCAAAAACACCCCAATGCAGCACAGCACGAATATGCCAAAATACTTGAGGTTTCCCAAGCCCGTATATCCCAGCTCAAAAAAATGCTCTAACTACAGCTTGATACCCTACATAGATATACACCAGAGATTTCATCATGTGTAGCTACTTTTGAACCGTGATACGCAGCATCATAGCTAACCGACAAAACGCATGAACGTCCATGCGAAAATTCCACACTAGGTATAAAGAACCACTGCATGACTTGCAAGCGATAACGCCTATAAGCAGAAGGCTGTGCTACATTTAATAATGATTCCTGAATTAAAAAATGACCTTCTTTAATCTGAGAAGGTCATTTCATTTATTTATTCATTTTTCTATGGTAAACAACCCTATACTTTTCCATTTCGTCAGCTTTTCGTAATTTCATTACATCTCCTCCTCACAAAAAAATAGTATTCGTTATAGAAAGAGAAAGGATGTGTGAATCTAATATGAACAAACCTGCTCAAATTATTTCTATTCTTCTACTTTCCGTAAGTGTAAGTGCGTTTGCTGGTTGTGGAAAGCAGGAAACAACGGATACATCTACCAATGAAACAGTACCAACAACCTCAGAAACGGTAGTAAAAGAAGGAATAGATCCATCAGCCGACCTGCAAAGCTTAGACGAGATCAAATGGAATGATGTTAAAGACCCTCTTATTGAGGATGCCATGATAACAAAACTCAAAGTAGCAGTAGCTGCCTTCGTGTCAAAAGATTTGGATCAATTCCATGCCGTGCTAGGTGCAGACGTTGGAACAGGTCACGATTACCTCTTCGATCATCCGGTGAAGTTTACTGGTATTGACGAAGCTGTAAAAGAAAATAATCGGATATTGATACCTGTTGTAGGGGAACGACTGAATAATCAAGAAGGATATTCACCCGATATACGATATACCTTTTACTTTGAAAAAGATAAAGATGGCGCATGGCAAATTGTTTCAATTGATTAATTAAATTCTCTAAGATGCATTTATCTCGATTTATAGCAACATTGCCCATTCCAATCAGTGCGTTTGCACATATGATGTCACAAAATTCAATCTAAAGGAGAGATATATACCTTGTCTAAACATTCTTCTCATCGTTCGATGGGGTCGTTACAACCACATTTTGCAACCACTACTGAAGTGAGTAATTTTGTTAATCTATGGGGAATATTTACTGTGAATGGTCAACAGATCGTTGCTTAAAGGCATCGCCTGTAGATGCACGCGATGCCTTTTGGGTTAGCCACTGGCAACTTCGATTCCCCTAATGCTTAATCCTCTGGCTCTGAACATAAATATTAGGCTTTGCTGGTCATGTCTGCAATCTGGCGAAGCCACTTCTTACGCGTATTTTCATCAGATTGGGGTACCGACTCGAAAAATAGATGATACATGATATCAAGTCCACAATATTCAAATATGCCTTTGTCAGACGTCAAGCGAAGGGCTTGATCCATACCATTGCTGGCATATTCCGCATGTGATTTTCCTTGTGTATTGAGGATAATGGCTTTCTTACCCTTGAGTAATCCCATCTGCACTCCATTTACATATTTATAAGCAAATCCGTAAGAGAATACGCGGTCTATATACCCTTTCATAATGGCTGGCATCCCAGTCCACCAAATCGGATAAATAAGGGTGATTACCTCTGCCCATTGCAAAAATTCCTGTTCCCGTACAACATCTTCTCCGATTCCTTCAATGACCTCGCTGCTGCTAATCACAGGTTGAAAGTTGATTGCATATAGATCACGAACAACCACATCATGTCCTTTTTGCTTCAGCCCCTCGACTGCTGTGGTCAAAATTGCATGATTAAAGCTTCCCTCGGATGGATGTGCGTAAATAATAAGATGCTTCATGTTCTCTCCTCCATTTACTTTAAAATAAGTGATTGATCAATTACTTAACTTCGTACTCCTTCAATTAACTGAATATGCTCAATCCATAGTTCCGATAAAGATACGTTCAGTAAACTTGAGCGGTATCCTGCTCATGAATATCACCTCCGTTGCTTGTTAATTCAGTTAGTGATTGATCAATTACTAATGATTGGCCTCAGTATAGTTTATTCCTTTTTACTTTGCAAGTGCTTTTTGTTCAACTTGTCAAAAAGATTATTTAAAGATCTGATCCCAAGGCAGTGTTATTATCGCTGTTCAAAGAAAATAAAGTCCCCCAGTTGATGTCCATTAAGGTGTGATGTCAATAATCCACTTAATATGACTTTATAATGTCATGTTATAAGGTGTATGCTACCGAGAGAGGTGAAGCGTATGCCGTTAAGCAGACATTTTGAAATCGTTTATATGTTACTCCATAAGAAAAAAGTGACTGCTGATGAATTGGCAGAGCATTTTGAGGTTTCCACACGAACGATTTATCGGGACATAGATACCTTAAGCGCAGCTGGGATTCCCATCTACAGCAGTAGAGGCAAGGGGGGCGGAATATCATTGATGGAGGGTTATGTCTTTAACACCTCTTTACTGTCCGAGCAGGAACAAGATGATATCTTAATGGCCCTTCAGAGTGTGGCTACAGCTACCATCCCACAGGTAGAAGAAGTGCTAAACAAGTTGAGTAGGCTTTTTAAAAAAGACATGGGAAACTGGATCGAAGTAGATTTTTCGCCATGGGGAAGCCAAAACAGCCAGAGACAGCTATTCACTCTTATACGCAACGCAATAATCACAAACCGTGTTATAAAGTTCCGCTATTATAACGTCGCCGGGGAACAGAGTTATCGTAGCGTCGAACCTGCCAAGCTCTTGTTTAAAGATAAAGCCTGGTATGTGGAAGGTTACTGTTTAAATACCGAAAGTCATCGTGTATTTAAGATTAGCCGAATGAAAGAGATTGCAGTTACCGAAATTAGTTATGAGCCAAGAACAGTCGTAGCATCTACAGATACAAAGATGAACGACTTGCTTCATACCATAGAAGTAACTCTTCACATTTCTGCTCAAGGAGCTTACCGCGTATACGATGAATTTGCCGAGAAAACAATTACTCAGAAGGAAGACGGCTCTTATACCGTCACAGCACAATTTCCTGTAGGCAATTGGCTGGACAGTTATCTGCTGTCCTTTGGTCCCCTCCTTATAGAGGTTAGCCCCGAACAAGTACGTACAAGAATATTGTCTCATTTAGAAACGATGAAAAGAAATTTAAATGATCCTCTATAATATGACACCATGTAGTCATATTATTACTGCTATGATGAGTTTGAAGTTATCACTCACAACATACTCACCATAGGAGGTTGAAGGATCAATGAATCCACATAGAACCCTGCCACAGGCAGTAGAAACTTACTTTACATCAGCGAACAAATCCCAGCTTGAAGTACTTACTTCCGCTTTCGATAAAGATGCGTTGATCTTGGATAATCATCGCGAAATCAAAGGTATGGAAGCCATAAAATCATGGTGTGAAGCAGAAATATTGAGGCCGAATGTCACCTTTGAGATCGTGGATATGGATGACAGTAATAATACCATCGTCGTAATTGCGAAAGTAGACGGAGACTTTGATAAATCAAATCTTCCCGATCCACTCCTACTTAAACATCAATTTCTAGTAAACAACAATAAAATTAAAGAACTGATTATTACACTTCCATAAAGGAATTAAAAAAATAAGAAAGGGAAAACGAATATGCCCGCTTATGTTGTTTTTATACGTGAACAGAGTACCGATCAAACTGAACTCCAACTCTATTCTGAGTTGGCACCGGCAGGTTTGGCGGGACATTCCGTCAACCCCCTAGCAATGTATGGCGCATACCAAGTCCTCGAAGGACCCGCTATTGAAGGGCTGGCCATCTTGGAATTCCCCACTTTTGAGGAAGCACAAGCTTGGTACTTTAGTCCAGCCTATCAAAAAGCCCTAAAGCATCGACTGCGCGGAGGGCGGTACCGGGGTGTCATTGTCGATAGTTTGTAAGGTTCGCAAGACAAGTGAACTCGAAGTGGAGATACCTAGAGGTATTTTTCAACCACATTGTAAAATTTAGGAGGAATTATTCGCATGAGTTTTCAATTAGAAAGCATTTTAAGTGAGTTTAAAGGCAAAAGGGCCTTGGTCACAGGCGGTACCAAAGGAATGGGAGAGGCTATTGCTAAGAGACTTACAGCTGCAGGTGCTACCGTAATAACTACGGCTCGAACTACTCCAGTTAATTTAGAAAATCCAGACCTGTTTATTCCAGCCGATATTAGTACGCCTGAAGGTGTAGATAAAGTAGTAAACAGTGTTCTTGAGCGCCTAGGCGGTGTAGATATTCTTGTCAACAATGTTGGAGGCTCGTCAGCCCCATCCGGAGGAGCTCTTATCTTGACAGACGAGCATTGGCAGCAAACTTTTAACGCCAATCTGTTTGCTGCCGTCCGTTTAGACCGTGGACTGCTGCCGGCTATGGTGGAAAAGGGTTCCGGTGTTATTATTCATATTTCATCTATTCAACGTCGCTTGCCGCTATATGATGCAACATTGGCTTATGCTGCAGCCAAAGCAGCTTTAACTACTTACAGCAAAGGGTTATCCAAGCAGTTTTCGCCTCAGGGCATTCGTATTAATACAGTTGCGCCAGGCTTTATCGAAACGAAGGCAGCACAAAGTTTGATTGATCGGATTGCTGAGACGACAGGTGACCGAGAAAGTGCATTAAAGCAACTGATGGACTCGTTGGGAGGAATTCCAATTGGTCGTCCAGGACTACCAGAAGAAGTCGCTGAGCTTGTTGCTTTTCTGGTATCCGACCGGGCCGCTTCAATTACAGGAAGTGAATATAATATTGACGGTGGAACAGTTCCAACGGTCTAACACTTTATTTTCATCTGACAATCGCGCAAAAGGTGAAAAAAAGCCCATCTAATGAGCAGACATACGCAAAACGTATTATCTATGTCCATCAGATAGGCTTTTATATAACTACTACCGTTTAATAACGACCAGCTTTGTTTCCAGCATTTCTTCCATGGCATACTTTACGCCTTCTCGTCCAGTGCCGCTTTGCTTCACACCACCATACGGCATATGGTCAACACGGAAGCTTGGAATGTCATTGATTACCACGCCGCCAACCTCAAGCTTGTCCGCTGCATCCAGCGCGGTCGTGATATCACGCGTGTAAATTCCCGCCTGCAGGCCATAGATCGAATCATTCACATGGTTTACGGCTTCATCTATAGAGCTAACAGAATGAATCAGCACAAGCGGGGCAAACACTTCACGACAGGACACCTTGGAAGTCGGGTCCACATTAAGCAAAACCGTCGGCTCCAAAATACCCCCCTTGGCTTGGCCACCCAGAGCGATCCTCGCACCTGCTTGAACCGCTTCTTCCAGCCACTCACGGACACGTTCGACATCCTTGGCTGAAATAAGCGCGGATACATCCGTGTCCGGCTCTAGCGGATCTCCAATTTTTAAACGTTGAGTCGCTTCTATAAATCGGGATACAAAGGTATCATACAGTTCATTAACAACGTAAATACGCTGAACCGATATACACACCTGTCCCTGATTGGCAAAAGCTCCGCTCACACAGCGGTCGATGACCGCGTCCACATCCGTATCACGGTCGATAATAACAGCCGCGTTGGAACCCAGCTCCAGCGTGACCCGCTTCAAGCCGGCCTTGGAGCGAATTTCTGTACCGACCGCCGGGCTACCGGTAAAAGTGATATAGCTGACGCGTGGATCAGTGACAAGTACGTCGCCAATGGTTTTACCATCGCCGCTGATCACGTTAAGAGCACCCGCAGGCAATCCAGCCTGCTCCAGCAGCTCCGCAATCAAGTAAGCCGACAACGGCGTCTGCTCCGCAGGCTTTAATACGACCGTATTGCCTGCTGCCAGCGCGGGACCCACTTTATGAGCGACCAGATTCATCGGGAAGTTAAATGGTGTAATAGCTCCGACTACCCCTACTGGTTCTTTGAGCGTGTAGGCCATACGACCCTCGCCGCCCGGTGCGGCATCCAGCCGAATGGTTTCCCCGTGAATCCGTTTGGCTTCTTCAGCTGCGAACTTGTAGGTTTGCACCGTCCGATCAACCTCCGCCAGCGCAGCCTTCCATGGTTTGGACGCTTCACGTGCAATGATGCGCGCTGCATCCTCACGCCGCTCTTCCAGCAGGTTAGCCAACTTCTCCAAAATGGCTGACCGCTGGTGCGCTGGCATGGCCCGCATCTCTGAGCGTGCATCAGAGGCCGCTTGAATAGCAGCCTTGGCATCCTCTGACGTGGCCTCTGCCACCTCAGCAATGATTTCCCCGGAATACGGTGATTTCAACGTCGTGTACGATGAAGCAGCTTTCCATTCTCCACCAATAAATAAATGCTGCTGCATGCTTTTCCCTCCTTCTCTTGATATCAACGTTCTTTTACCATCTATTTTACCGTCAACACCGGACAAGGTGCATGCTGAATCACCTGATGGCTCACACTACCCAGTATCATTTCGGAAACAAGTCCTTTGCCCCGCGTCCCCATAATGATCAAATCCGTCTTTTCCTGCTTTGCACTTTCGCAAATGACACTGGCCGGATCACCGTGACCCGCCAGCATACGGTAAGAAATACCCTCGTCCTTCAAATAGTCGGATGCAGGTTCTAAGATATGACGACCTTCCTCTTCGATCCGCTCATCCACATCAACCCCAACCGGCGGCTCATTCATGGATAAAGCCGGGTTTACATGCAATACAGTCAGATGCGGATTCCCCTGAAGCTGCTTAGACAACGTTTTGGCTGTCTCCAACGCCTTCATCGCGTGTTCCGAACCGTCAATCGCGACTAGAATATGTTTGTACTCGCTCATACTCTTTTCCTCCTCAGAAGTCCAATTTTAGTGTGCATCCACTTGAATATCCTGCATATGTCGACGACGTACGATCAGCACAGCTACACCAATCAGTACCATCAATGCTCCAAAATAAAACGGGGTTTCTGCTGAGTACCACTCTGACAGCTTCCCTGCAAGCCACGGCGAAATTGCCCCGCCCAAAAACCGCATGAAGCTGTAGGCCGCAGATGCTGTCGAGCGCTCCACTGGAGCAGCCTGCATAACAGCAGTTGTAATCAATGTATTGTTAATTCCCAGAAAAATACCAGCTACAATGACGGCGACAATGACAGTCGTTGGCGAACCAGCTATCGTCCCAATCGCCATAACACCTAAATCAATGGCAAACAGCATCAGCATGATACTAATGGAAGATACCACGCTCAAGCGTGCTTGAATCTTCGGTGCTACAAACACCGAGGTAAAGGCCAGCATAATTCCCCAGCCAAAAAACACATAACCTAAACCATGCTCGTCCAGATTCATTACATATGGAGAATACGCCATCAACGTAAAAAATCCAAAGTTATATAACAACGCTACAATACCGAGCGTGAGCAAAGCCGGATAGCTGAGCGCTTTGAACGGATCGGCAATGGAACCGCGTTTTTTGGGCTTTGGAATCGAAGGCAGCATAAATGTAATGAACAAAAATCCCACTACCATCAGTCCAGCTACACCGAAAAACGGACCGCGCCAGGAAATGGAACCTAACTCCCCGCCCAGCAACGGACCCACCGAAATCCCTAGGCCCAATGCCGCTTCATACAAAATAATTGCTTTAGCTGTTCCAGAAGTGGACAGACCTACAATCGCAGACAACGCTGTTGCGATAAACAAAGCGTTCCCCAAACCCCAGCCTGCCCGGTAGCCCACAATTCCGCCAACTGTATTGGCTGTGCCGCCCAGACCGGCAAACACAATAATAAACAAAATCCCGGTTAGTAGTGTCCATTTGACACCCAATCGACTAGATACAACACCTGTAATCAGCATCGCAACGCCTGTTACCAGATTATAGCTAGTGAACAGCAATGACACTTGGCTTTTCGTAGCATGAAGCTGATCGGCAATGGCCGGAAGAATCGGATCGACCAATCCCAGACCCATAAATGAAATAACACAAGCAAAGGCGACCGCCCATACCGCTTTAGGTTGAGACAGCAAGCCTGAGCGTTCTTTTAACTCTTCAGGTAATGCGTGTTGTGAACTCATATTATGATGTTACCTCCACATCTGAATGTAAATGTTCTTGTTATGACGGGTCGTGATCAAGTTCCTCATCCAGAAGAACCTTGCGTTCACGCACCCTAACCCGCAACTCCTCCAGCTCAGTCTGGAGCATACGGATGCTGTTGATTTTTCCCTCCATTAATTCCAACTGTTCGTTCAGTGTACCTTCCATATCCTCCAACATGGCCCGTCGCTCGTTCGGTTGCAAATGCTCCGTTCGCTCGCGATATTCCTCCCGCTGACCCTTGAGCATTTCCGCTGCGGACATGTAACGCTGAAGCTCTTGCAAGGAGAATCCAAGTACTTCCTTGGCACTCACTATTTTTTTTAGTAAATCCACATCCTTCTGCGTATACAGGCGCATATTTCCTTCACTGCGCTGCGGAGAGGGCAATAAGCCGATTTCCTCATAATAACGAATGGTTCGCTTGGTTAATCCGCTTTGTTTGGCGACCTCATCAATTTTATACGTAACCATGACACCCACCTTATGAAAAAGATTATATATAAATACTACGCCTCTATAACGTTAACGTCAACGTAAACTTTTATACAAGAAAGAAACCGCCTCTATTAGAGACGGTTCCTAGTTTGGCTTGCACGGTCATAGACCCGAGCATCGGTGCTCAAGCCCATGAATATCGCTTTAGATGAAAATGGTACGTGTGATGATAACCAACAAAATGAAGAGTACCAGAATAACACCAGTGGAAGTAAACATGTTGTAGCCACCACCACCGCAACCTCTTTCTACTTCACCCATCTTAAATTCCTCCTCCCTCTGTCGATTACAACAAATCGCCCGTAATCAGATTCATGAGCTACGAATTAGATGACGAATGCTTTGGAAATAATAACGAGCAGAATGAAAAGTACCAGAATCGCTCCTGTAGATGTAAAAGCTCCATAACCAGCGCCTACTCCAGACATGGTGATTCCTCCCTTCATGGTTTACAAGAGCATCTTATGCTTATGCCATCATTCATGATAGGGACAAATGCCGCGCCTGCCGCCTAAATCTAGGTTGGGATTGTATAGTCCTGTTATTCTTCGGACCCGAGCATACCGTGATACAGGAGGTTTCGTGCCTGCTTGGCAAGCACAGACGGACTTTCACGTCCAGGTAGCAATTTAGTTAACGTCAGCCGTTCAATCAAGCCGATCACGCATTCTGCTGTCAGTTCAGGGTCCAGTTCCTCACGGCAGGAGCCCCATCGTTGCGCCGCCAGCAGATGCTTTTTAATATGCTCGGCCATTTCCGTCTTAATGCGCACCGAGTCTGCCGCCTGGTAAAATCCGACACGAGTGATCGCCGGATTGTTAGACAACACGCGAAAAATAGCTTCCAGAAACACTTGTCCCCGTCTCAAAATTTCAGCCTCGCTTTGGTCTGGGCCAATCTTCATGCTTTGTACCGTATCATTCACCAAAGTACGAAAGCTCTCCACAAGCTCTTCATACATTTGTTCCTTGCTTTCAAAATGAATATAAAAATCCGGCTGCGTCAATCCTGCACGTGCCGCGATCGAACTTACCTTAGTCTGATAAAACCCCGTCTGAGCGAACTCTTCAGCCCCCGCTTCCAGTAACAACCTTCGACTTTCCCGACTTCTGACTCCTGCTCTCATCACGGTCTTGCCCCCTTACGCCACAAATCTATCGTATTATAAAGTTCCTTTGCAGTAAGAACAACGGGCTTGAGGATGATATATACCTGTCCTTCAAAAGTCCTAATACAGAAGGACTGAAAGTTTTGGAAAATCAAGGGCATCTCCCTACAAGGTATAATTAACCAATCTGACGGTGAGCGAGCAGGAATTTATTACGCTCAGTGATGAGGACAATATTTGCGCATCATCTCAATCGTTGTCAGATCATCATCCAGCCCCCGTTGTTGCAAGCCGTCGATAATTTGCTGACGTTCCTGATCTTTGACATTTTGACCGAATTTAAACTTGGCAGTCCATTCCTCTGGTACAATTTTGATCAGAGCGACCCCTTTCAAGCGTGAAGCATACCGAAAATCGCTGGCATCAATCGTGTCATACCCGCCTTCCGGTTGCAGCTTACTCATAAAAATAGAAAAGGCCGATGCTTTTTCTTCCAAATCCACTACATGCTCCGCATGACCACGCACGGTAATACTTTTAAAAAATGATGTCGCAGGACATGCCATATGTTCATCCGTAAAATAAGACGGAATGAGCGCATATTCTTTGGCGGCTGAAAAAGTAACCCGATTATCCTCTTTCATCCGTTCCATCTTTTCTCCAGCACGGCTGCCATGAATATAAAAAACGCCGTTTCCATAAGCGAAATTCAAGGGAACCACACGCGGAAAACCATCCTCGCTGTTCATGCCTAAAAATCCGAAACTGACCTCGCTCAGAAACTGCTCTATTTCCTCTTGTTCTGCCACCGTAAATTCTTTTCTTCTCACAGGGAACTCTCCTTCCATCTATTGACCAATGATACATTTCAGATTATGTTGAAAATGGATTCATAAAAAGATCCAATATGAACGAAAATGAATGGTCCAATCGAAGGAGAAGAGTATGGATATTACGATTGCTTATCAGCGTGCGCTTCAAAAATATCATTTAAAATATTTGGCATTGTATCATGCTCTTCGTGAGGGAATCCTCAATGGTTCCCTTGCCAGTGGTACACGTCTGCCTTCCACTCGTGATCTGGCTGTGATGTATGGAATTTCGCGAGGGAGCGTTAAAGAAGCATACGATATGCTGTTGGCAGAAGGATATGTAGATTCGACAGTAGGCAGAGGAACCTTTGTTATGCAACAGACAGCGACGCTGCCCGACAAATCTCTAATCAGCCAGCAGAACCAAAATTCACCTGTCGCAAAACAAAAAGCCCCTGCTCTGTCAGCATGGGGACAACGAATCATGCAGATCGAAAGGGAACGAAACTTACAGTCGTCTCCTGCTTCTGCTACAGATAGAGACAGTGCGCAACCGCCTTTGATTTCTTTCCAGGCAGGAGAAGTTGTATTGGAGGGCAATTCACAGATCGCATGGAAAAGCGCAATGACTGCCGCCGGAAAAGATCTGCAAAGGCCCTCGGCTGATACGACGACTGCACCAGTGAACGGTGATGAATGGCTGCGCGAAGCGATTTGCCATCATGTTGGCAGAACACGCGGAATAACGGCTACCCCGGATCAAGTCGTATTATGCAGTGGTTCCATGGAAGTGATCACGTTATTAAGTCAGTTGCTTATTCATGAACAAGATCGAATTGTATTGGAGAATCCCTGTTATTCCGGCATCTATCGTGCAGTTACTGCCTCAGGCGGACAGATACATGCTGCTGAAATGGATCAACAAGGAATTGTCCCACAGGATTGGGATTCAAAATTGCTGTTTGTTACGCCGGGACGACAGTTTCCAACGGGTGCTGTGTTGCCACTAGCACGTCGTCAACATATTTTGCAATGGGCAGTATCCAAAGGTGCGTGGATCATTGAGGACGATTATGACAGTGAATTCCGCTGGGCAGGACGACCCATTGAGCCGTTAAAAGCACTGGATCGCGCGGAATGTGTGATCTATGTCGGTTCCTTTTCCAAAAGCATGTTCAGCAGCCTTCGACTCGGATTTGCGATTCTGCCCGTTGAATTGGCCCAAGCGCTGACAGCTGCCAAACGACTATATGATCCCCTGCCGCCTGCCCGCTTGGAACAGCGCGCACTAGCACGTTTTATGATGCGCGGCGACTATGTACGCCATGTGCGTCGGATGACTCGAATATACAGATCACGCTACGACGTGTTTCAGCGTGAAATACAGCAGTTAAGTGAACTGTTTCACTGGCATCAGAACGATTGCGGACTACATGCCTATGCCATCTGGAAGCATGAGTCTGCCCAGTATCATCATTTGATGCAGACAGCACAATTTTACGGAGTCACATGGCGTGATGCCGCCGATTACCAACTGACACCGGGACCTCCATCAGCCTGCTTTATCTTTGCCCATTTAACGGAGCAACAAATTATTGAAGGGTTTAATCGTCTGCGCCAGGCATGGGACAGTATCAAACATGAGTATCACGGAGCAAAGCTGAGGCTTTAAAAGGGTACTCCATTCGTACTTTGTATATAGCAAATTAGACTAATGATAAAGAAGACTTACCCTTCCCATTCCCTTACTTTTTCATATGATGCTAGTAATTCAAAAGAATTGGAGTGAGAGAAATGGCAATTAGTCCGCTTTGTAGACAGTTTGCAGCTATATTAAAAGCAACACCTCAAATCATTAACGGAGTTTGTACTGCATCTACAGTCAGAAATAACATCAAGCCGATCATTTTAGGGAAAAAGACCAGATCCTTTCTTGCAATACCCCAAGCTTTTTCTTTCGAAAGTATTGGACGTAACGGAAAAGGATTATGTCTTGGTGAAACCGTGATTTTGACCGCAGAAATTAATCCATTTATTTCTCGACTTCGTAAACATGGTGTCAAAGTAACGGCACTGCACAATCACTGGCTATTCGATAACCCCAATCTCTGGTACATCCACTTCGAAAAAGTAGAAAAGCCGCTTGTTTTCGCCACTGAAGTGCGTGACGCGCTTAATGTCTTGACAACGAAGCCTGTACGGCCGGTTATTAAAAAAAAATAAGCTATCAATAAATGCAAGAGATCCGCTTAGGCGGATCTTTTATGGGCGGAACATAAACCCCTTACGGATGATAAGCAAACATCATATTAATCGTCTGCGCCAGGCATGGGACCGTAATAAAAATCAGTAAGGAATCCCTTATTTAATCACTAGCCCCAAAAGGCCCACAAATGATGAAGCCTGATGCGGTGAAATGATGCAGCCATTCAAATCTTCTATATCCACCTGTAGCCCATCAAATTCGCAATCGCTCAGATCAATCCCTTTGAGCTTGGACCCGGATAGCATCGCTTGATCCAGATTGCAACGGTTAAAAAAGGTTTTTTGTAGTGTTAAATGATACAGATCGGCACTTATTAAAGAACAATCTTCAAAACCAACTTGCTTAAAATTAGCAAAACGGAACATCGAATAATCCCCTAAGCAATCCGAAAAACGAACGTTTTGGAGCCTGCTCCTGGAAAAGTCTGTTCCAAGCAATTTGCAGTTCCTGAACTCTACCCGATGGATAAAGGAACCGGAAAAATGAACATTAGACAGATCGCATTTATCAAAAATGACGTCTGTCCATTCACTTTCCGGCAATGACGATTCCATGATCGTTACATTTTTAAAAGTCATCTTCTCTAATGAAACCTTAACCGCTTCCACATTATCCAAAATCATATCCTCTACAGACCCCATACGATATTCGCCTTTGGATCGTAAGGAATACATTTCTTCATTTAATACGGGCAAGTCGACAGGAATCTTCGGCAACTCCATTTTAATTTTCATAATACCTCTACCTCCACGATTGAGCGCCCTCTAGGACATTTATATGAATCTATTTTCTATCAATTCTCATACATAGGGTAGCAAAAGTATTTCTCACACATATATTAACGTAGTGAGCACGCTCACGAACCTTTGTTAGGAGGTTGATAGCATGGCAGTACAACTATCTAATCAAGTGTTCTCCATCTCTGTCGGAGATTACGGCGATCTCTCTTCCTTACGGCTGGTAGGGGACACTTTTAATACCAACTATGTCATGAACAGCTCCAACGCACCTAAACAGAATACGTCGGATCATCAGTGGCTGGGTGAACTCATGTTCACCTATCGTCTCGGCAACGGAGCGTGGACTCGGGCATGGACAAGTAATTCTGCTGATGCGCGCCAGATCACCTCTTCTGGAAACAGTGTCCAGGTAGCCTATCAGAATTCATCAAACAATCAAGGAATACGTAATTTCATTTTACATGAAACGTATTCGTTGGTTAACGATTATTTGCATTGGCAAATGAAAGTAACAAACACCTCTAATCAATCGCTGGAGATCGGAGATTGGGGACTGCCGCTTCCGTTTAACGAGTACTGGTCCGGTGGCAATAATGAACAAATTTATGAAACCAGAGTACTCTCACACTCCTTTGTAGGCCATAATAGCTCCTTTATTACCGCCGGACGACCTAGCGGCATCGGACCGTATGTACTGCTAATCCCTGATGCCTCAACGGGTGCTGGTCTCGAATATCAGGACCATTGGAGAACTGAGGAGCATCCCGGCAGCACTTGGGCTATGGAGCAAGACGGCTGGTCCGAAGGACTGAATGTGTTCTATATCCACTCCAATGTCATCAAGAGCACCAACCGTGGTTATCTCGGAAGCACCAGTCTGTCGCTGGCTCCTGATGAAAGCAAAACGTATGCCTTTAAATTTTATAAGGTAGCAGACGAGCAGGCTGTAAAGGACAGGCTGTACAGTGAGGGACATGTGGATGTGGCCGTGGTTCCGGGTATGATTTTCCCGACCAATCTCAAGGCCAAATTCGATCTGCATACCAGCAAATCCATTACCTCTGTCACAGCGCAATATCCGTCCGAAACGACCATCAGCTATCTGGAAACAGCCCCTACAAACCATAAAATATATGAACTTACCCTGGGACGACTGGGACATAACAATATTACTGTAAACTATGGTAACGGCGAAAAAACCGTTCTCCAGTTCTATGCCATCGAGCCAGTCGAAGCTGCACTTCAGCGTCACTCTACCTTCATGGTCAACAGCACCCAATGGAACGTGCCGGGCGACCTGAGGGACAAGGTCTTTGATGACTGGATGATGCAATACAAGGCCAAACGCAACAGCTTTGCTGGCTACTGGGGCTGGGGTGATGATTGGGGACTAACTCACGGCCAGTTTCTGGCGGAGAAAAACGTTCAGAAGCCCGTAGCATCTGAAATCAAGGCAGTCGATGATTATTTGGAGGTGGCCATCTGGACGAATTTGATGGAAGGCCATCATACCGATTATCTGGTTCCTGATTTCCTGATGCCCCAGCCTAATACGACACCAACGTACCGGGGCTATGCCTATCCGCACATTTATAATACATTTTTTAGCATGTATAAACTTGCCAAGCTGTATCCCAACCTGATCAGCTATCGCAATAGCAAAAACACATATTTGCTACGTGCTTATCGTATTTTTAAAGCGTTGTATGAAGGCCCTGTTGCTTATAATTGGAACACGGGACTCATAGGTGAGCTAACTACACCTGATATGATTAAAGCGCTTCAGGAAGAAGGCTTGACCACAGAGGCTAACGACCTGATTGCCAAAATGACTACCAAGTACAACAATTTCAAAAACACCACCTATCCTTATGGCTCTGAGTATAACTATGACAATACAGGTGAGGAAGCCGTATATACACTCGCCAAAATGAACAACAACACGACCATGATGAGCAAAATCAACGCCAAAACGCGTGCTGCACGCGGTCAGATGCCTGTCTGGTACTATTACGCCGATCCGGTCACCATCACCGGAGAGAATTGGTGGAACTTCCAGTACACCACTTCACTGGCCGGCTATGCGATGGATGACTGGACACGTCGGCATTCGTCCAAGCCCGAAGTGGATCAGCGTCTGTCCTATGCCGCCAAGCTGGCGAACATCGGGGCGATTAACTCGGGACAGATCAGCTCTGATCCTGCCAATATCGGGGCGGTATCGTGGACATATCAGGCGGGCAAGGGCAATTATGGCGCACTCGGTCTGGACGGCGGCCCCCTCTTTAACGGATGGCGCGGGATGTCCGGGGAAGCCGACTTGGGGCTATTTGGAGCCATTAAAATCCTAAGCTCGGATGTTGCTGTAGATCCAATATTCGGCTTGTTCGGCTATGGCTGTGACGTTACAGAAAGCAGTAACAGCTACACGATCACTCCAAAGGACGGTGTATTCCAGCGACTGCATCTGATCACCCAAAAGCTGAGTTTGGAGCTGAATCGGGACCAATATAGCTCGGCCATCGTGTCTAAGTCCAAGAACAGCATCCGCCTGACGCTGAAAAACACGACTCCAGGCACGACTCACACCACCCTTATGAGCTTGACCGGACTTGCGGCAGGTACGTATGACGTGCTCGTAGACGGCACAAAAAACGGATCAGTCACGGCTGCTAACAGCTCTACGACCACGGTCAGACTAAATATCGGTACGGCAGCCAACTATGATATCCGTATCCAGTCGAGTACAGACAACCCGTCTCCCGCCGGAGACATTGTAGCCCGGTATGAATTTGACGAAACGGCCGGATCTACCGCAGCCGATTCGTCAGGTTATGGACAGCAGGCCAGTGTAAATGGAGGTGCGTGGGGAGCCGGACGGAAAGGCAATGCCCTGCACTTTAACGGGACAGACGCCTATGCTAGCCTGCCCGGTGGTATCGTTAGCAGCCTAAATGACTTTACGATTGCCACGTGGGTACGGGTGAACACGCATAACGGCTGGGCACGCCTGTTTGATTTTGGGGCAGGCACGAATCGGTATATGTTTTTGACACCCAAAGCCGAGGGAACCGGTATGCGCTTTGCTATCACCGTCTCGGGGAACGGAGAGGAACAACAGTTGAATGCGCCAGAGCTGGCAACAGGGGTTTGGAAGCATGTCGCCGTGACTTTGTCAGGCAATACTGGAATGATGTATCTAGACGGTGTAGAGGCGACGCGTAACACGAACATGACGCTCAAGCCTTCCAGCCTTGGACTGACAGACCGGAACTACATTGGGAAATCCCAGTTTGATGATCCCTACCTGAACGGTGCAGTGGATGAACTGATTATTTACAACAGAGCCCTAACCGCTCAGGAAATCCGGGGCTTGGCCTCGGCAAACAGCACCATTACAGCCCATGATGTGGGAGCCCATTCATATGCTGAAGGAGCAGATTAGAATGTATTCATTCATGCCGTTAACGTTTTAGATTATGAATAATTTGTACCGTGAATGATTTGCGTCGTGAATCATTATCGTCATAAATGATTGGTATCGTAAATAATTGGTATCGTGAATGATTCTTGCTATATTAGCTCCACCCCCGGATTACTTAAGTTAAGTCTATAATCAGGGGAGAAATCCGGGGAGATGATGCTTCCGAAGCAAGCAGTCCTTCGGAAAGCTTTTAAAGCGACCGCTTTATTGGGACGATCAGCGGCAGCTTTTCCATCTGTAGGGCGTTTAGCTTCGTCTAATGCGTGTCGTTCTTGGTCTTAAGCGAACCAGTTCCTCACTGGTGAGTTGCCTAGTATAGGAGCGAGGGGAAGAACCTGTATCTACCCTGAGCACCCTGCCTGCCCCGTTGGGGCGGGCTACCCGTGTGTTGAATACCTGCATCGCCCACTGCACCGGAAAGGCTATGGATAAGCGACCATCTGCCGTGCCTGCATAGTTGACCGCAGCTGCATAATTATCTGACTGTCTGAGCCATACAGAGCCAGAATCCCCAGGTAGTGATACGGGAGTCGTACCTCTAATAACCGTCTGATCTTCGAAGGTCAGCAGGCCCAACTCTCCGCCATAATTGATTTGCAGGTCCGTATAGACGGACTCTACCGTGCCATTGACCCGTCCGGTCGTACGCCCAACCTTCTTCAATCTTTCTCCTATGCGATATGCGGTAACATGACCTGGAATCGCTCCTACCGTAGCGTAACGCGGATTGAGCAGGTTGTTACGGGTCGGAAGCGAAAGCGCCGCATCAATCAGGTTTGTACCGGTGGGATTCAAGCGTACGTAACGATACAGCCTTCCCATACGATCCTGAGTAACCGTCCCCCCATCGGCTCCGCCTGGCTGTATTGTAGCCTCCCGATTGTCTGTATTGGAGGGATTGAGGACATGGTTATTGCTAAAAAGATAACGCGTCGCCGGCGCTCCAGTTGGGGCAACGATAAGTCCGGTTGAACCGGAGCCTTCAATCGTCCCGACACTGTAGCCGGCGATGACCGGGCGTATGCGCACTTTGTAGTCCGTGGCATTGGCTCTGATCTTTCCAGTTTTTACAATTCGGACTGGAACGTTCGTTTTCTTTCCTAAGGCGGTGGCCGACAGGAGTCCAGTAGAGGCCGACGCTAGACGGTCCGTATACACAATGACAGCGGCTCCCTTTTTAGGATGGGCAGGGTCCCTGTATCCTACGCCAATGCCGTGGACACCGGACATTTTTAAGACTCGCTTGGCCATCCGCTTTTTCACTTGAAGCGCGGCCGAGAAGGTAGCCAACATAATCATCTCCTTTTACATTCAGATGAAATATTGTATGGCTAAGGCCGCTTCGCGTTCCTTTTGATCTTACGATCGCTGTATTGAAAGGCATATGAAAACATTCCAAAAAATGGTATACTCATTTCCGAAATTGACATCTTATCATTTGATTCTAATGTTCGAGGAGGTACTTTATGTTTTCAATCATGTTGACATACAGCATACAAGCAATTGTAATTTTACTAATTATCTTTGAATGGTTGAGAAACAACAGAAAAAAAATAGGTTGGGGATCACTTTCACTGCTTTTATCTCTTCTTGGTATGGCTGTTTCTTTCGAATTTGGCAATTACATATTGGGAGACCAGTTGCTTTCCTTTTTAGGATTGCCCGCCTGGTCTAACAGTGTTGATAATACTAGGTTTCACTACACCATTTTTCTATCCAGTATTTTTTTTATTCCCAGTTTAATCATTGGATATAAAAATCCTAAAGAGTTTGGAGCTACGATCGGAAAACGGGTTTCTAGTATATATCTAACTTTGATCATCATTTCGCTTTTATTTTTTATTATAAGTATTTTCTCGAAGTAACGTTGGATGTGCGTCGTTCCAAAACAAAAGCCTTCCTCAGCGGGGGGTTTCTGTTTTATCACATTAATTCCGAACAATCCTGGGTGGGTAATTAGATCAAGGAGCTGATATTATCTATAATTCATTTACCTCCATATTTTTTGCTGCGTTAACTGCAATCTCCCTCATAACGTTGCCAAAATTAGAAGCTAGGGTGAGTAAGAGAACAATGTTGAAAGTGAGAATTTTCATAATAACAACAGTTCTGCTGATCGGAGTCGTGTTGTATATCATTGACCCTCAGTGGTGGATCATTGTAGCCTTTGCAATTTTGTTTGTAACCCTTCCCATCTTTTTATTGAAACGTTGGCGAGAAAAAAACTGAATCAGAGAAAAAGCCTTCCTTGTTGATAGGAAGGCTTTCCACCTTATCCCTTAACCGCTCCCTCTGCGATGCCCTCCATAATGAATTTCTGAAAGAAGGCATAGATCAGGATAACCGGGATGGAGGTCAGCACGAGTGCGGCCAGAATAAGCGACCAATCCTTGTTGTACTCTCCAAACAGCATATTGGTCGAGAGAATCAGGGTGTAATGGTTCACATCCGTCAGCATTAACAATGGAAGCAAAAAGTCGTTCCAAATCCACAGAAAATCCAAAATCGCGATGGTAACTGTGATTGGCAGCAGCAAAGGAAATATAATGCGAAAGAACGTTTGGAACTCATTACAGCCGTCCATTTGTGCGGATTCTTCCAGCTCACGCGGGATGGATTTGACGAATCCATGATACAAAAAGATCGCCATATTCACACCCAAGCCGATATAGATCAAGGCCAAGCCGTACGTACTGCCTTGAACGGACAAATCTTTTGCCATTCGTGTAAGCGGTATCATAATAGAGTGAAACGGCACCAGCATCGATGCGACAAACAGGAAGAAAATCGCACTGCTCAGTTTCCCCTGTGTACGAGACAGCTTGTAGCCTGCCAGTGCCGAACAGATCACAATGCCACCAATGCCGATAAAAGAAATAATCGTGGAATTAAGGGCGCTGTTCAGCAAATGAGTCTGATGAAAAGCCTGACTGTAATTTTCAAAGTGAAGCTTCGTCGGCAGCGCCGTAAAGGATGCAAACATCTCACCCTGTGTTTTAAACGAGTTAATTACCGCCATGTAGATTGGGAAGAAGGACACGACAGCGCCCACGCACAAAATCAGCGTAATCAGTAAGGAATTGGCTTTCTTCAGCCTCATGCCTCCACCTCCCTCTTCTTCATGACGCGCAACTGAATCAGGGTAAAAATGAGAACGATTGCGAACAAAATAACGGATTTAGCGCTCGCATAACCATAACGGAAGTTGTTGGAGAACGCCTCCTCATAAATGTTCATCGTAATCACCTGTGTACTGCGCCCTGGCCCTCCGCCAGTCAGTCCGTATACGACCTCATACACCTTGAAGGCACCATTCAGCGTCAGGAAGAAACAGATCGTAATCGCATGAGTAATCATCGGCATCGTTACGCTTCGTAATGTCTGAAATGCGTTCGCCCCGTCAATAATAGCAGCCTCCTTCAAGCTTTGTGGTACACCTTGAAGCGCAGCCAGATAGATGATCATCATATAGCCGACACCATTCCAGAGGGACACAATAATGATAGAGAAGAAAGATACTTTCGGATCGCCCAGCCACGATTGGCCCAAAAAGGCGATAGCCGTCTTTTCGGCGATCTGTGGCAGCACGGAAGAAAAAACGAAGGTCCACATAAATGCGCTAATAATGGTACTGATCATATTGGGCATGAAAAATATCGTCCGGAAAAATCCTTTGGTACGTGTACGCGACTCAATCAACACTGCCAGAGCCAGTGCCAGTACATTTTGCAGCACAATCATCACTAATACGTATTTAAGAGTAAACCAAAGGGAATTGAGAAAATCGGGGTCTTCCTTCAACGATTCCACAAAGTTCCCCAAGCCGATAAAGCTGTAATTGGGATTCAATCCGTTCCAGTCTGTAAAGCTGTAGTACATGCCGCTGATCGTTGGAATGAGCAGGAAGATAGCATAAAAGATCAGCGCCGGAGCCGTAAACGCCAGTAGCATGACGTATTTTTTATAGATTTTAAAAGGCATGGAGTCTCTCCCTCCTGGTGTAATTCTATAGGTTACCGTTACTTGTTCACTTTGTTATACGATTTCCATGCCTTATCCAGCGCCTTAATGACATCATCCTGCGTGAGCTGACCAGCATAATAGGATTGTAGCGATTTGCCTGCCTCGTCCTTAACCGCTTGCGGGATAGATGGATCTTGGTACGACTTGCCTGCTTTTACGTATTCGGTAGCGTCATTAACCCAAGGATAGCTTTTAAACGTATGCACTTTGGAGATCGGGTTAAATTTCAATGCTTCATAGAACGCGCTAGAATCCTTGTCATCCAGCACATAGTTAACAAAATCGAGCGCAACCTCCTTGTTCTTGCTTGTGGAGGATACAGCCAGTGAAGTCGAAGTGGACAAATTGATCAATGTCGCATTGGGATCGTCATTGATCGGCAGCGCTGCTACCCCAAAATCCATCTTCGGATCAGATTTTAAAATCGTTTCCGCAAACCACGGTCCCTGAATCCACATCGCCGCTTTACCCGAGGCAAACGCAGCCGATCCATCATCCCCGCCGATTTCCAGCGCCTTGTCAGTACCGTTGCTATTCACCAGATCAATAATATCGAACATGCTCTTCATTTCGGAAAAGGAGCCTTGGTCCTGATTCATCCGTTCGATAAAATCTTTATTCTGTGTGTTCATCATCGCACCTGCTGTCAGAGGCACGAACAGCTGTGGAATCCAGGATTCCTTGTAAGACAACAGGAACGGTTTCACATTATTCGCTTTCAGCTTCTCGACCACAGCCTTCATTTCGGTCAACGTTCCCGGCGGCTGCAAATCCAAATCCTTAAATATCTTTTTATTGTACAAATAGCCCCATGAGATCGTCTCCAAAGGAACCGCTACGACCTTTCCGTCTTTGGTTGTCACCGAAGGCTTCACACTATCCATCAATTTGTTAACAAAAGGCTGACCGGACAAATCCTCCAAATAGCCCGCTTTATAAAACGGAGGAATTTCATTCACCGCGTGCAATGCAAATACGTCCGGCGCATCGTTGGATGCAAGTCTTGTCTTCAAAATTTGTGCGGCGTTGTCAGCAGGCGGCATCTCCAGTTGCACCGTAACGTCGATATTTTTATCTTTCTTCTCTTTCGCTACGAAAGCATTAATGTATTTATCGTAGTGCTCCTTCAAACGGGGCTGAGCAATAAACATTTTGAGATTCACCGTTTTGCCGTCTCCACCGGAACCGTTGCTGTCACTGCCTGAAGAATTCGCTCCACACCCGGCCAATAACGTGCCAACCAGCATCGTGCTCAATACACATTTCCACATTTTCATGAAAAATGACCTCCCCTATTTTGAAAATAACCGTTGCCCATCGGCAAATCAGTTGTTATTCAAAGCAGCTATGCCGCCGGTCTTCAACCTCTATTCAGCTCTGTGCGAACTTCATAAAGGCCAAATTCCTTTGTACTGCTCGTTTTGTATACGCTTTCATTATAGAATGAGAGGTCACTTCTGCCATTGGACACCCTTAGCTTATTGGATTGGACTTTTTTAAACTTCCTTCCTCATTTCACCGGGTGCCATGCCAAAATGCTTTTTAAATACCCGATAGAAATAAGACACATCCTCATATCCTGCCATCTCCGCGACTGCTTTGATTGAAATCTGTTTATTGACCAGCCATTCCCGCGCCTTTTCCATTCTTCGCTCTACGATGTAGTCCGTTACATTTTGACCATACTCCTGCTTAAATACCTTGCTCATATACTCTTTACTCACAAAAAAGTTTTTTGCCAACTGCTCCAGTGTAATCGGCCCAGCAAAGTGACTGTCGATATATCGCCGTACTTCTTCTAAATTCAGTTTGTTTTTGTATTTCCGCTGCCGAATGAGCTGATCCAGTTCCTGAACATAGCACGACGATACGAGTTCCAGCGCATGTTCTACAGAGGATACGGCATCCTGCGACAGTGGGAATCCTGCCTTTGCCGTAGAAGTATCCAGCCCGTTATCCGCTGCAAGCTCTTTTAGCAGGGAAAGAAGCTCCTGCACCAGCCTGCCCAGCATATGTGGACTTGGTGCTCCATAACTCTCCAGCTCCTGCATAACCTGCCTACAAGTTATGATCACCCCGTCACGGTTCAACTCATTAAAATAAAGACGCAGCAGTTGCTTATACCGGGTCAGCTTGTGAAAAAACTCATAATCCAGCTCCGTCGCTTCTTGCTGCTGTTCAGCCGCCTTGACCTCCAGATCGTTTTTGCATTTGAGCAACACTGCATTCAGCTCTACAGGATTGACTGGCTTTAACAAATAATCGACGGCCTTGTAACGGATGGCATGTTTGGCATACGCAAAGTCATCATATCCGCTCACGACAATGATTTTTACATCAGGACAATGGTTATTTAGCGCTTGCAGCAGCTCCACTCCGTCCGCACCCGGCATGTGCATATCAGTAATCACAATATGGGGAGCTAACTCCCCGACCAGCCTGAACGCCTCGTCTCCGTCTTCAGCCTCACCCACTACCAACATTCCAAGTTTTTCCCATGTGCCAAATGTCTTTAGAATATCGCGGTTCCACGGCTCATCGTCCACAATTAATACTCTGATCACACTTTTCCCTCCTCTGCTGAGGTAAATGGAATGCGGATAGTGACACGTGTACCGACTCCCTGCTCACTATCTATCGTCACTCCGTAGCGCACTCCAAAATTCATCCGTATGCGTGAAGACACATTGCTCAATCCGATATGACTACCCTGCGCCCAGATCGGTTCCTCCGACTCGTTTTCCAGCTTTGCCCGTACTTTTTCCAGCTTGTCCGGGGCCATGCCGTTTCCATTATCGCAAACCGTAATACACACATCTTCTTTCATAATCTCCACCCGAATCCCCATTCTCCATGCCCCCGCCTTTCGGTCAAGACCGTGCTGAAACGCGTTTTCTAACAATGGCTGAAGTGATAGCTTAGGCAGACGAATATCCATCGCCTGTTCTTCCGTCTCCACCTGAAACACCAATCTTTGTGGGAATCGCCGTTGCTGGATGCGCATATAGTGTCCCACATGGTCGAGCTCTGCGCGTAAAGAGGCCAAATCCTGAGGTTCTCGTACCACGTAACGGAACATCTCACTCAGCGACCGAATGACTTCATAGGTGTCCTCCGGCTTTTGCGAAAACACCATACTTCCGATCATTTGCAGCGTATTTTGCAGAAAATGTGGATGAATCTGCGCTTGGAGCGCTTTCAATTCAGCCGTCTTTTTTTGCAAATTTATACTGTATTCCGCCTGAATATGCTCGCGAATTCGGCCTGCCATCCCATGCAGACTTCTTTCCAGCAGCCCAATCTCATCCGGGCGTGTACTTGGCTGTCCAATCGGTCCTTTGATCATATCCAACTCCTGTACGGAACGCGCCAAATGAACAATCGGACGTGCAGTCCGCCATGCGATGAACACGGCAATGCAGATGGAAACCAGGATTGAAATTACGCCGACGATAATACCATACAGCATCGTTGAAAAAGCGCTGTGGTTAATGGAGGAAGTGGGTACGATTTTGACCAGCTTCAGCCCAACTACATCCAGATCATTATAGAATACATAATGTTCAGCAGTTTGAATCATCCCGGGGCCCGGCTTAACGTCATGAAGAGCTGACAGCACACTTGCAGGAGGAGGCGACTGCCGAGCCTGTGCTGGATACATAACCCCGCCATCTGCATCTGTAATAAGCACCTGATGCTGATCCCCTCGTCCCAGCAGGCCCAGCGTCTGATCGAATTGCGACCACAATACATCCAAAGAAATAGCCCCCGTCTGCTTCTGGTCTTCAAAACGCCGAATACTGCGCGTCAAAATAAAGCGTTCCGGGTCAGCAGAGCTTGGACGAATCGAATAATCCTTATTCGCTTGCCACATCTCGGTATACTGTGGGGGAATACCGCTCACTGTCGTAATTTCATTTTGCATACTATTGAAGGTAAACAAGGTTTGCGATTGCTTCAAATAAAGCTGGATGCCGATCACATGACTTCCGGCCGAATAATACACATTCGCCATCGTATTCAGCATTTTTCGCTGGGCATTAAATTGGCTTGAAAGATTGTCAGGCTCGCGCTCATTCAAATAATCGCTCAGATCAGGGCTGATCTGAATGCTGTAAATCAGATGATTTAGACGATCTAGCTGGTCGCTGATATAGATCCCCGTCCATTTCATATTGGACATGTTCGTCTCTACTACTTCAGCTTCCATGGAAGCTCTACTTTTTTCCGCAGCCAGCACCGTGACAGCAATGACCGGCAGCACAGATAGAACAATCATCGTCAAGATCAGCTTGAGCTGAATGCTACGTCGATACGGGGCCGTTAGCGCCCGGAACCAGCGGACTGCTCGGGTTGTCATAGCGATGCACTCCTCTATTCAGCCATATGCGAAAACGCCCCGCAATTCGCAGGGGCGCTTCATGTACCGGATACTCCCGGAGAATACCTATATGATATTATTCGTGAGTCAGTTGTGGCTCACTATGCATCATTTACGCTTCTTCGATAATTATAACACCCCAAGGCTCTAATGTAAGCGTTTGTCCTTGGGTAACCGCATGCTCCCCAATCAGCTCCTTGCCGTCTCCATGCGGATATACCACCGAGCCTGCTTGTTCGGAATAGTTAAAATAGTACCGGATTGTCCGTCCCAGCTCATTCGTGCCGGATTTAACAATGATCGGATAAGACGCTTCCTGATCCAGTCCCCATACTCCTGCCTTTTTGGTTACAGAGCTGAATAGTTCACGGATGACCGCCGGACTGACGACACAGCCGATATAGGTCGCTGTTCCCTGACCATAGCGGTTTTGCGTAATTGCGGCATATTTTCCCCAATGCGGGTGATCGTAATAGGCCAATACTTCAGCAGTCGTCGGGGTAATCAGTTCCATCCACGTATCTACCTGATTGTCCTCTGGTGCCACCTCAAAAGGATTATTCTTAAGCGTCACCTTCTTCGGCTCCACGAACAAGCTGTAATGATTGCCGCAGGCTTCGCTAATCACGCCCGGCTGCCGGGACGTTCTTACCTGCACATGCTCGTCGGTAAATCCGCTTCGGAATGTGTATACCACATGACCACCTTTCTCCACATATCGGTTCAGCTTCTCCAGTAGTGCATCTGGGGCAGAATAGAGAACCGGGACGATCAAGAGATCATAGTCGTCAAACGATTCTGTACCTGGATGAACGATATCCGTCCCGATATTCAGTTTATACAACTCGTCATACAAACGACGTACGATGTCATTGTAATTCAACGGACTACTCATATTAAATTTAAACCAGTCAATCGACGTCAATGCTTCGTTACTGACCAGAATCGCCGTTTTATTTTTCTTTTTCAGGTTGACCAGATGCGGAGACAATCTTGCAAAATCCTTCCCTATGGTCTGTGCTTCCTCATACACTGGATTCGACTCAAAATCATGGCTCAACAGACCCTTCCAGTAGGTTTCGAAGGAATTATGGATGGAATGCCAGTGCCAGTATGCCACCATATTGGCCCCGGAAGCCAGATGGCTGAACGCTTGCAGACGCAATTGCCCCGGATAGGGAACCCAGTGGGTAAAAGCCTGCGCTTCCGTTTCTAGCACTAGATAGTTGTTATTTTTCGTCGAACGCGCTACATCGCCACCGAAGGAAATTTCAATGCCAGTCAGGTCATCCTGTGATGGATGGTAAATATCCACCCCAGTCACATCAAAGGCTTGCGATGCCGCAAAATGGTCCACATCCGGCTGAATGCCAAAGGAATAGCCTTTCCACGCAAAATCAAAGTTTTGCGTAACAAATTGGTCCTCCCGCTTATATTCCTTCACCAGCGCGACCTGCCATGCCAGAAAGTCCGTCACCAGCTTGCGCTGGAATTGGGAAAAGGCTGCGCCCAAACTTCCATTAATCGTTCCGACCACCGAAGGAAAGTCCTCCCAGCTATTGATGCGATTACTCCAGTAGTCCAGTCCAAATTTGCGGTTTAGCTCCTCCAGCGATTCGAACCGCTCCCGCAGATACTTTACAAATTGCAATTGCACATTGGGCCCGCTTGTGTTGTAATGCTTCGTCTCGTTATCCGTCTGAAAGCCAATAACCGCCGGATGCTGACTCACCCGCCCAATCAGCTTGCGTATGATTCGCTCGGCATGGAACAGGTACACCGGGTTCGTAATGTCCATAATCTGGCGAGCTCCATATTTGCCCGGACCTTGAGGCGTTGTCGCCAATACATCGGGATGCTCCTTCACCAGCCATGTGGGTACGGCATAGGTGGGCGTTCCCACAATGACTTCGATGCCCGCCTTATGCATGGCGTCCAGCACCCGATCCACAGAGGTAAAATCAAACACGCCGTTTTGCGGTTCATGCGTACTCCAAGTAGATTCGGCAATCCGCACCACATTGATGCCCGCATCCTTCATCATTTGGATATCCTGGTCCAAACGGTCATATGGCATATATTCATCATAATAGGCAACACCGTACAGTAGCTTTTTCATCAAGTCGTCCTCCAATTAGGTTCGTTAGGATTTTGCAAAATTCGATTCCAGTCGCTTCGAAGTGCAAGATATAGACGAACCAAGCCGCTCTTTAGATTGGCCCGGTCAATGATCACGCTGAAGATCGGAGCGCTAAGTGCATCCCATATACGGGCTAGTACGAATAAAGTACTGATAATAGAAACAGATATGCCAACATAATCCGTATAAATAGCAGAGCAAGCGCTTTCTTTTATATATAAAAGCTTATACTATAGCATTTGTAAACGCTCTTTTATTATAGTTAAATGTTAGATACAATGAGATTGTCTAAGCGGTGTAAAATTTGCCCTAATCGAAGGTGATCTGATGATATTAAATCCTGATGTTGATCCAGCTCTATTTCATGATTGCCAATGGCTGCCCATTATTGACTGGAATGTGAAATTTTTTGGCGCCCATATTCACCGGGTCCAAGCGGATTGGTGCATGCCGGAGGAATCTCATATCGGTTTTGAAATTGCACTCATTTTAGAAGGTCGTCAGGAAACGATTATGGAAAATAACGTATATTCGGTTGGGGAAGGTGATATTTTAATTATTCCGCCGGGTTTCAAGCATGTGAGTCAATGTGTTTCCCCAAACGGCATGTACTATTTTAGCTCTCATTTTAATGTCGATGATCCATTATTCCGTCAGGAAATGATTAAGAGCAATCAGCTCTTTTTTCCAGCGGGTACTGAAACGAATACCAAGCTGCAAAAGGTCGTCCATAGCTGGATTGGCATGGTGCAGGAAAGCGGAGAATATACGACAGCAGACCGTTTTCGTATGCAAATTGCCTTATTTGAGCTATTCGGGATATTCTCGCAATTGATATCTACCGGTTTGGAGCCCAGAATTGCGCCTTCATCCGTTCAATATGCCAAGGCCATCATGGAAGCCATTCAATCAAGGTTTAAGCCTTATCGGGAAGATGAATCTGGCGAGCAAGCATTCCGTCTTGAAGATGTGGCGGCTTCCCTCGGGATCAGTCCCGGCTATGCCCAGGAAGTGTTCCGCAAGGTATACGGTTATTCTCCACGTCACTATCTATCGGAGACCAAGCTGCATGAGGCTAAGGTGCTGATCCAGCAACCCAATCTGCCACTCAACAAGGTAGCTTCCCTGCTCGGATACTCCAGTCTGGCTCATTTCAGCAGACAGTTCAAGCGCTGGACAGGCACCAGCCCACTTAAATACCGCCAGACGTTAAAACCGATTACTGATGAACAAAGGATTAAGATATAAGGACGGATAGCAAAAGCTCCACCGTGTTATTCAACCAAAAAAAGAGCGTGACACCGAATATCGCGGTTGTCACGCTCTTTTGTCTCTATTTTCTATAAGCTGTACCGTTGCCTTAATGATCTAAAATCTTGACCAAGCACTCATTATTCAGATCACAGCCTAATATCCCCTATATGCTGGTGCACCACATACATCATCCCCATCAGGAATACGGCCAAAGCTAAGTAACTGATGCCAAATTTCCAGCGCGATGATGCGGGCACTTCGTAATATTTATCATTTTCAAACGGAATGTAATCAATCCCACACAGCAATCTGAGCTGGTACGCATCCGGCGTCGGTATATGTTCCACACCGTTCAGCCATACATGCTGGACAAGACACTGCTGCGGCAGCTTAAGTGTCTGCTCCACATCCAAACTTTCCATATACACCGTCACATATTGCTGCCCCTCCAAATCCGAGTAGGTATTAAAGGATAATCTGCGTGTGTGCTCCGGTCCGGGCAGTGGATATCCTTGCTCATACAGATGCTGTACGTTCACCAGCGGCTTTTGCAAAAAGGATTGGATCTTGACCTCTCCTTTATTGCGTTTAACATATTTTTTGTACAAATCGTAGGCAAAGAACGCCCATATGAAGAAAAATAAAAAGGATTTTAAATATACTACGACTACAATTCCACCCAATAAGCCCACCAGCCACAGCCAACGCGTCACTGCTGTGGAAATCCGTCCTCCGTCGAGTGGATGAATCGGCAGCAGGTTGATCAGGTTCAGGAAAAAGCCGACATACGAGAGCGCATACAACAGGGGACTGTCTGTTGCATAGGCTCCTGCGTATACCGCCATAGCCCCAACCGTCCCCAGTAACGGGCCGCCCATGGCTACATAAGCCTCTGTCTGCGCATCCAAAGGTTGCCGTTTCATTGTGATCAGCGCACCGAGAAAAGGAATAAATAACGGTGCTGACACGGGAAGCCCCTTGCGCTTGGCAGCCAATACATGTCCCAGCTCATGCACAAACAACAGCAACACGAATCCAACCGCAAATCCCCACGGGTAAATGATCGCATATGTGCTAATCGTTATCGCCATAGATATCAGCGCACCGCCAAATTTACTGAATTTTAAAAGGGCAAGTAACGACTTACCTTTCAGAAGAAGCAATGCTGCTGCACTACCAAGGTACCATTTGGATGAGCCGGATTTGGAATCGGTCTTTTTCTCTTCATTTTGCAAAGGTATCCGTCTCCTTTCTTTAACACTTCCATTGTATCCTGCTATGTGCAGCTTGTAAAAACTTCTCTAACCCACAGATAAGCACCCAAGTGTCCATCCTCCTGTCTGTTCTGTTATCATGTAAGAAAACGGAATAACCCAGGAAAGGATTACGAATCATGAGTTTTGAACTTACCCGGCGAGCCATCAGACAACTATGCAGTCAAGCCGCTTATGACGACGGGGATGCCTATTACCGGGCCAAAAGAGTGGCCTTTACACAAATAGATCATGATGAAGGTGTGTACGAAGCTACGGTCAAAGGAAGCAGCTTTTATGCTGTTGCGGCGATGATCCGATCCAATGGAAGTATCCGAGCAGAATGCACCTGTAGCACATTTCAGAACACTGGACGATATTGTAAACATATCGCAGCTGTTCTCCTTAACGCCCATGATATACGCCGTGGAAAAAGTCTGTCTGTGCGCTCCTATGCCTCCAGGCTTCATCCTGGTACTGCCCCAGATACAGCAGGAAGCATGGATTCAGACGGGATGTACACATCTACAGATGCTCCATATGATCACACTGCTAGAACGGCACGATCCTCTGACATCACACGAGGCGATCTCCAGCTGACCGACAGTATGTTAAAACTATTTGACCGCAAGCGACCGCTTCGCAGCACACCAACCCTGCTGGATACTCGCGCGGCCTTGGATTTTCAGTTCATCATCCGGCCTTTTGCCTACGGTTACCAAAAATATATGTTTGGTGTGGAAATGAAGGCTGGGCCCAAACGATTATATATCGTCCAGAAAATTCGTCCGTTTCTGGATAGTATTGACCGTGGGGATAGCTACATGTTCACGAAAAGCTTCTCGTACGAGCCTGAGTTGTACCGCTTCCGACCTGAACATGACGCTATTCTCCAGCAATTATCCCAGGTGTGCCACCATGAGCGCATGATTCGGGAAACCTCAGGTACGTATTCATCTTCCAGTAGTCATATGAGCGGCGAGCGAATGCTCCTCATCCCGCCTGCGGCTTGGGAAAAGCTGCTCCCCTTGCTGACAGCAGCACAGGGCGTCTACTTTGAAATTCACGGAAACATGAGCGAGGGTATTCCCCAGTCCGACCTGATGCTTCCGCTGCAATTTGAATTTGATGAGGCCGAAATCGAAGGCTACCAGCTAAGCATTCAAGGATTGGATGACTTGACCATCATGGAAGACTATGGAGTCGTCATTGCCGATGGCAAGCTTGTCAAACAGAAAGCCGATCCCTTACGGCGTTTGTCCGAGCTAAAACGGATGGTAGAAGTACACCACAGGCGAAAAGTTCAGATTGCGCCAGAGCAGATGGAATCTTTTATGGACAAGGTTGTACCCGGGTTAATGAAGCTCGGACGTGTTCATATGACTCGGTCCGTCTCAGATCGGGTCACACAGCAGCCATTGAAGGCAAAGCTATATCTGGACCGGGTAAGAGACAAGCTGCTGGCAGGGCTGGAGTTCCAATATGGGGATATCATCATCAACCCGCTGGAAACAGATACACGAACGCCTGGTATCGACCGAATTCTAATACGTGATGGGGAACAGGAGCAGCGGATTTTGGAGCTGATGGAGCATAGCTCCTTTGCCAGAACAGATAGCGGATATTTTATGGAAGATGAAGATGCAGAGTATGATTTTTTGTATCATACTGTTCCGCAGCTGGAAAAGCTGCTGGACGTCTATGCTACAGGTGCAGTCAAAGCAAAAATAAACAATACTCTGCCTACCCCAAGGATACGCGCGGAGTGGGATGAACGTACAGATTGGCTTGAATTTAAATTTGATATGGAGGGCATACCGGAACCGGAAATTCGCAAACTGCTCAAATCGTTAGAGGAAAAACAGAAATATCACCGTCTGCCGAATGGTGCCTTGCTGCCGCTCGAAACAGAAGAGTACAAGGAATTGATTCGGTTCATGAATGAAACAGGTATCCGCAAAAGTGATCTGGATGCAGCACAAATTCGTGTTCCCGTCACGCAAGGACTGTACTTAATTGATCCTCACGATCATGGAAAAAATCTGACTTTGGGTAAAACCTTTCGCCAGCTACTGGAAAATATACGCAACCCAGACCATCTCGACTTTCCAGTTCCAGACATGCTTGCCCCAATCTTGAGAGATTATCAGGTTTACGGCTTTCAATGGCTTAAGACATTGGCGCATTACCGTTTTGGGGGCATTTTGGCAGATGATATGGGGCTGGGTAAAACGCTGCAAAGTATCGCCTTTCTCGTCTCAGTATTGCCGGAGATTCGCAGCCAGCAGCTTCCAGCCATGATCGTGTCCCCTGCATCACTGGTGTACAACTGGCGGAATGAGCTGGAGAAATTTGCTCCACACGTCCGCGTCACTATCGCAGATGGCAGCCCGGAAGAACGCGGCCGAATCATACGGGATGCCGCCAGTTATGACGTCGTCATTACGTCCTATCCGCTGCTACGGCGCGATGCAGATGTGTACAGCAAGCCATCGTTTCATACGCTCATTCTGGACGAGGCGCAGGCTTTCAAGAACCATGCCACCCAGACGGCACAGGCTGTTAAGGATGTAAAAGCTCGTTACCGTTTTGCCCTGACAGGAACGCCCGTAGAAAATACATTGGAGGAGCTGTGGTCCATCTTTGACGTTGTATTTCCTGCGCTATTTCCCGGCGGGAAAAGAGCGTTTCACAACCTGCCTCGAAATGTGATCGCCAAGCGGGTTCGTCCGTTTTTGCTGCGCCGTCTTAAGAGTGATGTCCTCAAGGAGCTGCCGGAGAAAATCGAATCCGTGCAGGTATCCCGGCTTCTGCCAGATCAAAAAAAGCTGTACACCGCCTATCTGGCCAAGCTTCAGCATGAAACGTTGAAGCATCTCAACGAGGAAGGATTTCAGAAAAATCGTATCAAAATTCTCGCCGGTCTGACTCGACTTCGTCAGCTCTGTTGTCATCCGGGCTTGTTCATCGAAGGATATACGGGAAGCTCTGCCAAATTTGAACAGCTGTTGGAGATCATTACGGAATGTCTCAGCTCCGGGAAACGGATGCTCATTTTTTCACAGTTCACCACAATGCTTCAAATGATCGGACGCGAGCTTGCTCGAGAAGGGGTGTCCTACTTTTACCTGGATGGGCAGACTCCTGCTCTGGAACGAGTCGAGTTGTGCAGTCGCTTCAACGAAGGAGAACGCGAGCTGTTCCTGATTTCCCTAAAAGCAGGAGGCACTGGCCTGAATCTCACTGGTGCAGATACGGTCATTTTGTATGACCTGTGGTGGAATCCCGCTGTAGAGGAGCAGGCTACCAACCGAGCACACCGAATGGGCCAGAAAAAAGTCGTGCAGGTTATTCGTCTCGTCGCCCAAGGTACGGTAGAGGACAAAATGTATGAGCTGCAACAAAAAAAGAAAAACATGATCGACCAGGTCATTCAGCCGGGACAAGAAACCCTTTCGGCACTGACCGAGCTGGAGATCCGTGAACTGCTCATGATCTAGCCAACTCTCCACGCTTATTTTTACGTTAGTATGACAATTCCACATGCAAAAAAGGTCCAATTGACGGTAGAAATTTTCCCGCATTGGACCTTTTTCGTTCTAATATGATTGTTTGGATCAAACAGATTAATCCTGTTTTAATACTCTAGGTTCAATGGGAACCAGGTTAGACTCAATCTGGGTACGCTGAGGCTCATACCATTCAGGCAGCATCAGCTTATGTCCCAACTCATTCAATTCCTCATCCACGGTAAATCCGGGTGGATCGGTTGCGATCTCGAATAAAATACCGCCCCGCTCGCGGAAGTATACGGCATTGAAGTATTGGCGATCTACAATACCACTGGTCCCAAAACCATGCTGATGAACCCATTCGTTCCACGCCTGATGCTCCGTATCATCCTGCGCGCGCCAGGCAATATGGTGAACCGTACCGGCGCCGCCATTCCCCCACGGGACATCTTTGACCGGAATATCGATCAGGTTGCCCAAATCACCTGTCGTCTGATAGCGGATGTAGCCTGCATTTGCGTCTTCTCCGATGAGAGTCATCCCCAGGACGTTCTCCAACACCCCTTGCGTATGCTTGGAATCCGCACTGTACAGTACCGCCCCGCCAAAGCCCTTGATAGCTTTATCCGTAGGCACACCCCCGGCTATCCACGTGTTCAACGGGCCATCTTCCCGCTCCACCAACTCCAGATGCAAGCCCTCGTTGTCTCGGAACTGGATGAATGACTCGCCAAAACGAGTGGCCTTCGTGAAAGATACTTTCAAGCTGTGCAGACGGTTTTCCCAGTATTCCAAAGCACCGGACGGCACAACATACGTCGTAATCCCGACCTGTCCGCCTCCAATCTTACCCTTGCGTGTACCCGGAGCTGGAAAAAAAGTAATGATCGTGCCCGGGCTGCCCTCTTCATTACCAAAGTACAAATGGTATACTTCTGGAGCATCAAAGTTGATCGTCTTTTTAATCAATCGCAAACCAAGCACGCCTGCGTAAAAATCAACGTTGCCCTGCGGGTCGCCTGCAAAGGACGTGATATGGTGAATTCCAGCGGTTTTCAATGACATCTTTATCACTCCTTCATTAACATGTTGATTTATTTACACAAATGATTTACAAATTTCAAAATCCATTGTAGCTGACAAATTGTCCAACCGGCTTGCGGTATCCCCGTGCCCGCTGACCCGATTCGTCCTCTTTACCCAAGGTAATCATCATTACCGGTACAAATTGCTCTGGAATATTCAGTACTTCCTGCACCTTCGCCGGATCAAAACCGATCATCGGGCACGTATCCCAGCCTTTGTCCTTGGCAATCAACATCAATTGCATAGCCGACAGGCTGGCATTACGGATCGCTTCTTCTCTCTGGAAGACAGGTCCCCGCTCGCGATAAAACTGAGTTACCGATTCCACTGTACTATCATATTCCTGCTTGCTCAGGACACCTAAATTCAGGAATCCTTCGTTGAGGTCAGCTACCTTGGTATAAGCTTCTGTATCCCCCAGCACTACAATGGTCGCCGAAGCCGTTAATATTTTATACTGCTTACTTGCCTCATCATGCAGTCTTTGTTTGGTATCAGCATCCTGCACTACGATATAACGCGCATGCTGTAAATTGAAAGCCGATGGAGCAAACTTCACCAGCTGAAATATTTCTTCTAGTTCTTTTGCATCTATAGTAACATCAGGAATAAATTTAGAAGCTGATCTTCTCTCTTGAATAATATTCACCAGTTCGCTCATGTTAAGTTCCACTCCTTGATATTATTTTCAAATGAATTATCTTTAAATTAAGAATATATCCATTCGTGATTTCTGTCAAGTAAAACTATAATAATGTTAATAAGTATTTTTGGATACAACCTAAGGGCTTATACCAGCCCTTTACAGATCCGTTGCCCGTATTCTCATCGTAATCGCTTCGCGTTGCGCTTTGGTTAAGCTCTTGAAGACCAGCTCATACGAATGATCGATCATGCTGTACAAATCTTCCAGTGGGAAGGTAGCATCAACCTCAATCGTATTCCAATGCTTTTTATTCAAATGATAGCCTGGCTTAATCGCCTTGTTTTGTTCACGCAGATTTACTGCAATGACTGGATCACATTTCAAGGATACGTGGCAAATGTCATCCTTTTCAGTTAGAAGTGCAAACATCTTGCCCCCTACTTTTAGTACCAGGGGATCAGCACCAAATGGATAATCCTTAACAGCCTCTTTTTGGCTCAGACCATATGCTACAATTTGCTCAAACACCAGCCTTCTCTCCTCTGCTCCAAGTTGTCGAACTATGAACCTATTTGCGCCCTATTATATCACCTCCGTGCACTCCGAATACACCGGGTCCATGCTACAATTAGGGGAACTGTGCTAAAAGGAGAGTCATTATGGATACCCTCACACACACATTGTTTGGCTTGGCCTTATACCGCGCAGTCAAAAAGCCAGATATGACGCGCAAGCAAAAAGGCGTTTCTATCGGGAGGGTCAATCCTTTCTATATGAATTTATCGACCGTCCATGACTTCATACACGCCCTAAAGATTTAGCGATATTTTACATACTGTATCTACAAGCTGACAGTCCTTCACTTCCGAATAGAAAGTTAGAGGGGCTTGTTTTGTTCATATAGTAGAGAATGTTATGCAACAGCCCTATATTTTGGTATACTTCCGTGAGAGGCTGTATCGATACATTCGAACGGTACTCTAGTTAGTGTAATTCAATATGTAGATGTGTGAGCCTATGGAGGTGAACTCGTTGGATTTTGCTCTGATCCGCAAGGACCGAGACAAAAGAACGGTCGCAAATTGACTCTTTTTTTGCCTTTCGGACCTTTTCAGCCACGTGCTGAAAGGTTTTTTTTGTGATCTAAAATAAAGGTAGGAAAGGATTTGAATGCAACCATGGCAACCTCGAAAGCACTTAATATTTTGCAATTGAAGAAAATGAAACAAGAAGGTTCACCCATAAGTATGATTACGGCGTATGACTATCCATCTGCTCGTTTGGCTGAGGAAGCCGGGATCGATATCATCCTTGTCGGTGATTCCGTAGGTAATGTGTTATCTAATTATAACTCCACACTGCCCGTCACTATGGATGATATGGTCTATCATACACGGTCTGTCGTGCGCGGTGCGGAACATACTTTTATTGTCGCGGATATGCCATTTATGACGTACCATGGGAGTAGTCAAGAAGCCCTTACTAATGTGCGCAGGCTCATGCAAGAGGGACATGCCCATGCCGTGAAACTAGAAGGGGGCATGGAAATTTGCGACACCGTGAAGCGAATTGTTCAATCTGGCGTTCCCCTGCTGGGACATATCGGACTTACACCACAGTCTGTGCATCAAATCGGCGGATACTTCATTCAAGGTAAAAACTCACAGGCCGCTGAGCGCCTTCTAAATGATGCCCGGGCCCTGGAGCAAGCGGGAGCTTTTGCCATCGTGCTGGAACTGGTGACAGAGGAAGTGGCGAAGAACATCACCCAGGAGATATCTATTCCGGTCATTGGCATCGGTGCGGGGAGATACTGTGATGGCCAGGTTTTGGTATATCATGACATGTTACAATATTCAGCTCCTTACCGGGAGAAAAAGTTCGTAAAAACCTATTCGGATATAGGTGGTTTGATTCGTAACAGCATCGGGCAATATGTCGAAGACGTGAAGAATCGTTCTTTTCCGGGCGAGGAGCATGTTTTTAAGGCAGATGAGAACGTAGTAGAAGGATTATACGGGAATGCAAAAGTAAAGGCAGGGACCCTATAATGCGATTTCTGATTGTAGGTGCAGGGGCGATTGGAGGCTATTTCGGGGGACTTCTTGTTCAAAAAGGAGAAGACGTGACCTTCCTCGTACGCCCTTCAAAAAAATCTCAGTTGGCAGAAGACGGTCTGATTGTTAGAAGTGTTCATGGAGATTTCCAGACGCCAATCCGTGCTATTACAAATGGTGAAGCTGCCGATCCGTTCGACTGTATTATCATTTCAGTTAAAGCGTATCATCTTCCCCAATTGCAATTCGATCTTGAGCCTTATGTCGGTGATCATACCATGATTCTTCCGTTACTTAATGGTTACGAACATTTTGACTTTTTGCGCAAACAATTCGGATCTGAAAAAGTGCTGGGCGGACTTTGTTATATTGAAACTACGTTGGATCATGATGGTTCTATTGTTCAGACAAGTCCGTTCCACCGTATCGTCTTCGGTGAATGGAACGGAGTGCAATCAGAGCGTACACAACTGCTGCTGAATCATCTTGATCATGCAGGCTTCACAGTGGCACGAAGTCACGATATTCAGCGTGAAGTTTGGCAGAAATATATATTCGTTGCCAGCTTGAGTGCAATTACAACACTGATGGATGCCTCGGTTGGGACTATACTTGCCACGGCAGAGTCACGAGCTATATACGAAAAGCTGCTGCATGAGATTGTCACACTTGCTCGCAACGCGGGGATGCCGATTGATTCAGAGATGGAAGCTCATACACTGAAAACGATGGAATCCTTACGACCTGAGATGATGTCATCCATGCAACGCGATATGCATAAAAAGCTTCCGATTGAAGCCAGTCATCTACATGGTTCACTGCTTGCATTGGCTTCAACCAGTAGTACTGTTTACCCCATACTCGAAACGGTATATGCCCGATTAAAGGTATACGAGAACTTATTGGACACCGTTTAAAATTCAAACTTTAAAATTAATTAAAAGAGGAAGCGGCAGCTTCGAAGGTGATAATGAAATCTTAGACTGCCGCTACTTTTTCTTAATTAAACTTCAAAAATCTAAAGAGTTCCTGTGCTTAAGCAAGCTTGCTCAAGCCCTTGAAGTAATGCTTCTAGCTCCTGCCTAGTTTCAGCGTTTGTAATTTCACCTTCCTGATTTAGCTTCAAGGTGATATACGGAATAATGACCTTTCCATTCTCCACCATCTCTGCATTGATCATTTGCAATGTGAGCAGCAGCGAGGCATGCGCCAGATGGCCGCCCATAGGAGACGGTGACGCGCTAATGACCGCTGTTGGTTTATTTACAAATTCACCTGAAGATACGAGCCAATCCAAGGCATTTTTCAAAGCACCCGGCACCCCATTCCCATATTCCGGTGTACAGATCAGCACTCCATCCACTTGTTTCAATTGTTCCCGTAGCTCTCTTACGGAAGCTGACCCCTCATCTACATCCAAGTCAGGGTTAAAATGCGGAAGGCCCCCCAATCCATCATAGACTGTGAACATCATATTTTCAGAAGCCAGCCCCATAGTAGCCTTCATAAGCGCTGTATTGGAGGATTTTTGACGAAGGCTACCCGATATAGCCAATACCTTAATTTTCTGTTCCATCCGATCATCTCATTTCTTTTATCTTGATCTAATCTTGCATATCTAGTGTACTATAGCTAACAAGAGAATTAAAAAGTGGATGAGCGTCAACGATTCTTCCTATGAACAAACGGGCAATAAAAACATGCCTGCGGCTTCGCAGGCATGCGTGATGAATCAATAGTCACTATACTAGGGTGGAATCTGTAGTGCTGAATCAAGTATCCTTCTCTTGCTTGCGTTTTATCCCAATCAGATCCAGGAAGAAAACAAACAACGGAATACCTACAATCAAGCCCCAAATTCCAATCAGATGCTCAGAGAAAATAAGTACGACAAAGGTAAAGAAGATCGGTAAATTCGTTTTGGATGACATCAGCTTCGGATTTAAGAAGTAGGCCTCAATCGCATGAATCACCACGATCAGAATAACCAGATAAACCACATATTGAATGCCGCCGACACTGAAAGCGATCAGGCCGAGCGGTGCCAGTGAGATAAACACACCTGCCACCGGAACCAATCCCAGTACGAAAATGATGAGCGCAAGACCGAGCAGATTAGGGAAGCCCATAATCCAGAGCGCAATCGTGGTCAATATACAATTAATAAGTGAAATCAGCAGTTGAGCCTCCAATACCTTCCCGAACGTACCCAGAAACATACGGCCAAAATGACCCACTTCCTTGAAAAACCAACCCAGCTTGCTATCTACAAACGTAGCTGTAAAACGTGTAATATAGGATTTTTCCATCAGGAAGAACAAGCTCAAAATAATCGACACCAGAAGCTGTGTTCCCAATTGACTGACCTTCATCACTGCACTCAGGCCAGGCTCAAATAGCCGCTGAACATTCAGCGTGTCCATAAATTCGATAATCGTTTCGTTCCATTGATTACGATCAGGATACATATACGCTTGCTGAATCATGAGATACACCTGCTTGACCTGTACAACGATTAGCGGCACCATTCGGTAAACGCCCCACACCATAATCAGAATTAGCAAACCATACACCAGTAGTAGCACGATCATTGACGGCACATTGACGAACCGCTTGACCAGCTTATTCACTCCGTTATATATACTGCCAATCAAGATCGTAAGCAGCAGTGTTAACAACATAATATTCATCATGCTTCTTAACATAAACAACAGCAAAACGATTATCGCAAGGACGGCTACCCGCCTGACGCCCGCATGATTCATCCAGTTTCTTACCATTCGTCTTTATTCCCTCTCTCCCACTTGACTGTCAACTTTGCAATCTTCCTGAGCATCAACTTTCTCTTTTTAACAATTTACTGTTAGCGATCAATAGAGAACCTACCATGACTAGGATAGCAATAGACCACCAGAATGTATTTTTAGCATCATCATGATCTACAATAATGAGCCTGATGACAGCCGTGATCCCAATATAGATAAAATAACGTAATGGAAAATGAAAATTGGTTTTAAAGTACTTAACTATTAATGCTATGAATTCAAAGTACAAGAAAAACACAAGCAACTCTTCCGTGAATTCATAGTAATTTTTGTCGGTCTCTGCGTACAAAAAAACATAAGAAAAAATGGACCATGTTTCTTTTAGCAGTAAGAAGCTTAAAATCAGCCCGACCAGAAACAGCGAGATATTCAAGATCATTTGCAGAAAACTCGGTAACTTCTCAATATACTTCATTAGTACATTCAATACAGATCCCCTCACTGGTTGTACAGTATCTTTATTTATATTATCGGTGGTATACGTGAAAAATGCTACATTACTTTTGGGGTCACCTTAATGAAAGTTTATATTCGCCCCTGCAATATAACCAATGGAGATAAAGATAAGCGTCCATATCAGAGAACCTGCGCTTGCCACCAGCATATATTTTCGGACAGGCATCGCACTAATGCCCGACAAATAGCTTGTCGCATGTCTGACTCCTGGGATAAAATAACCGAACAAAATGGTCCACAACCCAAAGCGTGCAAACCACCCCTTAACTCTTGCAAATCGCTTCGGTGTCAATCCAACCCACTTGCCGTGCTTATCCACCAAGGGCTGACCCAGCTTTTTGCCTAGCGTGTAGCTGATCATCATCCCTGTCATTGCACCGATGAAGCTGACTAATATAGACACCGAATAATTCAGTACCATAATAGAAGATAAATAGCCGACAAACACCATAATAATTTCATCTGGAACCGGTAGGCCGATAATCCCAAGAGCAAGAAGAGCAAAAATAGCGATATATCCGTATTGTGTAATCATGCTGATGACCCATTCCATAGGGGAGCCACCTCCTGACCGATTATTTTTTGAAGGACGGAAAGGGAATACGGCTAACCATCAGGAACGACAGCACTACCATTAATGCAAGCAACAACCCCGGCTTCAAATGCTCACTCCACAAAAACATAAAGGACAAAATCACACCCGCCGCCGTAATCGGCATACCTACAAAGCCTTTGCTAAAAGCCATTAGGTTGAATCTTGCCAATCTTACCGCACCGCATATGACAAACAAAACAGCCACAAGCGGTCCTATCCAATGGGTATCTCCCAGCTTGTATAACAAGATCAAGAAAGCAGGGGCAACCCCAAATGAGACAACATCCGCCAGCGAATCGAGCTGTTTGCCAAAATCACTGGAGCAATGCAACAGCCTTGCCAGTAAACCGTCTAATACATCCCATAAAGCAGCCACCACCACGAGAATAAAAGCGGTCATGTATTGCTCATGAATCGTGAAATACAGGGATAAGACCCCTGCCCCCAGGTTTGCAATCGTGCATAGTGAGGGCAACCAATTCCATTTCATACTCTTAACTCCTTTGCCATAGCTTAGCCTCCGAATATAACAACAAAACGGACGCCGTCCTTGGTATTCTCCGCCTTATAGCGAAATTCGTGCAAATCCAAAATTCGTTTGACGATCGACAGCCCGAGCCCTGTCCCACCTGTCTGGCGACTTCGGGACAGCTCGGCCCGGTAAAAGCGATCCCATATCTGCTCCAGTTGATCGTCAGGAATGGTCTCACCTTTATTTTCAATGGAAAAAAAACTGATTTCCCCAGCACCTTCGATGCGAATCGTGATCGAGCTTCCTTCCTCAGCATGTCGTATGGCATTGACAACAAAGTTGATAATCACCTGTTCCAGCCATCCTACATCGGCATGGATCGGCATCTCATTGGCGGGGATAATGACTACTTCCAGCTTTTTCTCCTTCAACAAATGGAATAACTTGTCCACGACCTCCTCCACCAGCTCACTCAAGATAAAGGTCGTCTTGCGAAGCTTGAGGGTACCCGATTCCAATTTGGCGAGGTCCAGCATATCTTTGACCAATCGCTCCATTTTGTCCGCTTCCTCTACAATGACTTTCATATAATGATCCTGCTTCCCGGCGCTAACCCCATCTTGTAATCCTTCTGCGAAGCCTTTAATGATACTCAGCGGGGTTTTCAGTTCATGAGAAGCGTTCGCAAAAAAGTCTTGTTGCACAGCCTCCATCCTCTGCTTCTGTTCCATGTCCTCCACCAATTGCTGATTGGCCTCCTGAAGCTCGCGCAAAGCTGTGTCCAGGTTCTGGGACAGGGTATACATGCTGTAGGACAGGCTGCCCAGTTCATCATTCTGCCGGATTGGTGTATGGGCTGTAAAATCGAGCTTAGCCATCCGCTTGGCGGTATTATTCAAAGCAATGAGCGGACGGGTCACCATCCGGGAATAGAACAGGGACAAAATCAGAATGAGTGCAAATCCCCCGATCCCTAGGTACAGATAAAACCAGCGCAGAGCTTCATTCGTCTCACTAATTTCCTGCAACGATGTCACTGTGAACAGGAGGTCGATCTCGCCTGTGTCCTGACGAACAGGATGGACTATGACTGCATTGCGTACCCCTGTCCAAGGTTCCGTCCACTCTTCCTCCAACACTTCGAAATTCTTAAGTTTCTCCAGATGCGCCTGCGATAAAGGGAACCATTCCTCCAGCGCACTAAACAGTAAGCCTTGTCGCTGACTCCATGTTTTCAGATCCGGCAGTACAATCTCTATCACCGTACCGGAAAACCTTACACGGCCATCTGTGCTTGCCTCTTCCGAAGTCGATCCTATATTTTTGAAACCAAGCTTCTGTATGCCGGTTGGATAAATTAAATTGGCGGTAGAGATGCCGTCCGTTCCCAATCCCTCACCTTCAACCGTTACCGTATCACCGGGCTGAATCCGAGCAGCTCTCAGTTCATCTCCGTACTCGCTCATAAACAGAGACAGCGATATTTTAACGATTTTACCATCCGCTTTTCTTAGATTGATATGAAACGCATCATCCAGCTTTACTTTGCCGTCCAGCGTTACAATTGCCAACTGATTTTTATTCTGAAGCATAAAGCGAGCTGCCTCACGGGAAACCCTGCCCGATCCCCAAGCCTCCTGGACATAACTTTGACCGAAGCTTTGCAAGCGGCTTTCCACACGACCAATCTTCTGTTCCTGATAAAAATTTTCAAAAAACAGCAATTGACTTAAAATCACCATACCGTAAAAACACAGGAAAAACACAACCGTCATAATGAACAACTTAAAGGTAACTCCCCGTTTGTTCATTCTTCCTCCTCAAACCTATAGCCAGTACCAAAAACCGTGCGGATATGGCGTGATTCACGGCCTAGCTTACTTCTCAGCTTTTTGATATGCGTATCGATAACTCGTGTATCTCCTTCAAAGTCGATGCCCCACACTCGGTTCAGTATCGCATCCCGTGAAATAACTATGCCTTTATTATGTATAAGCAGCCGCAGCAACTCATACTCCTTGGGCGTCAGCTCGACTTCCGCCTGATCCACCTCAAGCCGATGAGCCATCGTGTTGAGAATGGCACTGCCGAACCGCAAAATATGCGACTCCGGCTGTACATGCCCCTCCACCCGTTTCATCAGCGCGTTGGCGCGGGCGATCAGCACCTTGGGGCTGAAAGGTTTGGTCACGTAATCATCGGCTCCCAGTTCAAAGCCTAATATTTTATCATCATCACCGGATTTGGCTGTCAACAAAATGATCGGCACACCTGAGCGGCTACGCACCTGGCGGCACACTTCCCAACCATCCAGTTCCGGCATCATAATATCGAGTATAATCAGGTCCGGCTGCACCGAATCAAACCAGATCAGTGCATCTTTTCCATTGCCTGCTTCATAGACTTCCCAATTATTCTGTTTAAAATAGTCAGCAATCACTTCACGAATACGTATTTCATCCTCCACGAGAAGAACTCTTTTCTTCAATCGACTTCCCTCTTTCGGTCATTCTAGGACACCAGCATATCAAAGACATGTGTACTTTATGTGTTCTTGACACTTCTTATCAGCAGAAGTTCTCATCCGCAAATTCAACCTTGGATTAGGGCAAATTTGTCGTGGCTCAGACCATCTCATCTCCTATGATCCTACCCTATAATAAGAAGAGATACAAAAAGCTTGAACAGGAGGGTAATACATGAGTAATCAAACCATTCAGTGGTTTTCCACTTCCAAAGCTAAAGCTTGGCAATCCCAAGCTCATCATTTGACCGATACTCAAGAGAGTGCCAATCTAGTCTTTACGGGAGAAACACATCAGCTTGTCGAAGGATTTGGTGGCTGTTTTAATGAATTAGGTTATGTGGCCCTGAACCATTTGGAAAAAGACGAACGAGATCGGGTGCTTCATTCTCTCTTTCATCCAGCGGGCGAGCACAAATTTGCGATTTGCCGACTTCCTATTGGAGCGAGTGACTACGCGCTGGAGTGGTACAGCCACAATGAAACAGACGGTGACGTGGAGATGAAGCACTTTTCTATTGAGCGTGATCAGCAATATCTCATTCCTTTTATTCGGGAAGCGTTACAACTCAATCCGGACTTGAAGTTGTTCGCTTCACCTTGGAGCCCGCCGACATGGATGAAATCACCGAAAGCCTACAATTACGGCACGCTGCGCTGGGAAAAGGATATTTTGAAAGCGTATGCATTGTACTTTGTCAAATTTGTTCAGGCTTATCACGAGGCAGGTATTACGATCCATCAGATTCATGTTCAAAATGAAGTCATTGCCGATCAGAAGTTCCCTTCCTGTGTATGGACCGGAGAGCAACTGCGTGAATTTATTCGCGACTATTTGGGCCCTGCTTTTGAGGAACACGGACTGGATACGGAAATTTGGCTGGGCACCATTAACGCACCCGATCCGTGGGAGGAATTAATGAAGAAGACTTCGACCGGATTCGATGAGTATGCCCATACCGTGTTGAGTGACCCCGAGGCCTACAAATATATTAAAGGCGTAGGCTACCAGTGGGCAGGCAAAAATGCCATTCAGCGCACCGTTGCCAGTTATCCTGAGCTTCGTTACATGCAAACAGAAAATGAATGCGGGAACGGAGAAAACTCATGGGACTACGCCAAATATGTATATAATCTGTACCAGCACTACTTCACCAATGGCGTAAATGCTTATATTTACTGGAATATGGTTTTGGAACCGAAAGGCAAGAGTACATGGGGCTGGGAGCAAAATTCGATGATCACCGTTGATCCGGCGGATCGAAAACCTATCCTGAATCCAGAATATTACGTCATGAAGCACTTTTCTCATTTTGTATTACCGGGTGCCCGACGCATCGGACTTCGTGGCTCATGGACTGGAAATGCAGTTGCTTTTCAAAATACAGACGGGCAAAGGGTGGTAGTCATCGCCAATCCGTTCAAGGAATCGCGTGTGCTGAATCTGTCTCTCGGTGAAACAACACACCGCTTGGAGCTGGAGCCGGAGTCCTTTAACACTATTGTGATTCCTTCTTAACGCCGCAGATTTCTGGACTCTTCCAGTCTTGCACACATCATTAGGTATCCCTGTCCGGTCTATAAGTGCCCAAGCATATGCATAGTTTCCAAAATGGATGTATATCCTTTTGCGTATAGTAGCTATAGATAGTATACTTGGAATAACTACGGACAGGAGGTCGATGAATATCACTACTGTAAAAGACCGGATTGATTTGAAGCTGATTAATTGTGATAAGGAATTGACTCTCGCGGTCATCGGTGGAAAATGGAAGCTGATTATTTTGTGGCATCTCGGTATGGAAGGCACCAAGCGGTTTGGTGAATTGAAGAAGCTAATCCCCCACATTACGCAAAAAATGCTGACCAACCAATTGCGCGAACTAGAGGAAGATAAACTCATTCTGCGTAAAGTCTATCCTGTCGTCCCTCCGCATGTGGAATATTCACTGACAGAGCATGGCGAAAGCCTGATTCCGGTACTGAGAGCAATGTACGATTGGGGATCAAACTATCGAGAGAATGTGATTTGGAAAGAAGAAGAGGAAATTCAGGACGTCACACCCGTGTGATCAGCAAAACAAGCATTTTTCGAAATGCTGAACTATATTTTTAGTAGAGACGACCCTGGGGAGATCTGGGGTTGTTTTTTTATGATATAAAGACGTTCCCTAAGATAACAAAAGAAATGGATGCAAGTATCCGTTTCCATTGACATTAAAGCTCGTTTTTCGCTACATATCCCCATTTTACACTTGTATCCGTGATTTACATTACATCCTTTGTGACGTATGATTCTTCCATCCCTATTTACAGTGAATCCATGAAGGAGGCCGTTCTAGCATGAGCATGACGCTTGCCCAGCCCACAACGTCCCAAGCGACCCAATTACGCATTGGTTCCATGGAAATGATTCAATACGACTATCGTCAATTTCCTGACTCAAAACCTTATCAACACCATTGCTGTGGCTTGCTTACTATGTCGTGTAACGGCGCTCAAGGTCTGGCGGAATATGAGCTACCTAAAATTAAAGGCGCTTTTGACCTCGTCCGCTGGGCTTCCGTGTTTACCTCGCTCAAGGGTCTGTCCTTAACCGAGGCTGAGCAATATATTCAGCACCACGCTGATCACTGGGGACCTGATAAAACAGAGCTGGCTCTATCTGCCTTATCCGATCTGACTGCCCATGCGAACCTGCACATTCTCTCCCCAACAGCGACTATCCTCCCCTCTCGGATTAGTCGTTCTTATCTCATCGTGCATGGCCTGGTCTACTATTCATTCTAGATATCGTCCACAACTCCATTGTCAATCCACTTTCCAGTTCACGTAAAAAAGCCTGAGACTGTTTATCACAGGCCAGGCTTTTACACTTTCAGCACAGAGTTGATTACACTTGCAATTTACCTGCACGAATATCGTCTGTCATTCCTGCGTAAGGTGCTTGGGAAATTAATTGTTCGTTGTTCACACCCGCATTTTCGATGAATGTAATATCTGCAAATTCAGGAACCACATACTTCGGATACGTTTCATACTTTTCACGCGATTCCTCCATCAGCGGAATAAAATCGTTTTGATAGCGCACAGTGATTTCCGGATGCTCATGAACCCATTTAGGGAAGAAAATAATGCCATGCATACGTTTTTCCTCAGGCATAAAGTTCAGAGAAACGTCAGTGCCTGTCGGTTCGGTCCACGATACTTTATACACATTTTCCACCAGCTTCACCAGATTGACCTTCTGATCACGTACCCAGCGGCCGCCTACCATACCACTATGAATGCGATAATCGATCGTATCTTCATTTTTAATATATATTTCGTACTCCCAACCATTCTCATAAGTGTAGATCATGTGGCTGCCGATAAACTTGTCCATCTTGCATCCTTCTTTCCTAAATTATAAGTTTTTATGAATTGAATAGGAGACCAAAAATAATAAATATTCAATTCAAAACATGTAATATTAAACATGTTTTTAAATACATATAAATTGTAGCACTATGGTATACTAGTGTCAAATAACGTTTGACAAGGAGAGCTACGTTGAAACGCACATTAAAATACGCCATTTTGGGCCTGGTTCATAAAGAGGAAATGAGCGGCTACGATATTACGAGTCAATTCAAAAAGGAAATCGGACAATTTTGGAGCGCCAAACACAGTCAGATTTATCCTGAGTTAAAAAGGCTGACCGAAGAGGAGCTTATTGAATATCGCACCTCCATTACAGGAGCCAAGCTGGAAAAAAAGCTGTACTGCATTACCCCCAAAGGAACCCAAGAACTGACCGAATGGCTTCTAAGTCCCAAAGAGTTACCAGAAACGGAAAAGGATGAGTTTATGCTCATGCTGTATTTCTCAGCAGCCATCCCCAAGGAAGAGAACAAGCGATTGTTCGAGGACCAGATAACCAAACGTAAAGAGAAGCTGGAATATCTGTACGAAAGTAAGAAATCCCTCCAACGGCTGGACGAGAACCTTCAGGCCCCCGGTTCTAATCAATTCGGGCATTATCTGGTGCTGAGCCGTGCCATTAATCGGGAAGAAAGCTATATTACGTGGCTGGAAGATACACTATCCCTGTTTGAATAGCCTAAAAAACCTTCAACACCACGTAGATTCGTGGTATTGAAGGTTTTTCTAAAATACATACAAACTAGTCTGCCGTCGTAATCGAAGAGCCGTAATCTTCAATATGGATATCTGTGCTAAAACGTATGGGAATGGTACTAAAAGTGGTATCCCAATCCTCTTTGACCTTACGCCAAACTTTAGGATGCTGAATCCTCAAGGCTTCTCCGAAACCTCCGACATCAGCCTGCAGCTTTTGCATTTTGGCTACAGTTTGTTCAGCTAATGAATTCACTTTCTCCTGAAAGATATTTTCTTCTTGTCCGAGCACAGCGTTGCTGCGCAAATTTTCTTTCTTGTTAAAAACCTCGGAAACGCGCCCCTCTGAGGTCATTTTTACTTGGAAGGAAATGTCGTCCCCCTGAACGATGGCCTTGATCCTGCTTTTCACTGCTTTGATCTCATAGGCTATATTTTTACCGGTTTGAGGATCGTTACCTTTCAACACGCCTCCAACCAATTGGCCCTTGATCCACATAAGACCCTCGACCTCTGATTCATTCAGAAAACCACCGTATGTTTGCGTCTTTCCTTTGATGATTCCCGCACCTGCGAGCTTGATTTCATTTTCCGCCGTAATGACATTGGGTAATATAAAGCTTCCCTTACCCTTCATGGGCCCGACCACTTTAACCAAAGCCACGGGCTTTATCAACCGTGCGTTCCGTTTACGATTTTGGAAAATATCCTTTAAGATATAGGCAGGAATTTGACCAGGAGTTTTTTCCTGAAGCGCATTGCTCGCCTTGTCTGTACTAATCAGTAGCTGGACGCTGAGCCGAATGTCATTATCCCCCAAGAAAAAGTCCAGCAGCTCGTACAACGGGATCTTGCGAAGCAGACTGGAGCTGATAATAACCGTTTTCAAATGTTGCCCAATGGGCGGTCGGTTGGTTCGCAATGAAATCTCTCTTAACATCTCAAAAACGGAATCCCCTGTTTCTGTAATATTAAAAAATTTTTTAGCTTGCGGTGAGGAGCTATTGGAACCGCCGCTTTCCTCTGGGATGATAAATTGAAAGGTTCCCGTAATTAACTCTTTTTTCGGATAATCTCCTCCTTTCTGATTAATTTGCTCTTCTTGTGAAGATTCTGTCGCTATATCCATAGCAATGCCTGTCTCCAGATTTAGATCCTCCACGGGAGAGCTGCTCCAGCAACCTGAAAGTGTACTGCATATGATCAGGAGAACCACCATCCCGAGTAACCCTGACCGGACTCTCTTCATGACCGCACCCCTCTCCAGCGAGAAATAAGCAGCAGTGGCAGTGGAAACAGAGCGATTAAAACGAAAGCGACATTCCCGATGATCGTCCCAAAAGAAAATAACTCATTCAGGTTTTTAGGAATTTGGGACAGGACGTAGATGAGCGGGAGCAAGATAAACAGCAACTTGGAATAAGATCTATTCAGAATTTGAGAAACTCCGAGCGAAGCGCAATAAAAAGCTATGCTGAATGTAACAAAAATTTGCATGATCCAAATGGTCAACAATAAGGATTCGAACCGTTCCAATAACAGATACTCCACTTCAAAACTGCGGGCCAAATCTAAAAAAGGCCAGGTTCTGCTCAAGACTCCTTCCATTGAAAAAGCCCCAATGCACAGGATCAACGTAGCTGTATAAAAAGCGACCGCGATCCCGATCGCCATCCCGATCGCCTTGGTTGCTTTCTCCGGTTTTTCCATCCGACAAAGAATAATCAGCAAGCACTCTGTCCCCGTTAATGTCAGAAATGTAGTTTTGAGCGTTCTAAGCACTGGCATTACCCCCTCCGACAAGACGGGACGCAAGTTATTTAGTTCGAAAATATTTAAACTCAGCATGCATATTAACAAAAAGATAGACGCCGTAATCGGGAATATCATTTGACCTATTTTACCTAATGAACCTACTCCCCCCATGCATAGATACAGAGAGAGCCACATAAAAGGTGCTGAAATTGCCCACGCAGGAGTTCCCTCAAGCAGAAAGAACGACGTTACTTCCTCGACAGACCGAATTTCGTATGCGGCTATGCCCACAAAATAGATAACGTACAACATGCCAATCACTTTGCCAAAGGCTTTGCCTGTTATCCGCTGCACATACTGGTAAAAGGTACTTTCTGGAAACCGCGAACTTAGTTTAACTATAATCCAACCGAACAGGAAAGTGGCCGCCCCTGCTATAATGACAGATATCCACGCATCCGGTGTTTTTGCAGCTTCAACGGCTACTCTGGGAAGAGTAAGCAACCCGGCAGCCAGCATAAAGCAAACCACAATTGCCGTCGTCTGTAATGTCGTAATTTTATCCGTTTTTTTCCTACGGGCCATCTTGCTCCCTCCTGTGTTGAGCTCATCCTTGTCGTTTAGGGTCTTTATGCTTCAATAGAATGGGCCTGTTTTTCATAAATTGCAACGGTGCTCGTACGAAGTAATCTTTCCAGTCCTTGAACGAACGAGGGGCCGTCAGACTAAGGTACGGCACGCCGAAGCTGTGTAATTTAACCATATGAATACTCAGCATCAGGAAAAACATGATCACGCCATACAAGCCAAAGATGGACGCCGTGAACATGGCTCCAAAGCGCAGAACACGCATGGAAATGCCAGCGCTGTATACAGGGGAGGCAAAGGAAGAAATTGCCGTGACTGCTACCACAATAACGAGAATCGGACTTACAATCCCGGCGTCAACAGCGGCCTGTCCAATGATCAGACCACCGACGATGCCCATCGCTGGACCGATGGGTTTGGGCAGCCGTAGTCCTGCCTCGCGTAAAATTTCGATGGAAATTTCCATAATTAGGGCCTCAATCAGCGTCGAAAACGGAACCCCCTGTCTCGCACTGATAATGGAAATGACCAGCTTGGTTGGAATCAGTCCGGGATGAAACGAGATAAAGGAGATATAGAGCGCCGGGGCGAACAGAGATATCGTAGTTGCCATAAAACGAAGAAATCGAATAAGCGACCCCGGTATCCATCGTTCATAGTAATCTTCGGGAGACTGGAGCATCATCCCGTACGTCACAGGCATAAGGAGCGCAAAAGGTGTACCATCCAGCAGAATCGCCACACGTCCCTCCAGCAATGCAGCCATGACCCGATCCGGTCTCTCCGTATTTTGAATTTGCAGAAAGGGACTAAGAAAATTATCCTCAATAAGCTGTTCCACATAGCCCGACTCCAACACCTCATCCATATCAATGGTTTTGACCCGCCGTTTCACCTCGTCCACAAGCTCGGGGTCGGCAATGTCTCTGAAATACACCACCATCAGCTGCTTTTCCACTCTTTTGCCCACTTTGAAGGACGACATGGCCAGTTCTGTACTTTCTCCATGCCTGCGCAGCATTGCCGTATTGTCGCTAAGGGTCTCGGTAAAACCAACTCGCGGTCCCCGCAGCACCGATTCCGATATGGGGTCTTCCACCCCTCGTGTGCTCCCTTTGGGTGTGCCCAGCACAAAAGCACCCGGTATGCCCTGTATCATGAGTATGACTGAACCGAACAGCACCTTTTGCAAGGAGAACTTCACCTCTAACGTATACTGAGTCTCCGATACCAGCATGACCTGACGAATAAACATATCCCGAAGCTCTTTTCCTCTCGGAAGATCCTCCCCGCCTTCTCCGGAGCTGCCCCAATCCATTAGTGGCTTTAAAATGTTCTGATCCATGCCAACCTTGTCTGTCAATCCATCCACAAAAAAAAGTGTGCCTACAGCGTTCAATTTTTCCAGAAAAATGGATCGTTCGTTCACGTCCGACATATCCGTGACGGCTTGTCTGATTTTTGCTACATTGGCTTCATAATCTTCGGTAAAGGTTCCCTCTTCCTTCTCAGCCTCACTTACAGACGGATTATGATCTGCATGCTGCGAACGGTCTTCTTCTTCTAAAAGCTTTAATCGTTCCATACGTCTGCTCTCTCGACCATCCATCGCTCTGATTTGTCGTACTGTCAGAAAAATAATCAAAGGGATGATGGATAAAAAGAAGGCTTCCATCCACACGTTCCATTTGGGTATATGAGTTCCGATGACCTGCCACACACTCTTTCCTCCTTCACTTCCAGATGATTTGTATATAGATTTACCTGGATTAGAAAAAAGATGCATGGACAATGGAATAAATTTCTTTACTCACAAAAGGAATAAAAAGGTGAATTTGATAGATGAACTGTAGTGCCAAATGTGGAATTCCATGATAATATCTATTCATTCTATGACTAATGTCACAAATTTGTTGAATTCGTGGGCCATTATTCGAATCTAAAAAGGAGTTGTAGGTATGAAGAAGCATTTTTGGAAGAAAGCCGCTGTGTTGAGTTTGTTAGCGGTCATTTTGTTAGGGGGAACGGCGATCAGTCCCAAACAGGCTCAAGCATCGACCGAACCTTATCTTGGGGAAATTACGATGTATCCTTACACGTTCGCTCCCAATGGATGGCTAAAGTGTGAAGGTCAGCTCTTATCTATTTCGCAAAATACAGCACTGTTCAGTCTATTGGGTAATAATTTCGGGGGGAATGGAACAACCACATTTGCATTGCCTGATTTGCGTGGAGCCTCTCCGATGCCGAATGTAGATTACTACATTGCAACCGTAGGAGGATTCCCGTCCCGTCCATAATGAAATGTTCAATGGTGTGCTACTTAATGAAGAAGAGGTGATGGCGTGCTCGAAGGCAATAACTTCACACGCAACAATTTTAAACCCTATCGCTTGCTGGTTCCATTGCTGCCATTCATCGGCGGTACGTTCCTGCTCATAGGGACGAATGAGGTTCACGCTGCCGGTTGGGAAAATGTGGTACTTAACAAACCAGCCACATCCAGTGGCTATAGCCAGCCCTATGATCCCTCCAGAGCTGTGGATGGGTCAATCGGACCGACAAGCCGCTGGTATCAAGCCAGCAACGTTGAGAAATGGATTCAGGTAGATCTGAGAGACTGGTATATCGTAGATCGATACGTTGTTACAGGTATGGGTGTCCATTATGGGTGGCATGATCAACGTGATCCATACAGTTTCCGATTGCAAACAAGCAGCAACGGAAGTAATTGGGTGACTGTGGATACCGTCCAGAATAATGGGAGCTCTAATGTTGAAAAGAGTATTACTCCTGTAACTACACGATACTTGCGAGTATATATTGATCAAGGAAATGCGAGAAACAATCAATGGGCTTCCATCATGGAATTCGCAGCTTATGGCGAGCGATTGCCCGTTCCACAGGCTCCGGGTCATTTTACAGGAACCAAAAATGGAAATACAGTGGAGTTAAGCTGGGATGCTGTTCCTTATGCAACTTCATACAAAGTCATACGAGATAGTGTAACGCTTTATTCAGGTAACTTAACTCAATTCATAGATACTTCAGCATTGCCGCCAGGTGAAGCAATTTACACGGTTCAGGCCGTGAATGCTAAGGGGGAGAGCACTCCCTCAGAGGTTAAAGTGAACATACTTTCCGATGCCGAGAGAGTTGCACAGGCAAAAGCTGCTCTTGCATTAGGCTTCGCACCTGGAGATACAGCTGATTCGGTATCCCAAAAGCTGACGCTGCCACTCGCTGGGTTGAATGATACGACGGTGAGCTGGAGTTCGGATACTCCTGACATCATTACGAACGAGGGGGCTGTCACACGCCCGCGGTATGATCTGGGTGACCGAAAAGTAAAACTGACAGCAACGATTACGAAGGGAAGCGCCTCAGATACCCAAACTTTTGAGGTTACCGTAGCGAAGATCACTGCTCAAGATACATTGAATCAAGCAGCAGACACCCTCTCGCTTGACGATTTGTCTGCGCTAACAGAAAATATTTCTCTTCCTTTATCCGGTTATGGTGGAGCGCAGATCGAATGGTCCTCGTCTAAACCTCTTGTCATTGCAGCAGATGGAACACTCACCAGACCCTCCTATAACAGTGGAGATACGGATGTTACCCTAACGGCTACCCTGCAACTTGCAGGCTTAACGAAAACAAAGGATTTTACTGCACACGTACTCCGTCTGCCGATGAGCGACACTGAAGCCGTAGACGCAGCATACAAAGCACTTGAACTGCCGATAACGACAGTAACGGGAGACGTATATTTGCCAAAAGATGCTCTGAATGGTGTTCAGGTGTCATGGTCATCGAATCAACCCCAGTTCTTGGATCATACTGGGCATGTAACCTTCCCAACCTATGTACAGGGCGATCAGACCATCACGCTGGAAGCAGTTGTATCACGAGGCGCGGTTGAGCTACGAAAAACATTTAGCCTGCTCGTGCCCGCACTGCCTGTAAGCGCTGATGAAGCCGTAAATTTGGCAGCAAATACGCTGAATCTGGATTACCCGCAAGGGATTAAGGATTCCATTGCCTTGCCTCGTGTAGGAGCATTCGACACCCAGATTGATTGGTCCTCGGATCAACCGGACATCCTCAGCGACAGCGGTCAAGTGAATCGGCCTAAATATACAGACGGTGATGTGAATGTACAATTAATGGCCATTATTTCTAAAGGTGCAGCTTCTGTACAAAGAACATTCACGATTACCGTGCTGAAGGCATTACCGAATACACCTTACGTACGATTGAACGGCAGCAATCCGATTGTTCTGAAAACCGGCGATAGCTTCACTGATCCAGGAGCCAGCGTACTGGACAGCGTATACGGCAATATCCTGATCCCTGAGCTTTCAGGTAGCGGGAATGTCGATACAAATGTACCTGGCGTATACGTATTGAACTATACTTATAGCGACAATGGGGGCTGGACGGCAGAACCGGCAGAACGCCGTATAAACGTGCTGCCTCGTGCTGTTACAGCCGCAGCAGGCACTGAGGATATAGCCTCAGTGATCGTTACAGGCGCGTTGCCGAGCGCAAGGCTTGAGCTGTACAATGCCCAGCAGGAGCTTATAGCGGAAGGAATTGCTTCGGGAGAGGGAAGATATACATTTACACCTGTTCCTGAAGGAGCCAGCTACTATGTGCTGCAGAACGTAAATGGCATGAAGAGTGCTCCGTCAGGGCTAGTGTATCCGCAAGGCTTAACCGCGCAGCGCGTTGCTGAATCCATCACAAGCATAGCAGCTCCTACAACAAGTGATACACTGCTCAGGTTGCCTGTTGTACCTGATGGTTTCCGTGTGACCATCAGCAGCAGTAGCCAACCAGACATCGTGCGTACAGACGGAACTATTATTCAAGCAGATACTCCTTCCGTTGTAACTATCATGCTGGATGTTATGAGGGTAAGCGATGGTTCTCATGCTTTCACGCAAGCCATAAAAGTCACGGTCCCTGCCAAGGTAATTGCGAACACAGGCAAATCTAACAAAGATAAGAATGAGGATGTATCTGCTTTCGTACCACAGATCGGATTTTCCGAACAAGGGAAAGAGTTTTCCCTCTTTGTTCCTTCGCCGGCATTCCTGGATGAGCAGATACAGCAAGCACTTCGCGAAGGCAAAGCGTACGCAGACATTCGTTTGGAGCAGGAAAAGCAACTGAGTCGTGTTATCCTTTCTCATTCTTTACTGAATAAATGGGATAAGGTTGGTGCATCGGTAATATCCCGATATGGAACACTGATGATATCCAGTGACACTCTAACCAGCATGGCCTCAGGCAAGCAGGACGTTACATTGTCATTCCAGCAGGCAGATGTACAACGTGCACAGCAGATCCGTGACTGGGCCGAGCAACAATCCAGCCTGACGCTGATGGGTCCGGTTACAGACATCAAAGCCAATGTGACTGGGACCTCGTCGATCATTCTACCGCTGGATAACGAATCCTTAGGTGAGTTACACAATGCAGAGCCCCAGTTCTCCATTCTTGTTATTCATGAGAATGGTGAGCGTGAGATTCTAAAAGGGACTGCTGTAATGGATTCAAAAGGGATGTTGTCGGGTGTGAGTCTGAATACGACCGGGTTAGGTACCTTTGCCGTCGCCACAGATGCCAAGACTCAAACCAATAATGCCAGTGTGCAAAATGACCCAAGCAATTCGTCAGATCCACAAGTGCTAGCTCAGGTATGGCCGGATGTACAAGGCCATTGGGCAGCGAAGTCCCTGCAATCTCTTGCAGACAAAGGCTGGATACAAGGCTATAAAGACGGCAACATACGCCCTGATCGCGCTGTAAGCCGTGCAGAATTTGTAGCCATACTGACCAGAGCATTGGGAACTGCTGGAGATGAGAGCCCTTCTACCTCATTTACAGATATGCAGGGACACTGGGCTGGATCAGCCGTGGATTTTGCTCACCGCCAGGGATGGATTCAAGGGCTAACCGCTCAAACTTTCGGACCTGATGAGAGTCTTACCCGTGAACAGGCGATGGTGATCCTGTCACACGCGATGCAGAATCAGACATTCATTTCCAGCACTGCTGCACTGCAATCCTACAAGGATGAGCAGCAGAGTGCAGCATGGGCCTCCGCAGCATTCCAGAATGCAGTATCCTCCGGTTGGATTAGCGGTTATCCAGATGGAACACTCAAGCCAAAAGCGGCTATCAGCAGAGGTGAGATGGCTGAACTGCTGGTACGTATTCTTAAATAAGACTTTTTAAGCTTCATAGATCAGATGAGTATACGCACATACAACGCGGCCTCCATGCTTTTTGGGGGCCGGTTTTTTTTATGTATATTTTATGTACAAGCCTTTAATAATCATTTTTGCTTGTTTATTCACCCTTTTCGCTTCAGTAAATATATTATGAATATCTGCGAAGCGGGGCGATAAACCACCTGTCACCTCTACAGTAGTAAGAATGATGAGGAGGAGATATTTGAGCATGAAACATAAAAAACCGTTCAGGTTCAGTGGTGCTTCAAAAAAAGACGAAGACTGTAAACCAACAAGAGTAAATAGAAGTATCGAAGATCTTCTCAGACTGATTAATGAATTGACCGCGATCATCCCCATCGTATTCGCAAACCCCTCTGCGGCTAATGTATCTTCCTTGCAACAGGTTTTAAGACGTTTGTTGTCTCTGGCGAAAAGCTTAAGACTTAGAGGCGGGGTTAAGGCAGACTTACTGGCAGCGCTGGAGCTTGCTATTGTTGCGTTAGAAGCTACACCTTTCTCCCCGATCGGTGTAGGTACTGCACTGCAACAATTGCTGGATGCCCTATTGTCCATCGTTTTACAAGAATCCCTCGATCCTGCTCTTAAAGACAGCTTAATCAGCGCGATCAGAATCGCTGGAACGACGGTTAGCAACGTATTAGGTGAAACATACTTGTCAGGGGAGCCCGGTGCACAAGGACCTCCTGGACCTGCGGGACCCGGCGGTGCGCCTGGACCAGTAGGTGGACCTGGCCCACAAGGTCCTCCCGGACCTCCCGGACCTATCGGCGCAGCTGGACCTATCGGAGCGGCTGGACCAGTCGGCCCTGCCGGACCTGTTGGAGCAGCTGGACCTATTGGCGCCGCCGGGCCTATCGGGGCCGCTGGACCGGAAGGCCCGGCCGGACCTGTCGGCGCTACGGGTGCTGCGGGTCCTGCCGGGGGTGTGACAGGCGCCACGGGCGCTACGGGCGCGGATGGATTGATCGGGCCAGCTGGGGTCACAGGGCCGACCGGAGCTGATGGGCTGCCGGGTGCGGCTGGTGCTACCGGAGCCACGGGCACGGCTGGTGTTACTGGAGCGACCGGTTCGGGAGCCATCATTCCGTTTGCTTCGGGCGGACCTGCTATCCTGACAACCGTTCTTGGCGGGGTGGTAGGAACCACCAGTTTGATCGGCTTTGGAAGCTCAGCAACAGGGATTAGCCTTGTAGGCGGGGCCATTGACCTGACAGGTACACTTGTAGGACCTCTGATCAACTTTGCTTTTTCCGTACCACGGGATGGCGTAATTACATCTATTGCTGGTTACTTCAGTACAACAGCTGCGTTAACTCTCGTGGGTTCAACTGCGACGATTACTGCCCAGTTGTTTAGTTCCCCAACACCCAATAATACCTTCACAGCAGTTCCCGGAGCTATCGTTACATTGGCCCCTTCACTGGCTGGCATTATTGCTCTGGGAACGATCTCTAGCGGTATTACTACCGGGTTGGCTATACCGGTAACCGCACAGACTCGTCTGCTCCTTGTCTTCTCTGCAACAGCTACGGGACTTTCCCTCGTAAACACTATCGTAGGTTATGCAAGCGCAGGCGTTACCATTACCTGATCCAAGACGAAAAAAGGGCCCAACAGGATTGTTCCTGTCAAGCCCTTTTTTATTTGTATTCCATCAGACGAACTAAACTGTTTCGAGTGATACTTTAACTTCTTCTCCCTCTTCACAAACGGCGAATGTTTTAACTTGTCCGTGATCAGGCTCTTGAACGATGCCTGTCTTCAGATCAATTTTCCAGTCATATAAAGGGTCATAGATATAATGACCAGATACTATCGCCTCTGTAAGAGGACCTCTTTTGGGATGAGGATTGATATTTTCAACGGCATAAAGCTCATTCTCCGAAGTGCGGAAAACAGCAATTTCAGCACCTTTGATATGGATGGTACGCCCTATTCTGATCGGAAAATCCTTACTGTGACCGATGACAAGCCATTCGGCATTTTTGATCATTTGCTTGATCGCTCCCTTCCTCAGGCATTTTAGATACAATTACACAATAGACGGAGTGACAACCTCAAATAGATTTTTGCGAGTATCCTCATCATTGATGATCTTTTTCCACGGGTCTTCCACCTGTTGTAGTGCAAATTCGATGCGTTCTACTAAAGCTTGTCGATGATCTGTATCCTGAACGACAGCCTTCTGAATCTCTTCCAGACCGATCCGTTCCACCCACTCCGACGTGCGCTCCAGGTATTGTCCTGTTTCCCGGTAGAGTTGCATTACGCTACCTACAATATCAATCAACTCGGCATCGGTTTTCACTTTACAGAGTGAATCAGCTAACCGTGCTTTAATACCGCCATTACCACCGATAAAGATCTCCCAGCCCCCATCATTACCTACGATTCCGATATCTTTGGTACATGATTCCGCACAGTTGCGTGGACATCCATTAACTGCTAATTTGAATTTTGCTGGGAAATCCAGTCGTTCGAATTTTCGTTCCAACACTTCTCCCATTCCCATCGAGTCCTGTGTGCCAAACCGGCAAAATTGCGATCCAACACAGGTTTTAACCGTACGAAGTGACTTCGCGTAGGCATATCCCGACGGCATATCGAGTTCTTCCCATACTTTAGGCAGATCCTCTTTATGGACACCGATCAAATCCAGCCGCTGTCCTCCTGTTACTTTAACGACCTTAACGTTGTATTTAAGAGAAACATCTGCTATCTTCTTCAAATCTTCTGGAGTCGTTACACCGCCGTACATTCTAGGAACAACTGTAAACGTTCCATCCTTTTGAATGTTTGCGTGCAATCGCTCATTTACAAAACGGGAATCTCCCTCATTTTCATAGGTATCCGGGTTAATCATTCCCAAATAGTAATTCAGCGCCGGGCGGCATTTGGAGCATCCTTCATCATTATGCCAACCCAGTACATTCATAACTTCACGCGTTGTTGTCAGCCCTTTGGTTTTGATCGCTTCCACAATCTCGTCCCGACTCAATGATGTGCAACCACATATTCCTTGCTTGGCTGACGTCTTGAAGCTGTCTCCAAGAACATACTGCAGAATTTGCTCAACGACCGGCTTGCACCCTCCACAGGAACGCGTAGCTCCGGTGCATGCCTTAATTTCATCGACTGTTGTCAGTCCATTATCATTAATTGCATCCACAATCGCCTTTTTAGTCACACCGTTACAGCCGCAGACTATTTCATCATCCGCCATCGTTTCAGCGGATAATGTTTTCGCCCCGTGATTGCCACATCCAGTACCCATGATCTGTCCATATATCTCATCTGTCATCTGCGTTTGCTGACGCACATATTTTTGAAGACTAGCAGATTCGCTCACATCACCAAACAGTACAGTTCCAACAATCTTATTTTCACGAAGCAGCACTTTTTTGTATGTGCGCTTCCACTCATCCTTTGCAACAATCACCGTATGTTCAGGCTGGGTTATGAATTCGCCAGCTGAGAAAACATCCACCCCTGAAATTTTGAGCTTGGTGGAAACCACCGATCCCATATAACCTTCAGTTTCCGCGCCTGCCAAATGTTTGGCAATGATACTTCCCTGCTCAAACAGCGGAGCTACCAGACCATAACAGATTCCGCGATGTTCAACACATTCCCCTACGGCGTATACATCCGGTACGGAGGTTCTCATCAAATCATCGACTACGATACCACGGTTCGTTTCCATACCACTTTGCACAGCCACCTGAATATTAGGCTTGATCCCGACGGCCATAACGACCAAATCCGCTTCCAGCTCGCTTCCGTCTGAAAACCGCAGTCCTTGTACCCGATCTTGACCATACACTTCCGAAGTTTGCATTTGCATAGCAAACTTGATTCCCTGGCGTTCTAGTTCTGCTTTCAGCATCGCAGAGGCTTCCCGGTCCAGCTGGCGTTCCATCAAATCCTCCATTAAATGAACGACCGTAACATCCATTCCCAGGTTGACCAAGCCTTTAGCTGCTTCCAGCCCTAACAGACCTCCACCAATTACAGCTGCCTTTTTAAAGGTCTTCGCTGCCTCAAGCATTGCCGAGCAATCGGCGATATCTCGGAAACCGATGACACCCGGTAATTCTTTACCCGGAATAGGCAGAATAAATGATTGTGAGCCAGTAGCTACCAAAGCTACATCGTAATCAATTTCCAGTCCGTCTTCGGTGTGAATCTTCTTGTTCTCACCGTCGATGCTTTTCACCATTTTTCCTGTATACAAAGTAATCCCTTGATCCGCATACCATTGCAAATCGTTCAGTATGATATCATCAATCGTTTTACTGCCTTCCAACACATAAGAGAGCATGATCCTGTTATAGTTCGGATGCGGCTCATTTCCCAGGACCGTAATTTCATACTTATCTGTTAATTTTAAAATTTGTTCGACCGTATTGATACCAGCCATCCCGTTCCCTATAACCACAAGTTTCTGTTTACTGTTTATCATATACCGGTTCCTCCATTCATTCGACGATACTCCCTATCCGACGACATCTCCTACGTTCCTATGAATATTGCTTATGCTTCTATTCTAATACAGCAGACAGAGCTATATGTGATTACAGTCACAATATAGTTCAAATTAAGAATATTTAGGGATTTCCCTATTCTATTTCAAGGGATAAAGGTAAGAAGCTGAAATCAAATTTCATAATATTAAAATACATCACTTGCCCAATTCATCGAACGAATCTTTCCATTTCATGTGTAATTACAACCTTTATAAGGAATACTTTAGGAACAACTTGTATCTTAAGGAAACATGAATTGAATCGTATGGAGGTGATCATCATGTGGTCTAAAATTATTTCTTATATTCCAAGCTGGAGTACACTCTTTCAAGCAGGCCTCGCGTTGGTTATTCCTTTAGGAATTTATTATATAAACACATCGATTTATTCGTTTGTCGGCAGTAAGGGGGCAAAATCCAAACATTCTTCTGATCGTCCGCTTTCCGATGAACATAACGAAGGCGATGCTGATCAACAGCATGAACCAAGCTCCAAAATTACAGGGAATTATGATTCCGACTTAAAGTCGATCCGAGAGGCTATAGGCGAAAATAGTGATGTGCATTTTCGTGAGTTTGTAGTAAAGAAATATCATGCTCGGTCCGTGTTAATCTTCATAGAAGGTATGCAGGATGAAAAGCTTATGAGCAAGCAGGTATTGGAGGTCTTGATGTTCGAGGGCCAGCAGGACCCACAGCGCCCACAGGAACAGCAGGAAAGTATAAGTAACTCCTTTATAAAAGAAAACTTGATGCCACTTACTCAAATTAGTGAAGTTGCTGATATGGAGGACCTGCAGGAGTCTATACTTTTAGGCCATACTGCCTTATTAATTGAAGGAATGAAGGGAGCACTGCTGGTGGGCTCGCCCAATGGCGCCATTCGCTCCGTCAATGAACCAACCTCTGAAGCATTACTTCGGGGTCCCCGCATTGGTTTTACGGAGGTATTAAGTGAAAATACTTCGATGCTTCGACGCCAAGGCTTAAACAAAAGTCTGGAAATGAAGAAATTTCAAGTGGGAAGCCGAATCAAAAAAGATCTGGTTGTCGCGTATATAAAGGATATTGTGAATCCAGATCTCCTCGAAGAAGTAACGCGCAGAATTTCAAAGATAGACATGGATTTTTTGGCTGAATCCGGTTATGTGGAACAACTTATTGAAGACAATTATTTAAGTCCGTTCCAGCAGGCTCACAATACAGAGCGCCCCGACCGTGTCATTAATGCTTTGTTGGAAGGAAGAATAGCCATTTTACTGGATGGGACTCCCTTTGCACTTATTGTTCCGGTGACCTTCAGTATGCTGCTTCAATCACCTGAAGACTATTATGAGCGCTGGATTCCAGGAACACTTTTACGGCTGTTGCGATTTAGCGGGGCTTTTATAGCGCTTATGGGGCCTGCTTTGTACATCTCTTTTATATCGTTTCATCCCGGTTTGATTCCGACCAAGCTGGTCATTAGCATCATCGAAACCCGTCAAGGCGTCCCTTTCCCATCCGTCATTGAGGTTATGATTTTAGAAATCTCTATCGAAATCCTACGGGAAGCCGGCATTCGCTTGCCCAAACCCATTGGTCCTGCGATGGGCATTGTGGGAGGCTTGGTCATCGGCGACGCTGCTGTAAATGCAGGCATCGTTAGTCCCTTCCTGGTAATTGTGGTTGCGGTTACTGCCATTTCTTCGTTTTCGATACCGACATACAGTGCGGGCATTACCTTGCGTCTTTTGCGTTTCGCCGGCATGCTCTTTGCAGCCATCCTGGGCATGTTAGGAACCATATTGTTCTTTCTGTTAATTTGTATCCATCTGACGAAATTAAAAAGCTTTGGCGTACCGTATGTAACGCCCTTATCCCCTATGCGCCTAAGCGATTGGAAGGATATGTATATTCGAGTTCCTATATCTATGATGAAAAGAAGACCTCTTATGATGAAAACTCAGCAAACCAAACGTAGGCCATGATGCCAAGACGAAGGAGGAGCTATGGTGTTTAGACGCTCTGATGATAAGATCACAACCAAGCAGGCGGCTGTGTTCCTGACCAATACCGTATTGGGCGCAGGGATTTTGACACTGCCGAGAGGTGTAACTGAAAAGGTACAGACTCCTGATGCATGGCTTTCTGTCCTTCTCGGTGGATGTATTGTCATATTGGTCGTCTGGCTTATGGTGAAATTAAGTCAACAGTTTCCTGAAAACACCGTGTATCAATATTCCAGAAGAATCGTGGGCACAATTCCGGGTGGATTTTTAAGTGTGTTATTGATTATATATTTTTTAATCATCGCCGGCTTTGAGATTCGGGTTTTAGCTGAAGTGACCATGTTTTTTCTGCTGGAAGGCACTCCGATCTGGGCGATTGTGATTCCATTCATCTGGGTAGGAAGCTATTTGGTTTTTGGCGGCATTAATCCCATCGCTCGGCTATACCAGATTGTACTTCCGATTAGTCTTTTTTTTCTGCTGCTCTGTTTTGTCTTTAGCTTAAGGATTTTTGAGATTGATCATCTTCGTCCTGTACTGAGTGAGGGGATTTTACCTGTCATCAAGGGTCTGAAATCGACTATTCTTGTATTCTCTGGATGTGAAGTCGTCATGACACTGGTCGCTTTTTTACAGTACCCTGAGAAAGCATTTAAGGCCATGGTAGTGGGGATCAGTATCCCCTTAATTTTGTACTTTTTGACCGTAGTTATGGTGATCGGCGGATTATCGATGGACTCCACTGTGACAAGTACTTGGCCTACCATCAATTTGATGCGCAGTTTTGAAATCCCCGGTTTTCTTTTTGAACGGCTTGAGTTTCCTCTGCTAGTGATCTGGATGATGCAAATGTTTTGTAATTTCTGCAGTTTCTTCTTCAATGCTTCCTTAGGGGTCTCACAGGTGTTCGGTCTTAAATATCGTTATGCGATTTTTGGCTTAATCCCAATTATTTTTATCTCTACAATGACTCCTGTTCGTATGATGGAAGTGTTTAGTCTAGGCGATGCGATCGGATACATGGGAATCGTTATATTTGTTCTGGTTCCGGTACTTCTCTCCATCGTGTTCATAATCAGGAAGAAGGGAATGAAGCAAAATGTGTAGACGCCCTATGCTATCCTTGCTGCTTGCTTTCATTCTACTTATAACTCAAGTCGGTTGCTGGAGCAGCAAAGAAGTAGAAGAGCTCAGCATATATACAGGACTGGCTCTGGATAAGGGGGAGCTCACTCCATTAGAGCAGAATCTGGAAAAGAAAGGCAGTCGTTACTTCAAGAAAAATAAAATTACCGCCAGCGTACAAATCGTTCCCAAAAAATCATCTGGAAGCACAGAGCAGCAAGGCGGTGGCGGACAAGGACCAAACTATGTCAATATAGCAGCCACTGGGGATTCTTTGCTTGAAATCTTCCGGCAACTCTCTCTCCGTTTGGACCGCCCGGTTATTGGTCACCATCTAAAGGTCATGGTGGTTGCCACCGATTTGGCGAAAGAACAAACGATGCAGCAATTAATGGATTTTGTGCTACGTGATAATGATATTCGCCCGAGTTGTTTGGTCTTCTTAAGCAAGGATCGAGCAGCTAGCACTTTAGTTACCAAATATGAAGACGAGGTCCCATCCATTCATATTTTGTATATGCTTCGTAACCATTTCAGAACCAGCAAGGTAATGAGGGGAGTCAATTTGTCTGAATTGGATGGGTTGATGCACTCCAAAAAAAGCTATATATTACAGAACATCACTGAATCAGATGGAGAATTAGAATTTTCAGGTGCCGGGATTATTAAAGGAGATACCGGTCACTGGATAGGTACTTTGGGACAACAAGACGTGGAGAGTATTGGATGGATTACCGGTGATGTTAAAGGTGGGGCTGTCAAAACGTATGACAAGCGGAATGAAGCCATAACTTACGAAATCAAATCGGTAAAAAGCAAAATAACAACCAAGGTGACCGAGGGCAACGATATCTCGTTCCACGTAAAAATTGAATCTAAAGGACGTCTAATCGAAAACTGGGATGATAAAGCGGACCCGACTGAGACACGAAACATGAAAGAGGCAGAGAAAGAATTTGAAGAACAAGTGACTCGCAGGATTAAGTCTGTTATGCACAAATTACAGTCAGAATATAAAGTCGATGTTGCCGGTTTTGGTGATCATTTGCATATCGAGAAACCTCAGGTATGGAAAAAGGTAAAGGATGATTGGGATTACAAATTCAGCAAAATACCCGTAACCTTCGATATAAAATTATCTATTACGGATTTAGGCTCATCTGCTGAATGAAAAAGTCGAATTGGCCTTATATAAAGGCCAATTCGATTTAAGATTCGCGGTTATCTACTTAACCTTCCAACGCTGCAACGGTCGTTCCTGAATTTCCAGAAGCGGCTACACGCTTAATTCAAATTGATTTTAAATACATCCCCTGCATTGCCACCCAAAACGATCAAGCCACCTTTGGGCAGTACAACCGAATTGTTATTGCTAGCAGTTGAAAATTGTACAACCGCTCCGTTTTCATCATAGACAGCGAAGCCTCCGCTTGTTGGAAAATCAACGGTCATCGTTTTATTAGCTGAGTTTTTATCTATTTTATACCATGTGGCTTGGCCATTAGATGGTATGGTGTACACTGACTTTCCTCCCAAGATAGGTTTAACAGCATCTTCACTGATATAGGATTGTCCATCTATGGTTAAATACTCCGAACCATCCTTGGTATAAAAATTCAGATCAAATGCATCTCTTCCACTCATAACAGGAATCTCAACGGCATTTACTGCTTTATTCTCATCCACAATTTTAGTACCACTTGCGTATCCATCATGATCAACGGATATTTTTTTCGTTATAAATGAGGGGGCCAGATAAAATATGGAAGATATCTTTTCATCCAAAGCATAATAATTTTTCCCATTTCTGTTTTCCCATGCCTTTTTAACTATGGGATTTATAGGATTGGCATCTAGCTTTTGATATTCATAAGTCACCATAACCATTTGACCTAATCCCGGAAAGTTTAAATATAGGTTAGCCTTAATATACGTTTTCCCGTTTTTTTGTTTGTCAAAGCTTATGGCTACACTGCCATCACTGCTTTTAAATTGTCCATTGCCTGTATACACATATTTTTGCGCCGGGACGAATCCATCCAAGAAAGCAGGTAAATCAAACTCACCGTTTTTAATCTCTACATTGATGGTTGTACCCACAGAACCGTATAATCCCGAATAAGAAAGTAAATCAGATGGCATTTCCACTTTTACAGGAGGCTCAAATGTTTTCTCCGGTATGATGTCTTTAATGATGCCCTTATCTTTTAAAACTTCCAATAAAATGTTAGAAGCAAAAATACTATCTAAGATGGAAGACCCTCCAGATGAAAGCACAGCCATAGAAATATGATGCTCTGGTATGGTGATCAAAGTAGAGTGATACAAAACAGTATCCCCACCCTTGGATAACGCAGTTATTCCGTAATCACTAAACGGTGCCAACTGAACCGCATCCCAACCAAGTCCATAATTAAAGCTGTTTGTCTCTTCAGGTACCCATATTCCATTTCGATATTCATGACTTTTCATGGACTTCGCCGATTGTGCAGACAGAATATCGGGTCTGTTCCCCGTTAATACTTCTGAAAACATAGCCACCTCTTCTGCGGTGGAGTATAAGCCCCCTGTCCCGATGACATTGGCATTTTCAACCGGTAAAGCTCCCTCAATCGCAGGAAAATAAGTTTTGGACAGCTTTTGTCTATCAAATTGATCGAGAGGTGTTTTGGTAGATTTCAAACCTAAAGGTGTACTAATATGCTTTGCCAGGAAATCGGTGTAACTTAGACCGCTCACCCGCTCAACCAATATTTCAAGCAATTGAAATCCATCATTGGTATATACGGAATATTCGCCAGGGTTTGATTTTAAAGTTTCTGATTGCAACCTTAGCAAGAGCTCATCATGATTTTCTGTATCATTGTCATTAAATAACATACTATTTTTATAGTGAGCACCGTAAAGACCTGACGAATGATTTAACAGCATACGGGGTGTAATTTGTTTGTATCTTTCATCAGACATTTTAAAGTCCTTAATGTATGTTGTTAGCGGCTGATCAATATCTACCTTATGGGCATCGACCAGCATCATCGTTGCAGCAGATACATACATTTTGCTTGTAGAGCCTATACCGAACATCGTATCTTTGGTGATCGGCTCGTTGGTTGCTTTATTCTTTACACCCACGCTATCCGATAATACAATGTTTCCTTGGTCCATAATGGCATACTGTACACCGCTAGCACCGTATTTGGATACCAGCTCCGAGGCTAGACTGCGAGCCTTTTCCTTGATGGGTTCAGCAGTGCCTTGAGCAAAAGTATTCGTCATCGGCAGTACAAAAAGCATAGCAGAAACGAACACAGCTATTATTTTCTTCATTCCATATTTCCTCCTCTTATAGCTTCACCAGGCTTTATTACTGACCTGATCATACAATGAACGAGGATTCTATATAAAAAAACACCCTTAAATGTAAAAAACAATCCCTAAACAACATGATGTCTAAGGAATGTCCTTATAAAATGGCAATAAAACCATATTATTGAATACTTTATTTTTCGTTTCAATGGTCATATTCCCACCATATTTGTCACATATTCTAGATATATTGGTTAAGCCAATACCATGAAAATCCGGATTTGATTTTTGACTATGCAAATGAGCCACTTCATTCTCCACATGATTAAGGATGTGAATGAAAAGCGCAGACTCATTGGAATGTATTTTAATAAGAATGTACCTGTCATCGGCAATCTTGACCTTTTTAGATGCTTCTATGGCATTATCCAGCAAATTCCCTAGAACTACACATAAATCATAACGTTCAATATTTACTTTCTGTGAATATAAGTGAAGTTGGGTATCTATCTTTATGCCATTGGCTTGCCCAATATTAAGACTATTCGTGACAAGGGCATCTATAACCAGATTACCGGTATTAACCCTTTGATATGCTCCTTCGATTTTATTTAAGGTAACCTTAATATGTTCACTTGCCTCTGCCAATTCATTTCTCTTGATACATTCTTCAATATACAAAAACTGTTGGTGTGTATCATGAATGATTCTTTTTATATTTTTGAAGCTGTGAACCGTTTTTTCGTAGTTAGCATCTTGGTAGTCCATCTGATGTTGTAATTGAGCATTTTCATGCATTAATTGAAATTTTTCAATGACATTATCAAAAATATATATGATAAAAACATTTAAGGAAATAAAGCCAATAATAGAACCAAAATAATACATATTCTTTTCACTATAAACAGATAAAACATTGACCTGGTATAAACTTATGATGGGAACGATTAGAAATAAAATATAGTAACGATGCTGCAAAGGGAAGGTTCTGCGTTTGGCAAATAGCCGTATAATCTGAATGACAGCAAACATGATAATGCAGCTGAGTAACATAACCTTAGAGAATATCAAGTGATCTTGTCCACTCAAATGGCTAAAGTTGCTAATTTTAACGGAGCCTACAGCATATAAAATATAAAGAGATATAAAATTAACGATGGTTATCAATACAGCATAAAGAATAGAAAAAATGATCTTTGTCTTTATTTCCACTGTATACGATTGCGCTAAACTAAATATGACAAGTAATGCTAAAATCGAAGATACCGCAGGAGTCAAATAAACACTTAAATATAAGGAATTCAGCAACCCAAAAATAATGAAGTACACGAATCTGTTCGGCTTTCGATTGGACTTATCAAAAACCGAGTTAAAGTAAAAATTCACTTGGAAGCACATAACAAGGACAACGCAAAGATTAAGAAGCAGGGAGTTATATTCCATCATATTAATGCATCTTCATGATCATAAATTTGGTATATAAATCTTTAACTTCTTTTATTTTAGAACGCCCAATAGGTAACTTCACATCATTTGACATCAAAACATCACCGCCAGCAAATTTTTTCACATGAATTAAGTTTATAATAATCGAACGATGAATTTGTAGAAAATTATGTTCTTTTAATGCTGAAGCATAGTCCGAAAGAATCCCTTTGCTATCATAGGTTTGAGTAGAGGTTACAAAATGCAGTTTGTTTTTTATGGTTAAGCTTTTGACCACTTCAATACTAATGATATCATCATATTTTAAAAGCACTTCCTCATAAGCTGACTTGATGATAACGAATTTTTTATCGAGAGATTGAAAATATTGACACAGCTTTATCATTTTTTCCTCAAAGATATGGGGAGCAATCGGTTTTATTAAATACTGAAATGTGACTACGTCAAAACTTTCCACCATATATTCAGGGTAGCTCGTTAAAAAAACAATCTGTTCATCCAGGTGATTTAAACTCCTTATTTTTTGGGCGGTTTGAATTCCGTTCATGCCATTCATTTCAACATCCAATATTAAGATATGGAATGGAGACTCATGGTTTTGATAATGAGATACCAGCTGTTCTCCGGAGTCGAATAATTCAACTTTAAATTCTATACTGGTCTTTATCGACAAAGTAATCAGCATATTTTTAACAAGTTCTCTCTGCTTGTGCTCATCATCGCAGATCGCCACTCTATACATAAATAACATACACCTCGTTCCCATTGCATTGATCATGGAATTGTATTCTAAACAGTATATAACCTTTTAATATCCAATAAACAGCTTTTGGATAAAACGCAAATTCAAATCCCTCAAATGCCAGTATACAAGCTTGCTTAGCAGTTGCATCCAAGGTAAAAAAGAAACCCTCGTCTTAAAAGACGGGGTTTCTTAACTATTTTATGATCGTTATTTTAAAAAATCTGCTCTCTTGTCTTCACCGTGGGAACGTCTGGCAAAGTCGATAAATTGGAATTTGTCTAGCCGATGCCTTGACTCGGTATACTGGAACAACGTGGTGTCCTCCAGATAAACATAGTTACGCACTACGACCACATGAGTGTAGTTCTGAAGGTCCATCAGCCTATGATCTTCTTCGTCTGCATTTTCTACAGAAACCACTTTTTTGGCATAACTAATTTGAAGATGGAGCTCTCCCTCCAAATATTCGTAGATGGACCCACGACTAATTTCCTCGGTAAGCACAGGTACAATGTCTGATCGAAAGTAATCTTTATCCAGTATGACGCATTCACCTTCAATCTCACGCGCACGAATAACTTTCCAGACCAAATACTTGTCTTTGTCAATCTCAAGATGATTGGCTATGTCATCTGGAACTGGAATTAGCTGATTTTCATGTACAATGGTTCGTGATGTACGCCCAATTCGTTCAGACATTTCCTTGAAACTGACCAGTCCTCCTATAGGAAAATCCATCCGTCCAATATCCAGAACAAAAGATCCTTTAGCTTTTATTTTATGGATATACCCATTTTGTGCAAGCAAGTGAAGTGCTTTACGTACGGTTTCACGAGAAGTGTTATACTCTCGGGCCAGTTCATTTTCAGATGGCATTTTCGTGCCTGGAGCCAATTCGCCTGTCTGGATCTGTCCCGAGTACTCCTGATAAATTTGCAAAAATATATTCTTTGTCAATTTTCATCACCACGTTCATTGTAGCATTCTTTCACTTCCCTGTTCACTATAATAGACTGTGCGAATTGAATCTGAATTAATTCCTATGACCTGATGAAGAATTCAAATGAATTCTCATTAAGGTATACTGCAAATCGTCTGCCTCACCTGGCAGTTCCTCAACCGATTCAATCATACTCTGACCATCCGGGACAATGACTGGTGTAATGACGGGATATCCGGATTTCTGAATCAGATCACGGTCAAATTCCATCAGTAGTTGTCCTTGCTCCACGGTTTGATTGGTCTCCACATGCATGGTGAATCCCTCACCCTTCAGTGACACCGTATTGATCCCCACATGTACCAGAATCTGTACACCTGTCGAATGCTCCAAAATCAAGGCATGCTTGCTTTTCATCATGATATGAATAACTTTTCCCCTGAATGGGGCAAGAATCTTGCCATCCTTCGGTTCCACTGCAATACCTTGCCCCATCTGCCGTTCGGCAAAAGCCGGGTCAGGGACCTGTTCCAACGGTACAACACGTCCTCGTACGGGAGTCCTCACTTCAAGCACATCTATTGCGGTATTTTGCGGAAGCGAGTCTTTTTGTACGGAATCATTGGCTGGTGCAGCCTGACGGCGCTTAGTTAACAACTTGCCATACATTAAAGTTAAAGCAAATGGCACAATTAACACGATCGCCATCCCGATGAAGAATACACCCCAGTTGTTTGGGAAAATAGACAAGAAGCCTGGAATCCCGCCCACACCAATGGAAGAAGCCATCACATGATTTACGGTGAGCAGTATACCTGCAATACCGGAACCGATCATTGCGAATACAAACGGATATTTATATCGGATATTCACCCCGAATATGGCAGGCTCGGTTACACCCAGAAATGCAGACACTGAAGAGGTAAGAGCCAATCCTTTTCCCTTTTGCTCCTTCAATACCAGCATCATTGCCAGTGCTCCGGCACCCTGAGCGATATTGGACAGCGCCAGCATCGGCCAAAGGAATGTTCCACCCTGCGTACCAATTAATTGCACGTCCACCGCCAGGAAAGTATGGTGCATTCCCGTAATCACGAGCAAGGAGTACAAGCCTCCATAAATCAGGCCTCCCAGCGCAGGAGCCAAATCGAAAACGTATACAAGACCAGACGTAATAGCATTACCAATCATAAAAGTAACCGGACCGATCACTGTAAATGCCAGAAATCCCGTTATTAATAATGTAATCGGTGCTACAAGTAACAGTTTAAATGAATCTGCTATCTTCTTATTTAGGAATTTCTCAATGTGCGCGAGCACGTAAGCGGATGCTAAAACGGGTAAAACCTGTCCTTGATAACCAATCTTGTTCACTTCCCACCCAAACAAATTCCAAACCGGGACGGTTCCTTTGGTAACGGCATCTGCATAACCGTATGCACTTAGCAGATCTGGATGAACCAGAATCAAACCCAGTACGATCCCGAGTAAAGGACTGCCGCCAAACCGGACAACAGCCGACCATCCAATTAAGGCAGGTAGAAATGTAAAGGCGGTGCTGGCAATGGTGTTAATGATAGCAGCAAAGTCGGTCCATTGAGGATAGACCTGAACCAGAGCCATACCTTCGAAGAAGATTCCCTTGCCAGTCAAAATATTATTTATTCCAAGCAATAAGCCTGCAGTCACGATTGCGGGCAAGATGGGGATAAAAATATCTGCCAGCGTCTTGATAGCACGCTGAATTGGATTTTGTTTTTTGCTTGCCGCATTTTTGACATCGTCTTTAGAAGCCCGACTACCTCCTGTAATGGAGATCATTTCGTCATATACTTTATCCACCAGACCTGGGCCAATCACGACCTGATATTGTCCTTGTGAAGAAAATTGGCCTTTGACCAGATCATTTTGTTCAAGTGCATCTTTATCAACCAGCTTATCATCATAAAGGGCAAATCGCAGACGAGTTACGCAATGCGTAGAGGCCTCTATGTTGTCTTTGCCACCAACGGCTTTTATAATGTCTTCTACCTGTGATCTTTCAATCGCCATTTAGCCCACTCCCTTAACGTTTGCTCATTTTAAAGTAGCAACCCCGGTTATCAAAATAACGTGCCCGGGGTGCTACTAGATGTCTCCATACTATTCACTAAGTCTACGAACAATCCACATATATGAAGCATATGGGGTTAAAGAGATCACTTGTTTTAGCTCTGGGGCGTGCTGGGTATTACCAATTAAGAGCTCAGCCGCATCCAACGCTTGATTTATTAATCGTGAATAAAATGAATCCGGTATACGGAATTGCGCATCCTGTCCGCTAAAATTAGAGATGACGATCAAAGTCTCCTCTTCATTGCTGCGTTGATAGGCGTAGACCTGAGGATGAGCTTCGTCCAAGCGTTGATAATTCCCATCGGTAATGACTTGCACCGTCTTACGCAGATGAATTAGCTTACGATAATGGTGATAGATAGAGTTCGGGTCCTCTAACTGAGCCTGAACATTAATCTGTGGATATCGTTCATCTACTTTAATCCAAGGAGTGCCTGTAGTGAAGCCCGCATTGCGAGTGCCATCCCACTGCATCGGTGTTCTCGAATTATCACGAGACCGCTCTCGAATGATATTCAATGCTTCTTCTGCACTTTTGCCTTGCTCCTGTAAAATACGATACATATTCAGAGATTCAACATCCCGAAACTCTTCAATGTCTGCCCACTGCGGGTTGGCCATCCCAATTTCTTCACCTTGAAATATATAAGGTGTACCTTGAAGACCATGTAGCGTGGTTGCCAGCAGCTTGGCGCTTTCCGCATGGTATTGGCCATCATCCAAAAAGCGAGAGATTGCCCTTGGCTGATCATGATTATTAAAAAACAATGCACTCCAGCCGCCACCCTGTTGCATGCCCGTTTGCCAATCCGAGAATAGCTTTTTCAGCATTTCAAAATCATATGGCATGAGTTCCCACTTCTGTCCATTTGGGTAATCCACCTTCAAATGATGAAAATTAAAGGTCATGGACAATTCTTTTCTCTCTGGATTGGAATAACGGATGCAGTGCTCTAGGGAGGTAGAGGACATCTCACCCACAGTGACGCTATTTTGTTTGGCAAATACTTTCTCATGTAACTCATGAATGTATTCATGCACATGTGGACCGTCCGTATAATATTTACGTCCGTCGCCAGGAACCGTGCTCCCATCATCATTCGAGAATTGTTGATCTTTGGAGATCAAGTTGATGACATCGAGCCGGAAACCACTGACTCCCTTCTCAGCCCAAAATTCCAGCAGATTGACAACTTCCTGACGGACTTTGGGATTTTCCCAGTTTAGATCCGCCTGAGTCTTATCAAATAGTGTCAGGAAATATTGGCCTGTTGCCTCGTCATATTGCCAAGCAGGTCCACCAAATTTGGAAACCCAATTGTTTGGTGGTCCACCATCGGGTGCTGGATCACGCCAGATATAGTAGTCCCTATACTCACTATCCTTAGAAAGCCGTGCCTCCTGAAACCAGGCATGTTCTGTGGAAGAATGGTTAACCACGATGTCGATCATTAAGTACATCCCACGTGCCCGGATTCCCTCGCTCAATTCTTCAAAATCCTGCATTGTTCCATAATCAGGATTAATCCGGCAATAATCGGCTACATCATACCCGTTATCACGTTGTGGTGAGACATATACAGGCTGCAACCAGACAATATCAACACCCAGTTTTTTTAAATAATCCAGCTTTTGCGTCAGCCCTCTTATATCACCGGTTCCTTTGCCCGTCGTATCGTTAAAACTTTTGGGATAAACCTGATAGACTACTGATTTACGCCACCAATCTTTATCTTGAGGAATTAAAGTCTTGTTCATTGCTTCCATTCATGCTCATTCCTTTCTTGCGAAATGAAGTAGCGTAAAAATAATATAACGCTTTCAATATCTTGTATATACAAGATTAAGTCATGTATATACAAGTTGTCAACAGCTTTATCTATTAAGGTAATACCCGTTTTGCAGCTAAATGATCAGGAGACTCATCCATTCTGTTCGATTGTATGTTATGACTCGTAGAATAAGCTCAATTCACACGAAAAAAAGGCTCCTGCCTATAGTCAGGAACCCTTCTTTTCTATGATGAATAAGGTGCTCATTTACATCCATATCGATAGTGCACTATAAAGGAGCAATAAGGACATTATGATATTGAAGGAACGCTCATGCTTATTCAAGAAACGTTGAAACACAGCGCCAAAAATCGCCCAGCATACTACAGCTACAAAACCAATACAGGTCAGGAGTAATGAAATCGTAATAAGCTCTACATACGATACATCATAAGGCATTACAAACGTTGAAATGACCGTAATACCATACAAAATGATTTTTAAATTGATAAATTGCAGCAGCAGTCCTGATTTGAAGGAATATCCCTCATTGTGATCATTATCGTCCGTAGAGGATTTGCTCCTTGCAATTTTCACCGCCAGATAGAGCATGTACAGACTGCCGAGGACATTCATCCAGATCTTAACTCGTGGCAAAAAATGATACAAAGCAAGATTAAAATAGCAGGCTAACAGCATAATAGCGAAACAGCCTGCTGTTACTCCCAGCAAGAATGGGAATGCTTTTTTCAAACCCAACCGTCTGGCACTGTCTAAAGACATAATATTGTTGGGACCTGGCGTAAAGCTGGTAACAAGTACATAAGAAAGGAACGGAATAAACGGCATGCAACAATCAACTCCCGTATGTTATAATTGAATGAAATGTACGTTGAAGCGCACATTTGTACTTTATGATTGTACAATATGTTCTTTATAAAGCACAATAGGAGCGAAGAATTATGGAGAATATTAATCTGATTTTAAGTAAAAATTTGAAGTATCTAAGAAATGAAAGAAAATTAAGTCTAGATAAATTAGCTGATCTGACGGGGATCAGTAAAACGATGCTCGGTCAGATTGAGCGGGGAGAATCTAATCCCTCGATTACAACCGTATGGAAAATTGCGAACGGCTTAAAAATCTCTTTCACTGCTCTGATTAATGAACCACCTGCAGATGCAGTAGTCGTTCCTAAAAGCAAAGTACAAGTGCTTGAAGAAAATAATCACTATCGGTTGTATCCGTTTTTCCCCTATGAAGGAAGTAGAAATTTTGAGGTTTACACCGTAGAGATTGAAGCAGGCGGGGAACTGAGTTCAGCGCCGCACCGTGAAGGTACAGAAGAATTTATTACGGTATTTGAGGGTGAGATGGTGGTAAAAATTAGCGAAGAAATGTACACGGTTAAAGCTGGGGATTCGATCCGCTTTAAAGCAGACCGCCCACACATTTACTATAATCTAGGAGAAACACTGGTTCGGATGAATATGATTATTTATTACTCTGTATAGTCCTCCAAGAGATCCTAAGTGTTCAAGTCTTTAAATTCAAATGATCCTATTAAAATAAGAAGCCCTTTTAATAGGATCATCGGTACAAAATATTAAACGATTTACTTGTATGCTGTTTAGGATATTTTAATTTGCTTAATCACTCGTGCTGGATTTCCAGCTACAACCGTATTGTCTGGAACATCCTTGGTTACTACTGCTCCTGATGCCACGACGACATTATTACCTATCGTAACACCGGGATTAATAACTGCTCTACCGCCAATCCATACATTGTTGCCAATCGTTACAGGTTTCCCATACTCAGGGCCAGCGATTCGTTCAAACGGATCTATGGGATGAGTCGCTGTGTAAATATGAACTCCTGGAGCCAGGAAACAATTATCTCCAATACGCACTTCGCAAACATCCAAAATGGTACAGTCAAAGTTGGCGTAGAAATTTTCCCCAACATGGATATTGTATCCGTAGTCACAGCGTATGTTGGGTTCCATACCTATATTTTCACCAGTTGATCCGAAAAGCTCCTTAAGTAACTTTTCACGGTAGTCATGATCCGTCTCTGCCGTCTGATTAAAGAGACGTACACATCTTCTCGCATACTCTCTTTCTTGCGTTAATTGAGGATCAGCAGCTACATACAGTTCCCCATCCATCATCTTTTGTTTTTCCGTTTTCATAGTCATGCGACAATCCCCTTTATATTTTAATTTGATTTCTTTTCTTTCACCCCAATAGGTTGGGCTGCACCGGATATCAAGCCAGCAACAATAACGCCAACAAGCACTACGATCAAGGCATGCAGAAGTCCAACATATTCACCTAAAAACCCTAAGCCTGGGGGACCTACTAAAAAGGCAATGTAACCGATCGTGGCTACGGCTCCAACCCGGATAGCTGCACCACGAGGGTCATCTCCGGCAGCAGATAAGCCCACAGGAAAACCAAGTGAGGCTCCAAGCCCCCATAATACGACGCCCACTCCGGCTATGAGGTAATGCTGTCCCCAGATCACTAGAATGATACCGATAGCAGCCAGGACAGCACTTCCTTTCAATACAGGGACACGGCCGTATTTATCCAGTATGAATCCTCCGGTAAAACGTCCAATGGTCATCGCTGCCACAAATAGTCCATACATATAGGAACCTGTTAAAGAATCCACGCCATAACCATCCACCATCGTTAGCGGTAGCCAGTCATTCGCAGACCCTTCTGCAAACGCCATACCTAACACGATGATACCGATCAATAAAATTCGTCTTTCTTTCCATACAGCAAGCTGCGCCTTGAGATTAGATCCAACCTTTTGAGTAGGAACTTCTTTCTCTATACCTGTATCGTGAGGCAGAAAACGATAAAAATAGAAAGTTACCACTGCAATCATGGCAGCCATTGCTCCAAAATGGACCACAACAGGTATGTGTAGTGCCGCTGCTCCAGAACCGATGACTGCACCTACAAGTGTCCCCATACTAAATGAACCGTGAAAAGCCGGCAAAAGCGTTTTTTGCAATTGATTTTCTACCGCGGAACCTTCGACATTCAGAGCTACTTCTGCTGTCCCATAACCACCTCCAAAGATGACTAAACCAGCAAACACGATGCTCGTGAGCGAAAATGCAGTTCCCAACCCTACAATGACAAAACCGCTTACAATCAAAATCGCACTTCCCAGAATGACCACCCGTCCACCTACACGAGAAATCATATTGCCTGCACTGAGTAGTCCCACTAAAGAACCTGCAGCTAATCCAAAAATAATGATTCCCATTTCGGCAGTCGAGACACGCAAAATATCCCGTATAATAGGCGTTCGAGACACCCAGGAAGCAAAAGCTACACCTGGTAAAGCGAATAATAAGAACAAAATATTACGAATTACCCGAGGATTCATGGATGGTTCTACTGGCATTTACTTATCTCCTTATCACCACTTTTTATTAATCTTTTAATAAGTTATATTATAATTAGTCATTCTATTCGCATCCAAACTATTTGTCAAAAAGAGAATTATAGTCATAGATCGTTATTGACCGTCAGTTGTAAACATATTAAAAAAGACCTGAGCAGGTAGGGCATGCGCGCCCACCACCTATTCAGACCTTTTTAATTAAACCATACAAGCTCTAGACTGAATCAGCCTTGAATTATCATTTGCGTTCTTGTTCTATTTTCAGTCTGGTTTCTCCCAGCAACCCTCCATCTGCGGACGCTTGAAGCAACAACTCACCAGCCACATAACCCGATTGTACAACAACGAGACACCTTCCTCTGTGTGTTCGTCTCTCATTCCCCTTGAAGGATTCATCGCTGGTGAGATCACCATTGTCTATTCCAAGGATACGACCATCACCCTGTAGTTTAAAGGCTACATCAAAATCCTGGTTAGGTACAATGATCCCATTTTGGTCTATGACGGTTACTTCCACATGAGATATCTCATACCCATCAGCAGGTAGAATTACCCGATCAGCCTCCAACTTTAGAGCATAAGGAAGTCCGGCAGTGGTTAATTCATGCTCACAAACCTTCTTGTTTCCATTACGACCCACAGCCCGGATTTTGCCCAGTGTATAGGGAAGCTCCCATACGATTAAATGATTAGGATAGTCCACTAACTTCCTCTCACCGTATGATTCATCATTCATGATCAATTCCACGCTCTCACAATTGGTGAAGGTAACCAACCGTATCAATTTTCCACCGTATTCAGGAAATGTCCAGTGATCATCCATAGCCGGAGATTTCCAGTGCATCGTCCATGTCGGATTAAATTCCGATTTCATATGTTCGTTAAATACGGCTATGTGCACAACAGGCTGATTAGACCATAAACTTTGTTGGAGATAAGATACTGGTTTGTGGAATCCGCAAGTATCAATCAGGCCCGAAGACCACCCTTTGGAGGGATAACTCGTTTCTCCCAAATAGTCAATTCCACTCCAAACAAATTGACCGATCACATAATCATGATTAGCGACATCAAACCAGGGATTCAGAGGCAAATAACCTTTAACCCGGTTATCCTTACCCCGATAGTATGGGAATGTTTCTGTTCCAAGGATAAGCGTATCCGGCATGGCCGCCCTATAGTGCTCATACCACTGCTCCTGATAGTTTAACCCTAGAACATCCACTCGTTGTGCCAGCTGTTTGGTATGCTCCACTTTGGCCTCAATTGAACCCTCACGCAAGCTGATCGGTGTATTATGCGGCTCAAGCGCACATGTAACTGGTCGGGTTGGGTCTTTTTCATGGCAGAAACCCACGAGCTGCTCCAACATTTTGAGCATGGATGGCTGACCTTGATTCTCCACTTCATTCCCAACGCTCCACATGAAAACACTGGGATGGTTCCTGTCCCTGAGCAACATTGCTTCCAGATCTTTTTCCCACCACTCATCATATAAATGCTCATAGAAAAGAGATTTCCATTTGTCAAAAGCCTCATCAACCACCAAGAACCCCATCTGATCACATAAATCTAATAATTCGGGCGCCATCGGGTTATGAGCAAAACGGATCGAGTTACAGCCCATTTCCTTCAGCTTTTGAAGCCTTCTTTTCATGGCTGTATCATGGTAAGCAGCCCCCAGACAGCCTAAATCATGGTGAATGCACACTCCCTTTAGCTTTAAGATGTGCCCATTCAGAAATAAACCTTTTTGAGTGTCCAGCTTCACTTCTCTTATACCAAAAGGAGTACAATAACGATCCACCTCTGTATTGTCACAATAGATCGTCGTCTGGGCTTCGTAGAGCACTGGGTTGTCCGGTGACCATAGTTCTGGCTCTAAAACTCGCGTTTTTTGCTCTATTTCCCCCGTTTCACAGCTCGAAAGAGTGACTCGGTTTTCAACTTTTCCTTTGATCTGTCCCTGTGGGTCCAGCATTTCAGTCATAATCGTACACTCTACGGCATGCGCGTGATGATTAGTGACCTGGATTCTGGCAGTTACCTTGGCTTCATCTGGCGAAATTTCAGGTGTGGTAATGTAAGTCCCCCATTCGGTTATATGAATATAATTCGTACAAATCAGCCAAACATTACGATAAATACCGGCCCCGGAATACCATCTGTCAGGTGAAAGAATCGTATTGTCCACTTTGACGGCAATCACATTCTCCTCATCCCACCGAATATATGGAGTCAAATCATATTGAAAGCTAACATATCCATAGGGCCGCTTGCCCACAAAATGTTCATTGATCCAAACCTCACTGTTACTGTGAATGCCATCAAATTGTATGTATACGCGCTGTTTTGGAGAGGAAGGCTTCACATTAAAATGCTTTCTGTACCATCCGACAGACCATCTCGGCAAATAAGCTTGATTGCCACCATACAGCATATGTGGATCAAAGGACTTCTCAATGCTCCAATCATGAGGGACTTGAAGGAGTCGCCAATGCTCATCGTTGTAGTCCATTTTCTCAGCACCTGCGTAATTACCTTCTATAAACTTCCAGCCCGTTTTGAACGGCATATTCACTCTGCTTCCCATCATCTTGCCTCCATTTCATAAAGTGGATGAACGGATATAACAGCAGTGCTGGATGACCATCACAAAAGACGTGTTCTCATTACAATATTTGAAACACCGGGCGATCTTCAATAAAGTGTACGGGGAGCATTGGAAATTGAGCGGAAAGTACATCTGCGAGATACTTCATCCCAGGTGCTTCACTTTCAGCATGTCCCAGCATGATAAGTGCTTTACTTTGACCTTGGTAGACAGCATCTTTAACATATTCTGGTGTTTCCCATTCTGGGCCTTCACCGGCAATGACTAAATCTACATTTTCATTTAGAAATAATGGAATGGCTAGTTCACCACCTCCCCTGTATCCTACTGAGATTCCCACTCGTTCACACGGCATGGAAACCTCGCCAGCCACCCGTACATAACGAATATGTAGTTTGGCTTTGATATATTCAGCGATCTCCTGAACTTCCATAACCGGAATAGTCAAAATGGCGGCCGTCGGCTGCTGCTTCACAATGTAGTTGTGCCAGCCAAGCGCCTGAAGAAGCCCAACCATCACTCCATCCGGTTGATAACGATGTATGGTGTCATGAAACCGATAAATGCCTATACCTGCATCGGCAATGAGGCGAGATTTTTGCAAAAAAACAGGATCATGTAGTAAACATTCATGCATCCTCTGATGACTATAAAAGATGCCTTCATGCGTAATGATAAAATTTGCACCTAGAGAAATAGCTTGTTCTATCACATACTGCGAAGCAGAGAAAGCGGTTACAATTCCGTGTACCTCAATATCTATAAATCCTGGTTCCAGCAGATCTACGCTGGTGTTGGGTATGCTTATTCCCTTGGTCAGATGATTCACAACCTGCCCCATAGTCATGGTCATACACGTTCCCTCCTCATGGATTTGCATATCAATTGTACCATTTCATTTCAATCATTAGTGCTATTCTTTCTAGCAAAACAGCCAGTTCCAAAGGAGCCAGCTGTTTTACGAATGGTTCTATTATTTATACAGAACCCCTAAAATGGAGTCGATTCGTTCTTTTGCCCCTTGCCAGGATGTCATGACGGGGAACTCATATTGCTCTCTTGCTCTCAGATTCCATGGATGAGGAATGCAAAGCACCTTTCTCCCCGCCTCTAGCGCAGGCACTAAATTATGAGGACCATCATCAATCAGGAGATCATAGTTAATCAGGTTTTTTCGTTTACATGGGAAAAAGTTCTCAATCGGAATGAATGGCATATGTCTTTGAAGCCAGTTCCATTTCTCTACGACGGTCTTGGGTTCTGCCGCTGTCACAATAATGACATCAAAAGCATTGCAAAGATTTTCCATTTCTTCTACAACATACTCGTCAAATAGTTCAAGTTCCTCAAACAAACCCGGTCGTCCATAAAATACATCAAGCGTGCTCTTCGGATGACGTAGATGATCAGTGTTCCAATCTAACATTTCTTCATACCGAAGCGGATGAGTGGGAAATTCACTATTGTTATGGTATATGGCTCGTTTGACGAGATGACAGATGGTATCGTCCATATCGACTGCAATGATTGGTTTTCTCATCAGCTTGCCCCTATTCACTCTGGTAAAATTTTTCATAAGAATATCATACTATAATTTAATATCGTGGTGAAGCTTAAGTATTGCTTCCGATAGATCTCACCTTTGTTCAAGATAATCAGCCAAGCAGAACGTTAGGTTTATCTACATAATCTAGGCACACTAAAGAAAAACTAGTTAGGTTATTTTTATCTTAAAAAACTAAATTACAAATAAATATCGAAGGAATACACCTTAATAGAAGCAACGAGCACAATAAAATCATAGAAAAATCACACATAAATAAGTAATCTATGTATCTGCATTTCAAAAGCAAAAAAATAGCTAAAAAAATCAATTGCATAACAAAAATACAAATGATAGAATAACAAAAAATAACTATCACCAAAAATGAAAGCGTTTTATGTTGTGTTTAGCTTACTGCTGTATACATACTTACATACCTACTTCATCTCTATATAGCAGGAAGTTGAATAATATATTTAGGGAGGTAAAAAAATGAAGGTATTGTTAAGAAAAGCATTATTGTCTGGACTCGTCGGTGTGCTTATCATGATTGGTTTGGGGGGATTCTTCTCCAAGGCACAAGCTGCTTCAGGATTTTATGTAAGCGGTACCAAATTGTATGATTCTACAGACAAGCCGTTTGTTATGAGAGGCGTCAATCATGCTCACACTTGGTACAAAAACGATCTTTATACAGCTATCCCGGCAATTGCCCAGACAGGTGCTAATACCGTCCGAATTGTCCTTTCAAACGGAAACCAGTACACCAAGGATGACATTAATTCCGTGAAAAATATGATCTCTCTCGTCACGAGTTACAAAATGATTGCTGTGCTTGAAGTTCATGACGCTACGGGCAAAGACGACTACGCGTCTTTGGATGCAGCTGTGAACTACTGGATTAGCATAAAAGATGCTCTGATCGGCAAGGAAGATCGGGTTATCGTAAACATTGCGAACGAATGGTATGGTTCTTGGAATGGGAGTGGTTGGGCTGATGGATACAAGCAAGCGATTCCCAAGTTGAGAAACGCAGGTATCAAAAATACGCTCATCGTCGATTGTGCCGGATGGGGACAATATCCTCAGTCTATCAATGACTTTGGTAAATCTGTATTTGCAGCTGATTCTTTGAAAAATACGGTATTCTCCATCCATATGTATGAGTTCGCGGGTAAAGATGCTCAAACTGTTCGAACCAATATTGATAACGTTCTGAATCAAGGACTTCCGCTGATTATTGGTGAATTTGGCGGTTACCATCAAGGAGCAGATGTCGACGAGACAGAAATCATGAGATACGGACAATCCAAAGGGATAGGCTGGTTAGCCTGGTCCTGGTATGGTAATAGTTCCAACCTTTCCTACCTTGATCTTGTAACAGGACCTAATGGCAATCTGACGGATTGGGGAAAAACTGTAGTTAACGGAAGCAACGGGATCAAACAAACATCGAAAAAAGCCGGTATCTACTAAAAACACATTAAGAAAATAAAAAAGACTCATGTATTCACTGGCTGATTACTTTATGTAGATTATTCTGGAAAAGAATCACCATATAACCTTCTGGGTTATATGGTGATTTTGATTTCATATACAGGCACAAGGTTAACCGAACCGATATCTACGATACGTTCCTTTGTCGCCTCGTTCCAGCCCGCCATAGTCGTATTGCTGTTGAGAACCTTACCCTTTCGAATGGGGGAAATATACACGTACAACCCTTGCTCGATGAGCCGATGTTCAAATGCTTTCAAACCTATTTCCCAGGTCGTATGGTTGCAGAAATTATCGTTGATCAGTTCGCCATCGATAAAAGCATAACCGATATCTCCAGTATAATCGATACGCAGCAGAGCCTCCTTGATTCCATGAAACGCATCTGTTTCGAAATCAATAGTAAATTTATCGTTATTTACCCTTTTCAAATTGAACTGGATTTCTTTCTTAGGAGCCTTTAAACGATACGTTTTGAATACATTGTTTTCTGATATTTCAAGCAGTTCTCCACCGGAAATAGATGTGAATGAGGCGTCAAAATCCGGGAATACACTCAGGGTTACCCTTTCTTGGCCCGTTGATTCCAGCCTTAAATCGCCCTCAGATACTAGTAGATTGGCATTTGTCAAAATGACTCTATTTCGGCCTTGCATATTTACCTTCCAAAATGTAAGACTTTGCTCATCAGTCATCGTGTAGATGGCAACTTTTTTGCCACTTTCAGATACCAGATGGATGAGACTATCCTCCTCTTCAGCAACCTTAATGATCGTTTTCCCATCGAATTGCTCTATCGAACCTTTGTCGATTGTGGCACTGATGATATCTTGTGACTCCATTGCATACGTTCCTTTCATGCCCGCTGGTACAAAGAAAAAATAATATACTTCTCCATCTTCTTCTATCCTTGTTATCAGCTGTGCCGTAGCATATTTGAGCTTCATTCCATCTAAATTGAAGTTAAATGGCAATATGGCAAAACTATCACGTCCTAACGTCAGTTCACCTTGACTAGGGATTACAATCGTTTCCTCGGGCAGCTCAATGCTCACATTAAAATCGCACAGGTCGTCATTTTCGACATGGTCTTGGAAATTATTTAGAAATAGGTACCCCGATCTGGCACTGGATCGCACTGCATATCGTAACGTTTCCACATCATAAGGGTCCATCTGGGACGTATCCCCTGGCAGAATAGTCTTTGTTAGAGAGAATTGCTTTTGGAACGTTGAAAAAAAGTAATGTTGCAGCTTTGTTCTTTGGTATGACTCCCTTACTTGACCGAATTCGCCGATCATGGCGTTGAAATCATAGGATATTTTGGGTGTAGCTAGATCATTTGTATATGGGTTAACCTGACCTCGAGGATTGGAACCCCCATGATACATGTAGTATCCGATCAGGTTACAGCCTTCTGCAACCTTCATGACAGTCATCGCTGGAACACTACGGTAGGGAAAGGCGAACCGATATTTATAAAATTGAACCATGCCGCCACCCATTTCACAGCAAGCGTACGGATAGTCTTCAGGAGCATATTGAGGCTCGAAATTGTAGCTCTTTGGAATCTCGTTATTATGCTTGTCTCGGAAAATATATTCCGGTGTCGCAGGATGCTCGTCCATCCCCTCCAAACGTCCCTCTTCGTAGTAGATCCATGGCCAATAGGCATACCCGCCCCATAACGGCAGCATATCAGGGACAGGAGTTGTGGCTCCTCCCCATCCTGTGCACGTATAGATCGGAGTATCAATCCCCGCTTCCAGAGCTATTTCTTTAAGTTTTAACAAATGCGAGTTACCGTCACTTCCGCTGTTTAACCACATATCATTAATTCCTACAGTCAATGCCCACTGGGCAGATGAATGATGATGTTCGTTTTCGATTTGGATGCCGATAATCGGCCCCCCTTCCTTATATAGCAGCCCTTTAACCTGGGTACCGATTTCGTTATACAATCTTCTCGTGTAGAACAGATACCCCTCATCATTAGAGCGAACCTCAAATGGTCGACCAAATAACCAATCCGGCATACCGCCGTTTCGAATTTCCCCGTGATTGAAGGGTCCGATCCGAATAATGGAGTATACCTGATGTTTGCCGCACAACTCGATGAAACGACGAAGATTCTTGTTCCCACTCCAATTAAAAATACCTTCAACTTCTTCATGTAGGTTCCAAAAAATATAAGTGGCAATGATGTTTACGCCGCCCATTTTTATTTTAATGATTTCGTCTTCCCAATAGCGTTCATCATAACGGGCATAATGGAATTCACCACAAATACCGAAAAAGGGCTCTCCGTCCTTCTCCATAAAATAGTTGGTGAATCCGATTTCCTCTCCTTTTGGATTGGTGCCGCCAAGTTTGATATGTCCTTTAACAATTCGTTTTTGATCGTCTTTGACTGTAACCCGATAGTTTCTCATGGAGTTCACTCCCCTCACTCGTTAATCTGAATTCAGGATAAATTGATTCCACTTGCGCTGCCAAGCGATATCATTCCAGAATGGATGATGGGGAGCACAGTTAGAGCAGAGGGTCATTCCCCAGAACCCGAGTGCCATTCCTTTTCGCAACACATATTCAGCTATAAATTTACCGATTGGGCCTTCTTCAAATTGGGCATACAGCGGCGTATAGCCTACATAACCTTCTCCTATGACAATTGGAATGCCGGAATGACGAGTCCATTCATGAATCTCTTCCAATCGGGAGTCGGCCTTCTGCAACATGGCAATTTTATGGTCTCCATACCGATCGTACAAAAATAAATCCCATTGATCGGGATCTACCCAGTCGTGCAAATAAATAAGCCTCATGCCGACTGGATTGCCTTCCATCCGCCAATTCTGCTCCGGAGGCAGGGTCCACTCTGCACATGGAGGAGCGTCTTCTCTTAATAGGGATTGCACGAATGGATTGGGGAACGGCGCCAACTCATCATAAAGCGCTGCCGCTTCCATAAGCTCATTGAGTACCCCTTTAATATAAAGATGAAAATGGGCAACCTGCATATTGCGCGCGACGTAAGCTTTAGGGTAGGCTTCATTTAACGTATAACTGGCGGTCATCATGATATCAGGATGACATTGGCGGAGATATCCAACTGCTTCTTCTACGTAGGGCTGCATGGCTTCAATAAGCGCTGGTACATTCGTTTCGGCTATGCCTTCAGACGTTCCGACGGCGTTTAACTGCCCAAATTCCACTTCGTTATGCAGCTCTGTATAGATAATCTGGTTCCTATAGCCTTCTGCTGTGACGAAACGGATCAACTGATCCATTGATTTTGCAATGGCCATGAATCTCTCCTTAGGGGGAATTGCAGCTAATTCATCTCTAAGCCCAGCATGAGCCAGAAAGCTGGGACTCTGCTGATATTCCCAAGAGGATAACATAATGTAACAGTTATGAGCCTTAGCTTGTTTAAACAGTTCAAGTAAATGAGCATGCCCGTCCAGCACTGCGCCGCCACGACAGTTATACCAACGCGTACGCTGGCCTACTTCCCCAAGGTTAGCAAACTCCAAGGGACCGGGACGTTTGCCATCCGCAGTAAACAACATGTATGGCATAGCACATATTCGGATCGTATTGTAGCCTCTTTCGACCGCTTCTTTAAAACGGGCTTCAAGATCGCTGTAGGGCTCACCTTCCTGTGTCATTGTATACCAGGAGAAGTCCCACATGGTGATCGTCAATTTGCGCGGTAACTTTCTCATGCGATTATTCATTTGATTTCCCCTCCCAGTCCCAGTCCATATGGTTCAATGCTCCTTGATGGTTAGCTTCTAGCTTAAGCACCGATTCAAAATGCAAGATAGCTTCGTCCTGTCGCCCTAATCCAAGCAAACCAAGTGCCTTCATATAAGTACAATGAACCTGATTACGAATATTCAGGTCATCTTCAAAGATGAGAAAGTCGGGTAACGAGACCGCGAAATAATCCATTTTCACGGGTTCAAATAAGTGTCTTTCGGCGTAATCAATGAGCTTGTTGAATCGACGCACGCCTTCCTTCGCATAGCCAAGTTTCTGCCAGGCCAATCCTTGGTAAAATATCATATCCGGCTGCTGATCGTTATAATACATGGCGTTAATAGGTTCCCCCAGTCCTTGAGAGGCCGTGGAAAAGGCCTGCCTTGCCTCATCTGTTAATTTCAATAGCTCATACGCGCAGCCCAAATAATAGTAAATATCGTTATCTTGGGAACCCTCTAGCTTACCTTCGCCAAGATTCTCTGGATACACTAAAGCCTCCCGCAGCCCTTTTACAGCCTGTTCAATCCGTCCAGACCTCAGGTCGGACTTGGCAAGCTCTACCTTGGCAAGCCTATACTGTCCAGTTACCTTCCCCTCTCCGCCTTCCCATGGATGAAATATTCTCCCTGTCAGCAAGGACAAAGCTACCTTATGTTGCTTCATCGTATTGTGAACGGTTACATATTCCAAAAACAGATCATCGCGAAGCTTTATGATTCTCGGATAACTCTCCATTAGGTTCAATCTGTCGTTGGGCCTGATGTTCAGCTTCTTATACAGCTGGTCAAGCTCATAAAGAACACGCGCGTCTGAAGTATTGCACGCAAAGGCCTGCTCTAACGAATGGCGAGCCTTCTCTACTTGGCCTTGTTTGTTAAAATATCCAAGAGCAAGATTACGGTGAACAACGGGGTAAGTATCGTCAATGGAATGAGACGTTTCCCAGCTGGAAATAGCATCCAGATACCGTTTCTTATCATAGAGTAAATTACCTAAGTAATAATGCGCCTTTCCGTCCCCCGGTCTCGTTCGAATTGCAAATTGTAACACATCCAACTCAAACAGACTATTAGGAAAGCAGTAGTCGGGTACTGCATCTGCGGCCTGGGCGAGAGCATTGTTCACCTGCTCATGCTTGCCGATTTTAGCATAGCAGAAGGCCTGAACGTAATACAGCATAGGGTATGTCTTCGCCTGCCTTGGAGCTTCTTCCAGCACACATGCTGCATCCTCATAGAGTCCCGCCGCCGCGTAGTCCGATGCTACCGCTATATAATTATGCACATCTCCCCGCATCCATTTTCCCAACTCTTCGAGGACCGTTTTAGCATCATCTCGTAACCCGAGAGCCTCTAAAGATAATGCTTGCTCACGGTAAGCTCCAAAATCGGCGATATCGAGCTTCATCGTTTCCTTGGAGAAGGCTATTGCCGCTTCGTAGCTGCCGAGCTTACGAAGAATAGCCGACTTCAGGTTGCGTGCTTTGTAATTGTGAGCATTGCGGATGATTGAACGCTCCACGAGCTCCAATGCTTCTTCATAGTTCCCTTGTTCTGTCGCAATCTGTGCCAGTGAGAAATACCCGCTGTCTTGCCATGCCGCACTCCATACTGATTTATAAAATGCAGCAAACGCCTCATCCATCCGCTCTTGGTGTTTTAGCGACAAACCAAGCTGGTAGTAGGCCTCACCATCATAGGGATTAGAGTTACGCCAGGTTACCCGCGAGATAGCTTTACGAAAGCACTCTTCACTTTCTGAATACAATCCTCTACGAAGAAGCAACGTACCATATGCCACATTTATGCGGCTGTCATTTTTATCTCTTTTCAGGCCCTCAAGATAATACGCCTCGGGTTCAAAGGTAGCATGACGGTATTGCTCCAAGTGTTGTCCTGCTAAATACAATTCTTCGTTCGTTCTTAATTCCTCCGGTTCTGGCAGGGGGGCGGCAGCAGCCGGGATCTGTTCAACTTCCTTTTTCTTCGGCTGGTAGCTAATCAGCTCCCTTCCGGTCGCGTCTTTGACGGTTAAGCATAGTTCATAATCCCCATCCTCAGCCAAAATAACTGTCTTCTGTATAACGGCCTTATTAGGTGTCAGATCTAAGGTTTCTTTAATATAAACTTTCCGCTGACTGCGTAATTCCACAACAGCCTCACGAAATGACGAAGTTACATAGACTCCAATCTGTGCTGTCCCTTCGCTGCGATTTAATTCCAGATTAACGGCTGCGTCAATTGAAGCGTTTTTGACCATACCAATATGTTTGTAAGGCATAAAATACTGCGAGAACGATTTTTCTTCATACGGCTGAAGCCAAGTGAAATCTGGTTGGTTATCGGTATATACCCCCGTCATCAACTCGATGTAGGGACCATCTTCGTCTGTTAGATTCCGGTCCCATGCTTGGCCGAATTCGCCATTTCCCCATGTCCATTGCTTTTTTCCAGGAGAGATGTGATGGTTGGCCACATGCAAAAGCCCGGCTTGTTTTATATGATCGTAACCACCTATGAAATTGTAATCCGATTTATAGGTCATATATGAAGTGGGGACAGGAATATTTTTGTATCGGGAGATATCTACACCTTCAGAATAATCCATTTTATAATAGGTGCCTGTAGCGATCGGGAAACGGGATACATCTCGCTTTCCATGGTCGAACACGGCTGATACGTCTGGAGGAAAAACAGATTGTGTGTGCTCATGTACCGCTACGGCTGGATTGGCCCACCATAGAAACGTTTGAGGCTCGGCAGTCCGGTTGTATAGCTGGGCCTCAACTTTAAGGTATGCTTTATCCGGTTGTAGTGTAAAACCAGCTGTTACTTTCGTGCCGAACATACGATCAATTTCGCTCACCCATACCGTTGCGCTTCCGTCGTCATGTTCTTCCAACTTGTATTCAACGGGTCCATAAGTGTTGGGACGGTGATGCTGCGGCCAGTTGAACTCAATCCCTCCAGATATCCACGGCCCCAATAAGCCCACAAGCGCTGGTTTGATGACCCTGTTATAATATACAAAATCGTAACCGTTGGTCTTGTCGACCGCACGATAAATGCGGCCTCCCAGCTCTGGCATGATCTCAATGCGCAAATATTTATTTTCCAGAAAAACCATTTGGTAATTTTCAAGTTTCTTCTCATCCTCAATTTTATCAATTACCGGATGCGGATACACTCGACCGGAGCTTCCCTGGTAGACACGTTTCTCCAGAAACATTGGATTTTTGTCGGGTTTACCAATTCCATACGTTGGGATCTGCACGGTTTCCTCCCACACGCGTGCCTTAGCATCGAAAGTGCTCAATTCCATCACTCCCTCATAGTCGCCCTTATATTCAGAGCTTACAAGTAAGCGACATTACAGACAATTGACAATCCACTGTTTATGATGGATTATATACGTATTTCATCATTAGAGCCGCTTACGGCTGGGAGATGGATAGATTATGAATAAGAAAGCTGATGGATTTGAGGGTGAAAAGTTATATGTCCTTCCACCCTATATGCTGGATAAATTAAATTCGAATCCGCTTACAAAAAATCTATATATTACGGATATAGGCTGCTTCAGCCATGCCCGCCATCATTTTCGTGAAAGAATGCACGGATGTGACTCTCATATATTCATCTACTGTGCCAGCGGAAAAGGTTGGATACGAACAAAGGATGGCCTAATGATTGACATGACGGAGCGAAGCTTTGCGTACATTCCCAGGGACATGCCGCATGCTTATGGGGCTGACGATGGAGATCCTTGGACGATTTACTGGTTTCATCTCAAAGGGGACCAAGTGGATGACTTTATGGCATTATTTGAGCCTTTTAAAACGTATATTTCCATGGCCGCCAGTGATGAAGTCAAACTACTGGAGCTATTTCATCAGTGTTACGACCTTTTACTGAATAAATCATACTCCATCATACATTTAGTTCAAGTATCGCAAACTGTCCGTTATCTGCTGAGTTTTGTTGTATCCGTTGCATTTCGCAAGGAAGACAGTACGTACCAGAGTCATGTGGATAAAGCAACACGCTATATGAGTGAACAATTGGAATCCACCGTTTCGCTTGAGGAACTTAGTCGGCATGTTCAGGTATCCAAGCAGCATCTGAACTTGATATTCAAGCAATCCACCGGCTACTCTCCTGTCGATTACTATTTAAGAATGAAGATACAGAGGGCCAGTCAGCTTTTGGATTTGACGAATGCTTCTATTAAAGAAATTAGCATACAACTCGGTTTTAGGGACCCTTACTACTTCTCCAGACTATTCAAAAAAATAATGGGCTGCTCTCCTTTGGAATACCGAAATAATTTGAAGGGTTGATCTATGTTCATCAGGAGCGTTCAAATTTGCTTCTATCGGGCTGCAGCAAGGTCACAGATCATTTACGAATCGGGGGTGCAAGGTCTATACTTAAGGTTAAAAAAGGAAGTTTTGTATGCTCCTCACGTTGAATCGTAGACTAAATGCAGCTATGCCGCTAATTACACCAATCAGCATTCTAATTGGCGTCCTAATCGGTACGCCGTTGTCACAATATACAGAACTCTCTCCCTGGCTGTTTGCATTCATGACCTTCGCGGGCAGCATCAGTATGGGGTTTAAGGATTTTGTCCATGTGATAAAACATCCTGGTCCACTGATCGCCTGTCTGTTTATTCTTCACCTGGCCATGCCGCTTCTTGCCATGATGCTGGGGCATCTGGCCTTCAATGATGATCCTTATACGATCACTGGACTTATTCTTGGTGCGGCTATCCCTACGGGCATTTCCAGCTTCGTGTGGGTCAACATCTATAAAGGCAATACGGCGCTGACATTGGCGATCATTTTAATTGATACGATTTTGGCCCCATTTGCAGTTCCGGGCATCATGTCCCTACTGATCGGAGCGGATGTGCAGCTCGATACCTGGGCGATGATGCAGAGCCTGTTCTGGATGATTGTCGTTCCTTCGCTAATCGGCATGGTGTTGAACGAATGGACTAAAGGGAAGATCAAGCAGGTATGGGGACCTCGACTGGGCCCATTCTCCAAGCTGGCTATGGCTCTTGTCGTAATGATTAACGGATCTGTCATCGCGCCTTATCTGGTCGATTTTAATCTCAAGCTTGTCGGAGTATGCCTATCCATAATCGTCCTTGCTTCCACTGGATATGCAATCGGCTATCTGATATCAGGACTGATGCGGTGGAATAATGCAGACCGTACGGCGCTTGTCTTTAACGGCGGCATGCGCAATATTAGCGCAGGAGCCGTGCTTGCCATCACCTATTTCCCGGCCCCGGTAGCACTACCTGTTGTACTCGGGATGATTTTCCAGCAATCCACGGCATCTCTGGTCGGATTTCTGCTGAGTCGTCGCGACCGCGGCAATGCCAAGGAAAAACGCAATACGGCCTCTGTTTCTTAATCAAAGGAGTAGCGACGGTTCCAGATGATAAAACTCCTCCTATGAGGAGGAGTTTTGGAAGGGCGTTTCTATACATACATGGTTGGAAGCCTGATAAAAACATGCATGCGCAATCATGTAAATATTCACTTTCCAATCATAGCATTTCTATCAAAGTCTAAAACAGCTTTTGCGTAAGATTTTGAAATTGTGACTTCACTCCATCTTTCTGAAGTTCTGATTGTAACACCTGATTAAAGGTTTGAAGTGCACGCTGGAATTTATTTTCACCTAATTCCGTAATCCGAGTATACACACCTCGCCGATCATCCTCGCATGTATGTCTTTGTAAAGCCCCGCAGTTTTTGGCTTCCATTCTCACTACGAGTCTCGATGTCGCACTTTGACTTAATCCCACCAATTCTTGAAGTTGCTGCAGTCGTAATTTTTTTTCCTCGGAATTGGATATAAAACCCAAAACATAAAACTCCTTCAAAGATAAATCATAATTTTGTAGTAAAGCTTGTTCTAACTTATCATTTAAAGTGGAATGGATGTGAGACAAAGACAACCATACATCCAAAAGTTCGTTTTCATGTTGCAAGTTTAGACCACACCATTCTATATTGAAGTATCTCCACTTAGTTTAACCTATTGTATCAAGCTTAAATGGAATGGTCAAAATCCATACAATATTTTAAATATTACAATCCGTCACCACCGAACCAGTATGCAAATGTACTATGGATGACGGTCCAGAGGAAGCCACTTCGGAACGAATCGAAGCTATTTTTTGACTTGCTGCTTTCGGTAGGGCACCCAATACAGGAATAGACGCAGCTACATCGCATACTTTCTGAGCTAATCCCAATACGCCATCTCATTTTTAAAATGTCGAAAAACCTCTTCACGATTCACGCTCTACCTCCTTTCTAGTCGTCACATTACATAGGCTGCACGTCTCAAGTAGTTGATATGTGAAATCATAATTTTCAAGGGTATATTTAACAGTAAATCATCCTTATGTATGTATCGGACAAATTAGTGATTTTGTTTACAGAAAGAACCATAACTGTGTTCAATGGAAAATGGGTAGGTTCACAATCGAACCCACCCATTCGGAGAAAATAAATATTATTTAATGTATAAAAATGCATAACTATTCATAGCTTCATACACTTTGTGTGGCGTCAGAATTAGTGAGAATGCTTATACCCTTACTTTACTGAAAATGACTGATTTTCAGAATTGATGAGAATATCCGCAAAAGACGAAATGTATAAATATACATACTCAAATTAAATACCTCTGTTGGTTTAAACCACTCAAAAAATGCTTACCATTGGAAATCCAAAGGTAAGCATTTGTATTATAAGTTCACATTATATACGACCAGAAAAACTGGGTTGTATAAGATCCCATTGATTAAATCTAGAAGAATGAGAAAATCTATAATTCATTAAAACTCGAACTATTTTGAGCCCAAATCCAAGGATGTCGATTACAACGACCATAACTCTCAGCCAACTGGGTAAAGAATCGAAGAATTGAGCAGATCTCAAATTACTAGAACTACTAAAGTTATCGATAGGATAACTAGCCATAGAACTGAATCTCTACCCAACCAGTCTTTTCCTGTGTCCTAACTTTTGTCTGTAGCCGAAGTTATTTTACGAAATGATAGTTTCTCCTCCTACTCATATATAATCCCTCTAGTAATAGAATCTGAGCGCAATCTTTGGAAAATCTTTTTTTGTATAAAGCAGATTTAATCCCTAACCTCCTGATTAAATTATAATGATGTAGAATATTTACTTTACTAAAAAAGGAAGTACATTTCTAAGATCATTAGGACTCTCAAGATGAGATTAGCGCACACTAAGGTACATTCATTATATGGAAAGTTATCTTCATCAAAAATTTGTATTGGAAACTTACCCTGGGCTTGTTGTATCACAAAACTCAAGCAGTATAATTCTTTTTAGAAATGTCCTTTACATAGGGTACAGGTTTTATGGAAACATCTAAATTTACTATTATGATGCTCGTCTTACGTTCGACTTTTCTGAGTTGATTTTTGGTTTATAATTAACTAACAATATACTTATTACAATTAACAGTAGTCCCACTAATATATTTATAGTTATATTTTCATGTAAAAATAGCGTACTTGTCACTATAGAGACAACTGGTATTAAGAATGTATAAGAACCTACCTTACTTACTTCTCCAGAACCAACAAGTGTGAAATAAATTAACCAACCAATTGCAATCACAAATATCGCTATAATAAGTAAATAGGAAATGAAAGGTGCATTCCATACAACATCCGTCCAATTCTCAGATACTGATCCTGCCCCCGTTAAAATCACCCCACCAATGAGTAGTTGGAGTGCTATTGCCCAAGTTGCATCTACTCTTTCATTTGTTTTTTTCATATACACAACCCCAAAACTCCAGAAAAGAGCGGTCCCTAGCGCTAAAATTACACCTGCGACTGATGATTCGTTGCCGTTAAAACCAGTTGCACTCAATGTAAACACACCAATAGAACCTAAGATTAAACCTATAATCTTTAGGCCATACATCGCCTCACCCAACCAAATCCATGAAAATAGTCCTAAAAGGACAGGTTGAAGAAATACAATAGCTGAAAATAATCCAGCAGGCATATAATTTAAACCAACCGTCTGAAGACCATAATATAAAATAATATTAAACAAAGATGAAATTACATAAATATACCAGTTTTCTTTGAATCGCAATGACTTGTATTTAGGTAGAGCAAAAATAACTAAAATGGCCCCACCTATCAGTGTTCTCATCCCTGCAAACAAGATTGGTGGCGCGTATGCTAGTGCTAATTTAGTTAATGGCCAATTGGCTCCCCACATAATAACCAGAACAATAAGATAAATTATTGTTTGGTTTTTAGTTAGCTTTTTCAAGGTACTCGTCTCCTTTAAAATTTGGATATTAATTTCACACCCTTCTCACATTTAACTTTACAAAACCAAAAATAAAACGTCTAATATATATATAACGTGGCAATAATACATAATAAGTATTACTAAAAGGAGAAAACAGATGGAGTTACGACATTTAAAATATTTCAAAACAGTTGCTGAAGAATTACATTTTGGTAAAGCTGCTAACCGTTTGAATATGGCACAACCACCTTTAAGTCTACAGATTCGCCAATTGGAAGAGGAAATCGGAGTACAACTTTTTCATCGTACAAAAAGAAATGTTGATTTAACTGAAGAAGGCAAAGTTTTTTTAGAAAAGGTTTATCACCTTTTTGATCATTTAGAAGAAGCAATCCATACTGTTAGATTAATGAAAAGTGGGGAGATTGGTGAAATCGTAATTGGTTTTATCGCTTCTACAGCCTATGATATTCTTCCAGCAATCATTAAGCATTATAGAGCTCAATACCCCGCTATTCATGTGGTTTTGAAACAATTGACATCGTCCGAACAAATTAATGCATTAAAAGATGGAACCATTCACGTAGGGATCATTAGTGAACCTATTGAAAGCGAAGAAATAAATCTTCAAATCATAAGACAAGAGCCTTTGATAATCGCCTTACCGAGAGAACATCCATTAGTTGTAAATTCAACAACTGCATCTCCAATTCAACTCATTGATTTAGAAAATGAAGACTTTATTGTTACAGGAAGACGGGCTAACCAAGTCCACTACGACGGAGTAATTAATTCTTGCTACCAAGCAGGATTTAGTCCAAGGATTGTACAAGAAACTGAAGAAATGTCCACGGTCATTTCGTTGGTTTCTACGGGGATCGGTGTAGCCTTAGTACCAGCATCCATGCACCTATTATTGCAAAATGAAGTGATCTATCGAGAAATCAAAGACAATGAGTTTCATACTGTTACAGCTCTTGTCTGGGATAGTAAAAATCAATCCCCTGTCATACAAACATTCATTGAACTCGTAAATGAATCCATCGTTCCTTTGTTCAATCCATAAGATTAATAGAATGTTCTAAAAGCAGAAACCCGTGGAAGGCACAAGAAATATCGTGCTTCCACGGGTTTCTGCGATTATTCGAAGAGACTAAGTCCGTTACTACGGATCACTTCCTTGTACCAATAAAAACTTTTCTTTTTATAACGTTTCAGGCTACCATTCCCTTCATTATCCTTGTCCACGTAAATGTAGCCATATCGCTTTTTCATTTCACCGGTACTGGCACTAATGATATCAATTGGCCCCCAGCTGGTATATCCAATGACTTCAGCGCCATCTTTAATCGCTTCGGCTAATTGTATGAGATGCTGTTTCAAATAATTGATTCTATAATCATCTTCAACCGTATCGTTTTCCAAGATATCTACAGCTCCCAGTCCATTTTCAACAACAAACAGTGGAAGTTGATACCTGTCATACAAACGGTTAACTGCAATTCTCAAACCTACAGGATCGATTTCCCAACCCCAGTCAGAAATCTCTAGAAACTCATTTTTAATGCCTTTGGCCATGTTTCCGCCGACTTCCTTTTTCCCTTCCGGTTGTGCCGAAACCGTACGACTCATGTAATAACTGAATCCAACGTAATCTACAACATAATTCTTTAAAATATCTAGATCATCTTTGGTTACTTCGATATGAATATTTTTTTCTTTAAATAAGCGCTTAGTAAATGCAGGATATTCACCGCGAACCTGGACATCGGAGAACAAATAGTACTCCCTTTCCTTTGTCACGGATGTCATTACATCATCTGGCGCACAAGTAAATGGGTATGTCGGGCTGTAGAAAATCATACAGCCGATTTTGCCGTCTGGAATGATTTCATGACAGGCTTTTACTGCTAATGCACTGGCTACAAATTGATTATGAGCTGCTTGATAGATCGCATTGGTATCTTCTTTATCTCTAATTCCTCCGCTAGTAAAAGAATGAACCAATATGCTATTAATTTCGTTAAATGTCATCCAATATTTCACTTTGCCTTTGTAGCGTTCAAATAATACTTTAGAATACTTTTCAAAAAGTGAAATCAACCTTCTGTTTGCCCACCCATTATATTTATCCGCAAGACCCAGTGGTAACTCATAGTGTGAAATAGTTACAACGGGTTCAATTCCGTTCTTTATTAACTCGTCAAATAATTGATCATAAAACTGCAATCCTTTTTCATTTGGGGTTTCTTCATCCCCATTCGGGAAAATACGTGACCAAGCAATGGAGGTACGGAAACATTTAAAACCCATTTCTGCAAAAAGCGCGATATCCTCCTTATAGCGATGATAAAAATCAATCGCTTCGTGAGAAGGCAATTTACCAACAGGTTCCGATAATTTTGAACCGTACAATCCGCCTGTCAGTACATCACTGACAGCGACGCCTTTCCCATCTTCTAAATAAGCCCCTTCCGCTTGATTGGCAGAAATAGCTCCTCCCCATAAAAAATTATCTGGAAATGTTAGATTCTTCATGTGTATTCTCCTCTCAATTCATGATATTTTATAAACTCAACTAACAAATTTAGCTTTAATTAACGTTAATACTTCTTGAGTATTATCGAGAGTATGCGGAATAACATCGAGATACCGATCTGTATTGGTAATAATAATCGGTGTTGTTAATTCAAAACCTGCTTCTCTAATTTTCCCGATGTCAAATTCAACTAATTTATCCCCGATTTGGACAGAATCACCTACTTTTACAATCGTATTGAAGTATTTCCCTTTAAGTTTCACTGTGTTTAAACCTATATGAATTAATATTTCAGCACCACTCGCAGATGTAACGCTAATAGCATGTCCTGTCCGAAAAACTGTTGTAACAACACCATTCACTGGAGAAGTGATCACCCCTTCTATCGGTTCAATGGCAACCCCTTTTCCCATGGCACCAGAAGAAAAAACTTCATCATTGACATTCGTTAAAGAAAGTCTTTTACCTTGAACAGGCGAGTAAATTATTTCTTCCGAATCATCGTTGTTCGCATTTTTCAGATCAGCAGCATTTCCTGTTTTTTGATTTTTATTTACAGCACCTTTACTTTCATACCCAAAGAAATAAGTAAGGGCAAGTGCAATAAAGAAACTGATTGAAACGCTCAGTACATGCAAGCCAATGGGTGCAAATGCCGGTATACTTAACACGCTATAGAATGAATACGATTTCAATTCAACACCTAAAGATGCACCTAAAGCACCGCCAATGGCACCCGCAATTACAACATAAGGAATTGTTCTTCTATATTTCAAAACGACACCATATAGAATTGGTTCGGTAACACCAGCCATCATACCTGTGATTGCTGCAGGACCGGCAATTGCCTTCAATTTTTTGTCTTTTGTTTTTAGAAAGACCCCTGCTGCAACACCCATTTGAGCAAATGTAGATCCTGCTTTCATTGGTCCGAGCGGATCGCCTCCATTTTGTAAATTTTGCAATGTAATCGGTACAATCCCCCAGTGGAGTCCAAATATTACCAAGAACATATACCCACTACCAAGAACAGCACCTGTTAATAGGGGACTGAAACTTAATAAAACTTGTATTCCATTGGCAATACCTGCACCCACATAAGTTCCAAATGGACCAAATGCTAGAAAGCTTAAAGGTACCATAACTGCTAATGAAACTAATGGAACTAAAAAAAATTGCAAATCTTTCAGTATAATTTTCTTTAATAACTTTTCTAAAAATGAGAAAGCAATGACTGCAATAAAAATAGGGAATATAGAATTTGCATAGCTGACAGGAATAATTGGAATGCCAAAAATATCAACTGCTGCAGCTCCTTTGACTAAAAGGTTTGTATAGTTCGGCTCAAGAAGGGCAGCGCCAATTACAGCACCAATATATCCATTTGCATTTAATTTATTAGCAAGCGTGAATCCTGCAAAAACCGGCAAGAAATAGAATATAGCATTACCAGCTGCGGAAAGTGAGATATAAATACCACTTTCCTTGACCATCCAGCCAAATGTAACACATAATGTTAATAAAGCTTTAAGTAACCCGCCACCCGCTAATAATGGAATCAGCGGGGAGAATGTTCCGGAGATAACATCAAAGACTTTGGGTATTATCCCAACCTTTTCTTGGCTTTTATCCGCTGATGTAGCTGCCGCTTGTGATAAGTTCGTCTGTTTCACAATTTCAAGGTATACTTCAGCCACTCGCCCGCCAATAACCACCTGAAACTGTCCTCCGCTTTCTACAACGGCTAACACATCATCGCTGTTTTTCAGTGCTTCTTTATTTGCTTTGGATCGGTCTTTTAAAATAAATCTTAAGCGGGTAGCACAATGAGTAACTTCATTTACATTTTCTTCTTGACCAACACTTTCAATGATAAATGCTGCTAATTCTGTTGTATTCATTTCTTGCGCTCCTTTTCTTATATTAAAAATAAAAACCTGATAAATTCCGTATGAAGAAGGACTGGCAGAGCGCCTGTTTGAGGATCTTGTCGCACAATGCAAGAAGGAAGGAATCATCGACGGAAGTCATGTGGCGGTCGACAGTGCAGCGATTCATGCCTATGAGAAGAAGCAGCCGAAACGGAAAAGCGAGTTGACCGGAAATGCCAACTGGGGTGCGAAGTTTGACTCTTTTGGCAACAAAGTCAAGTGGTTTGGTTACAAGCTTCATCTTGCCGTCGATACCGCAAGCGAGCTACCCATGGCGCTCTCGGTTACACCGGCTCATGTCAATGACGGCGATATGGCTCCTGCTCTTATGGAACGGGAACATGGAGTGCACGCTCGGTATGGCTGCTTGTTCATCCTCCAACTATGGAATGGTCGTCAAATTCGATACGAAAAGCGGCTTTCTCCGCTATTCCGGTCAACATCGAGACACGAAGCGCTGGAAGGAACTTTACAACGAAGGAACGAGCGTAGAACGGTGCAACTCTCGGATGAAAACCTATTTGTCCGCAGACTCCTTGCACATCTGGGGCATTCAGAAGGTGACCACTCACCAATATCTGAACGCCATTGTATTGTTGGCTTCTGCGCTGACGATTAACGTTTTATAGTCCACCTGTTAGAACATCACTGACTGACACGCCTTTACCATCTTCTAGATAAGCCCCTTCTGCTTGATTAGCAGAGATTGCACCTCCCCATAAAAAATCTTTTGGAAACGATTGAATGTTCATATGAATTCTCCTATTTTAGAAATTATAATTGTTCAGGTTTGTAACCAATAGCCACCGTATCTATTTCCCCAAGAACTTTTCCTGGTTCTACAAATAAAAGCCCTTTTCCATCCACCTCAATTTTTTCAACACTCTGATTGATATCAATAGCGGAAGCACAGTCAAGCAATTTTTTGATGTAGAAAGTCTCCAGTGGCCTAAACCCTAATTTGGGGTCCCGATGACCATGTGAAGCAATCGTCCAATCAAATTCGTCCCTGCGATTCCATAGTTTATTAAGGCTTTCGATGTAAGTCTGCACATTCATACCGTTTCGATGAATTAAAGACGAGTTTCGCATCACAACATCACCATTGAAGAGCAATCTGTTCGTCCTATCGAGGAGAGCGACAGAACCTGGAGTATGTCCCGGAACATGAATGACCTCAATTTCAATATCCCCTAAATTAAATATTTGTCCATCGTATAGCTCATTTATCTTTTCAGGAGGCCCGGCTTTCAAAAAATCATCCTTATATTTTGGATCAAAATATTGAATTCCGTAATCACCGAAAAGATTGAAAAATTCTTGTTGATAAGAAGAATCTGTGTATAACTCCAACATTAATTGCAAATCTGCAGGATGAATAAACACTTCTCCAAATTGATAGTCTCCACCAACATGATCGTTATGACCATGTGTATTCACAACAATGTAAGGTTTGTCCGTAATACCCTCTACTACTTTACGAATGCTCCCAACGCCACATCCGGTATCGATCAACATGGCAGCCTCAGATCCGACCACCAAGTAACTGTAGATTGCCGGACAATCACTTATACTGTATACATTTTCATATCTTTGTTTTACTTCGTATTCATCCATTACCATTTCAATGCCTCCTCTACAGGTGGTTAGCTCAATCTCAAACAGTCCGATTGCATTCGAAATGCTGAATCAAGGCAATAAAGTCAGAAGCCTTTCTCCGTTGGTAATTGTCTTTTTATCGACGCTGATTTGAATAGCTGAATAATTTGAAGTGTTCGTTACAATAAGTGGAGTAAATAGTTCAAAACCTTCTTCCTTTATCTTAACGCCATCAAATTCAAGTAAGAGATCCCCTACCTCGACATAATCTCCTTCTTTTGCTTTTGCAGTGAAATACTTTCCTTTTAGTTTCACTGTGTCAATCCCAACATGAATCAAAAGTTCAGCTCCGTTGTCCGAAGTAATCCCTATAGCGTGCTTTGACGAAAGAAAATTAGTAATGCGCCCTTGAATAGGTGCATATACTTTGTATTCTGAAGGAATAATGGCAATACCATCTCCCATATCTTTACTTGAAAAAACACCATCATTCATGTCTTCCAACTTTACGACCTCACCACTAAGTGGACTGTATACATCTTCCGAAGCGTCTTTTTTTTCTTGATATTCCTTTATTTTTACTCCTTCATTAGATGGTTCATTTGGAGTCTTTTTTGTTTTTTCTTTGTCTTCAAAGCCAAAGAAAATGACAATTAATGCAGAAATCATGATAGATACTAGGACCCCCAATACATACCACCAAAAGGTTGTTCCAAAAAATGTCGGGAACGCAAGGACTCCTGCGAACGCAAATGCATATTGTTTGACTTGAAGCGCCCCAATCAATCCTCCACTGATGGCTCCGCCAATAATGATTGGAAGAAAGGTTCTTTTATACTTCGTAACAATCCCGTATAAAATGGGTTCTGTAACACCTGCAACGATTCCAGTGAAAAATGTTGACAAGGCAAAACTTTTTTGAGTTCTTTCTTTTGCCTTAATAAATATGCCTAGAGCCACTCCCATTTGTGCATAAGTCCCCATTACCCACATTGGGTTGAACGTATCAAACCCATATGTCGAGTGATTAAGAAGTAGAATAGGAATAATCCCCCATTGTAATCCAAACAGAGGCAGAAAGCTGAGGAGTCCCCCGGCAATAATTCCGGTAATAATACCATTCTTCTCCCCGAGAAACGTCATTGCTGCACCTAATGCATCTGTAAGATATCCGCTTATTGGACCAAATATCATAATGGTGAGCGGAACTGTAATAACCAAGGCTACAAGCGGTGTCAAAATCATTCGAATATCTTTATGAAGAATACGATTCAAGAATCCTTCAAGATAAGAATATAGCCACACTGCTAAAATAACTGGAATAACCGAAGAAGCATAACTCATAAGAACCGTAGGTATTCCTATAAAACTTGATTCTGTCGCATCGTTGGACATGAGAGCAGTAAAATTAGGCTCTAGTAGCGCACCACCGATTACTGCTGCTACATAAGGATTGGCTCCAAATTGTTTTGCTGCAGTAAAGGCAAGAAAAATAGGGAAAAAGTAAAAGAGCGCATTACTGATCGCTGCCAAAACGGCATATGTTCCACTTTCAGGAGTTAACCAACCCACCGAAGTAAAAAGTGCTAGCAAGCCTTTAAGAATACCCGACGCCGCAATGGCAGGGAGGTACGGAGCAAATATTCCAGAAATAATACCGAAAATACGATTACTTAACTTCCCTTTAGACTCCTGTTTATCTTCCTCATTAGTCTCTAGGCCGTTCTTGTTAACTATCGCTTTGTATACTTCAGCTACATCACTACCAATAACTACTTGATATTGACCTGCGCTTTGTACCACTTTTAACACACCATCAAGGTTTTCAAGGATTTCTGTCTTTGCTTTGTTATTATCTTTTAGCTGAAAGCGCAATCTGGTGGCGCAATTGTATAGGCTTTCAATGTTCTCATCGCCGCCAACATGTTCCACAATATTAAGCGCCAATTCATCGTAATTTTTTTTCATTAAAAACTCCCCTTCAGAGATACTCTGGATGTATCTTACTTTGATAAAACAAGTACATTGTTGCAACCAAGCGTTTTTTATAGGTGGAATCTTCTTTTACACTGTACGAAATGTAAGCGATTACGTCTAATACTATTTATATTCGCAGTAATATATATCAAGTATGAATGATGAAAAAATGTAGGTCTTCTATAAGATATGAATGATACGCATTTTAAATAGAAGAGCCTTATACTTTGAAATACTCTGCTACTTTGCTAGTTAGTTCTTGTTGGTATAGGCAGAGATTGTTCAAAAATATAAATGTGTTGACAATCAAATATATATTTGCTAAATTTACGTTGCCGGAAACATATTTTTCGAAAAAACGAGAGGGGTTTTCATATGAATACAATTTGGACACCATTAACAGTAGGAAATTTGAACTTGTCACATCGCTTGGCTCTTGCCCCAATGACTAGATCACGCGCCCTTTATGATGGTACTCCCGGAACACTTAGTGCGGAGTATTACGAACAACGTGCTTCAATGGGTCTACTAATCAGTGAAGGAACCCAGCCATCCGAAGATGGACAAGGTTATTTATCTTCACCTGGTATTTATACTGATGAGCACATTAAAGGTTGGAAACAGATTACAGATCGTGTTCATAATGCAGGAGGATATTTGTTCATTCAGCTAATGCATGCAGGTCGGATGTCACATCCAGAGAATACACCTCATCACCGTCAACCCGTTGCACCTTCAGCTGTAGCTCCAAAGGCACAAATGTATACTGCAAAAGGAATGCAAGATGTTCCTGTCCCACGTGAATTAAGTCTGGAAGAAATTCAGGAAACGATTCAGGACTTCCGCAAAGCTGCAGCAGCTGCGATAGAGGCTGGCGCTGATGGTGTAGAGATTCATGGAGCAAACGGTTATCTTGTACATCAATTTATTTCTGAAAATGCGAATGTACGCACCGACTCTTATGGAGGTTCGATTGAAAATCGCGCTAGATTTGCCATCGAGGTAGCGAAAGCTGTAGCTGAGGAAATTGGAGCAAGTCGTACTGCAATCCGACTCTCTCCTGGGGTTCCTTTAGGTGATCTTAGTGAAGGTAAAGACGGTCCTAAAGTATATGAATACTTGATTTCTGAACTTGCTAAACTTAACCTAGCCTATCTTCATATTCTGCATGGTGGCGATGAAGTGATTCTTAAAAATATACGTTTGGCTTGGCCCCATGTACTTATTGTTAATCGACCAGGACGTCCTTTAGAAGAACTGGATAGAGACTTGAAAGATAACTTGGCAGATATGGTGTCGGTAGGAACCTTGGCACTGGCCAATCCTGATTTAGTGGAACGTTTGAAATCAGGGGCATCTTTGAATGAAGCCGACCCTAAAACTTTTTATGGCGGCGACAGCCACGGCTATACCGATTATCCAACGATGAAATAAAAGTTACTTCTAACCTTTTTGTTCGGCACCCTACTACAGCGAAATAAAAGCTATAGTAGGGTATTTTTCCATTCACAACTCCGCTACTTTACAAGTATTGAATTATTCTCTACGCTTAATAAAAAGTAAAAGCGGAAAGGTGAAAAGTAATGAATAACTTTGAAGAAGAGAACCAGTCTATATCTAATACGTCTAATTTTGAGAAAGAAATGCAAGTCATCCAGCAATTCCCCATTAACTTTGCAGTGTTTTCCATGGCGAGATCACATCGTAGTTTAGCCGCACACTTGTTGCGTGAAGTTGGTCTATTTACAGGTCAAGAAATTATGTTGATGCAGTTAGGAGAGCAAGACGGACAATCGCAGCAGAGTCTCGGGCGGACTATGCGACTAGATCATTCAACGATTGCCAAATCAGTTCGGCGGTTAGAAGAATCAGGGCTGGTCACTCGCTCCAGATCGCCCAAGGACGGACGCGTCACCCTAGTTACATTGACTGAAACTGGCCGAAAACTCGTGGATGAAGCTGTTACCGTTTGGACAAAAATGGAGGAAGTTGCTTCACAAGATCTCTCGGAACAAGAACGTGAGCTTTTAATCTCGATATCTCATAAAATTTCATCCAACTTAGAGGGCTTCCTATAAGCCTTCATATACGGCTGAAGACTGGCGAATAGTACATCAATTTCCCTTACAGAACTAAAACAAATTATCCCCTTTTAGTAGACAAGAGAAAAAAGACATCTGTTAAGATGGACTTAATCTTGCCTAGCAAAGGGGGTTTTTTCATGGCTAAAAAAAGACAAACCTTCGGGCGTACTCCTTGGAATTAAAATTGGAGGCCGCTCGGTTGGTCAATGAAGAGTATATGAGTATATGTGAAGTTGCGAAACGTTTGAATATTCAAAATAAATCTCAAATACAAGTCTGGACGGCGAAAACTAAAAATAGAATCAGCTACCCAACGACTAATCTCAATAAAATTGAAGATAATCTCTATTCAGTAGTAACTTCTCCTCTCAAAACATACCAATTATTAATCATCACCATATAAAGTAGAAAAGCCTTGATCCATCGGTACTTCTGATGAATCAAGGTCCCCACTCTATCTCAAACATGTATTGAAAAAAATCTCATTTATTAATTACTTTTGTCTCACCTATAACCGTTACTCACACACCGCAATTAAAAATTTAAATCTTGTAAGCCTTCATAGCTTTTCTTAACTCTTTGAATGAAGGACGTTTGCCATACATTAAGACGCCCGTACGGTAGATCTTGGCGGCCAGCCAACCGAACAACAAAATGGAGGCGACCAGAATACCAAGTGACAGCCAGATTTCCAGCAGGCTCGCCCGCTCCAGACCAATCCGCAACAGCATGACAGTCGGCGAGAAAAATGGGATATACCCGGCCACCTTTACGAAAATCGTATCAGGTGCGGCGATATTGAAGATACCGATATAAAAGGCCGCCAGTGACAGCACGGTAATCGGCATGATCGCCTGTCCCAACTCCTCGGTACGGCTAACAATAGAGCCCACCGCAGCGAACAATACTGCGTACAGAAAGTAGCCGAGGATGTAGAATACCAGACCATAGCCCAACACTGCGATATTCAGTTGCGACAGATCCAGCCCGGCTGAGCTAAGAATGACATTATTATGCGGCAGCATAAGGTTAGCGCACACAACGGCTGCAAAGACAGCAATTTGCAGCAGGCCAACCAGGAAAATGCCGATAATTTTTCCGAACATCTGGGTCAACGGTGAGACGCTTGTGATGAGAATCTCCATGATACGTGAGCTTTTTTCCGATGTCACCTCTGCAGCAATCATATTCCCCGTCATCATGGAGGAGGTGAAGAATAAAATCATCAGTACATAGACCAAACCATAGTTAATCATAGAGGTCTCTTTTTTCTCTGTCCCCACGGCTCCCCCTGCCTCAGACGGACCGTCTACTTCCCTGCTATCCACCAATACAGGTGTGCTAATTTCACGAATTTGATCGCTGGTCAATGCATTGCCACCCATAATGGCTTTGACCTTAGCTTCCTGAAGTCCCGTCTGCAACAATGTAATTACAGCAGGAGATGGCTCTTTTTCTACAGAGACATACTCCACTTTAGGAAACGCGTCTCCCTTGGCGGCAGGCTCCGTGAACTGCACGTAACCTTGCAGCTCCCCGTTTTTCAAGGCTTGCTGCATGGCCGGCGTTTGTACGCTGTCATAACGCACCCAGATGGCTGCCGGGTTGGATTGCTCCTTGGTGAATTGCTCCAGTTGATTCGCCACTTCTATCCGGCTTCCGGCAATCAGTCCCAAGCGATGATGCTCGGCTGCCGTTGTGCCCGAACCTCCTGCCCCATCTCCTTTAAACAAAGAAATCAAATACGGCAGATTCATACCAATCGTAATGAGCAAGGCCAGTACCAGCGTTGTAATGATAAAAGATTTGGTTCTCGCCTTCTGACGAAACGTAAAACCGATCACCGTACCCAGTCTATTCATGGGAATCCCCCACCTCTCTTATGAAAATCTCGTTCAGCGTAGGTTCCTTGATCTCAAAATGCTCTACATCCGTTTGCTCCAACGCCGTTTGTAAAATCAGCTTCGCCGCATCCGGCTGCTCAATATGCAGCATCCAGCCGCGATCCATAGGCTCTGCACGGCGCACGCCGGGCAGCTGCTCCAGTCCATTCACTTCACCTGTAGTAATGAGACGAACTTTTTCACGTGGGTAACGGCCCTTAATCTCCTGCACACTTCCCTGCACAACTGTATTTGAGCGATGCAAGATCGTAATATGGCGGCACAGTTCCTCCACATGCTCCATGCGGTGGGTCGAGAATAAAATCGCAGCCCCATCGTCCCGCAGCTCTTTCACCGTATCCTTAAGCAATTCAACGTTCACCGGATCAAGCCCACTGAAGGCCTCATCCAAAATAAGCAGCGTTGGGCGATGCACAACAGCGGCAATAAAGCCCATTTTCTGCTGATTCCCCTTGGATAGCTCCTCAATCCGCTTGTCGTAGTATTCCGGCACTCCAAAGCGTTCCAGCCAGTAGCGTAGGCTTTTGTCCGCCTCCTTGGCCGACATGCCGCGCAGCCTGCCCAAATAGTTAATTTGCTCGCTCACCTTCACCTTGGGGTATAGTCCACGCTCCTCAGGCAAATAGCCCATCGTCCGCTGAAGCTCCTTGCTGTAGGGCTTGCCCTCATATTGAATGCTTCCTCCATCAGGGTAAATCAGGCCGAGCACCATGCGCATCGTTGTCGTTTTGCCTGCTCCATTGCCTCCCAGTAATCCGTAAATCTCCCCGCCGTTCACATTCAGCGAAATTCCGTTCACCGCCGTGTGGTTCCCATATTGCTTCACGACCTCTTTCAATTGCAGCATGCTCATGATTACTCCGCTCCTTTTTTCTGCGTGTATATCTCCGCATCTTCTGATAGTTGTCCAGCAGACCAATGTATTAAAATATCATCCAGCTCCAAACGCCGCACACGGATAGGGCGAATGCCCGCTTGTTCCAATATGGCGCTGGTCTCTCCAGCTGCCAACGTTACAATTCGCTGCAATCCGCCTTCGCTCTCCGTCTCTACCACTCCCGGAAGCTCCGATGCCTCCTCTGGCGTGCCTTCAAACCACATTTCTTTGCTATTTTCGAGCAAATGGTCTTTTTCCAGCTTGCCGAGCAGCTTGCCATCATGCATCAGGACAATATAATCCGCCAAACGCTTGATCTCGTCTATAATATGAGTAGCAATAATGACCGTCGTTTTGCCGTTCTCCATACAATCCCGCAGTTCCTCCAGCATGATTTTCCAGGCAAAAGGGTCTAAACCCGACGAAGGCTCATCCAGCAGCAACAAACGAGGGTGAGGTGCCAAGGCTGCAGCCAGTTCAAACTTACGACGCTCTCCCTTGGACATGCGCGATAATTTCGTATGCTGAGGGACCTGAAATCGTTCCATCAGACGCTGAAAACGTGTTTCATCCCAGCCGGGATACCACAAGGCTCGAAAAGCCGCTGCTTCTTCTGCCGTGATTCGATCTTCCTCCCGGCTTGGCTGCTCTGACATATACCCAACCCATTGTCGTGTATCTGCCGGCATGCCGTCTGGATACGCTTGACCGAACCAACGGATTTCACCGGAATCCGGGTGGATAAGCTGAGTCAGCAGATGAATCAATGTACTTTTGCCCGATCCGTTATGTCCAGCCAAAGCGACTACATATCCCGGTTCAATGGTTAGATTAATCGGTCCAATTTCCCGGTTACCTCGGGTTTTATAGACTTGGCTCATCTCAATAATGGGTGTTTTTATCTGTATCCCCATAGGAACTTCCACATGATGATTTATATCGTTCTTCACGGGTGTCACTCCTTCACTTGGACTTCATACCTTCTCTTCACCATTTCTGCGAAAAGCTCCAACAATTCCTGTTCTGTCATCTGCACAGCAATGCCTGTGTCAATCGCCGTTTCCAACGCCTCGGTCACTGCTTTAAGGCGATAACCTGAGCGCTTATCGTCCTCGACCAGAGCTACGAAGGTGCCCGTCCCCTGCCGGGTACGAAGCAAGCCTTCATTCTCCAAATCCTGATAGACCCGCCGGACGGTGATGACGCTGCAGCGGAGCGTCCCTGCAAACTCCCGAATGGAGGGAAGCAGCGTTCCCGCTGCAATCTGTCCGGTTACGATGAGTGAACGAAGTTGCTTTTCAATTTGTGCATACAGCGGTTCCGCGCTATTCTCATCAATTTGCACTGGTATATTCACCTGCTTCTCCCCCCCTTTTTATCTATCTTTGTACACATACCGCTAAGTTAAGTCCCGTTTCATAAGCCTACGCTGTGTCACCTTATAGGACACCCACATACCCAGAACTCCTGCCAGCAACGCTCCCCACATCACCGGAGACAACAGCTTCCATTCCTTGCTATAAAATGCTGTTAACGATACCAGATTGGCTCCACATACTCGAACTATAATCGTAACTATCCCACAAATGAGCATGATGACAATGGATAGCCAAAAGTAGGATTTTCCTCTTTTAAGAAATTCCAAATGAATATAAATGGCTTGAATCAGCATGCCGTAGCCTATCCAGGTAAGTGCAAACGATACAAAGAAACCTGTACTGGCATATACCCGAAACGTAGCTGACAACGTAAACAATAGAGTGAAAAATATTACACTGTTCACAACAAACGCCAAAAGCGCCTGTTGAATTCGACTCATAATCACCGCATTCATCGGTATAGGCAAAGTGCGGAAAAAGGCTAGCATATGCGTATAGGAATCTTCCTGAAGATATTTAAAAGCACGGCGGTTATAAATGAATCCGAGAAACGGAATCAACACCAGCATGATAAAATCGGCTACTGGACTCAAGTTTCCAAGTTCACCCCATTGCACACTTACAGCAAAACTCATAGTAAATCCCAAATACGCAATAAACAGCAATGTCCACAGCATGACATATGGATTGTTACGAAAATCGTGCCGGTTAATCTTCCATGCCTGCTTGATGATTGTCATTTTCTTATCCTGATCCCTTCTGCACTGCCTGTAATGACGACCTCGTTCTCTCTTCATACGAAGTTATTATTACAGTAATCAGTGTTATTACTGTATATATCCTTATACACAGTATATAAACCATGAATTACAACTGTCAACACCTGAATGTAAATTGTGCGTACAATCACAAAAGCTCGTCAGAACCTATGCTACTCTGTAAATGATAAACGTTCTCAATCAAGGGGATGAATAAATGGATAAGATACTGCACTGGGATGAGCCCATATTTAACCTTGTTAATCGTTATCCCGAAGTGAAGGACATTATGGTAGAGCTGGGTTTTCACGATATCGCCAAGCCTGGCATGTTACAGACCGCAGGTCGTTTTATGACACTGTCCAAAGGTATTGCAATGAAAAAAGTAGCTATGGAAACCGTGGAAAGCACGTTTTTGCAACATGGTTTTACCATTCAAAAATAAAGGAGCTAACAATCATGAGCGAGCTAATTAACAACCGTGAACATACAGCACAGGAATTAACGGAACGCCAACAAACGCTAAAGGAAATTATAAAAGAATTACATGCCGGGAAAAGCGTGGAGGAAGTCAAAGCGCGTTTCGCAGAGGCTGTTGGCGGAGTAAGCGTAGCGGAAATTTCAGCTATGGAGCATGCATTGATGACCGAGGAGGGAATTCCCGTATCGGAAGTGCAGCGTCTTTGTTCCGTGCATACATCGATATTCAAGGGTTCCATTGAGGATATTCACCGTCCTTCAGGACCAGAGGAACAACCGGGACATCCCGTTCATACCTTCAAGCTGGAAAATCGGGAGATCGAACGATTGGTCAACTTCAAGTTGTCATTGCACGCGGACCAATTTCAAAAGGACGACAGCCCCAAAATCATCTACAAGTTACTGGAAGATTTAAGTCTGCTGCTCGATCTCGACAAGCACTATAGCCGCAAAGAAAATCTGGTCTTTCCTTATCTAGAACGCTATGGAATTTTTGGTCCAACCAAAGTTATGTGGGGTGTGGACGACAGCATTCGTGCCGCGATTAAGGAGGCAAAGAATCTGCTCACCGAATATAACGGAGATCGTGAACAGATTGGGAAGGCACTTGCCCATATCATGAGCGAAGTGAATGAAATGATATTCAAGGAAGAAAATATTTTGCTACCGATGGCACTCAGTAAGCTGACAGAGGATGAGTGGCTGAAAATAGCCCGGGAAAGCGAAGAAATCGGGTTCTGCTTGACCGCTCCCGAACGTGAATGGATACCTGAACGGGCAGAGGAACCGGCAGAAGCCCTTGAGCAAACGGAAGGCACATCTGGAACACCGCAGGGCTTCGTGCGATTCGAGACGGGGATTATATCTGTACAACAATTGGAACTACTGTTGAATCATCTACCCGTTGACCTGACTTTTATTGATGAAAATGATGTTGTTCGCTATTTTTCCCATGGTAAGGAACGAATCTTCGCACGCACGAAAGCCGTCATTGGTCGTACCGTACAGAATTGCCACCCACCCCAAAGCGTGCATGTCGTTGAGAAGCTGCTGGAAGATTTTAAGGCAGGTCGCAAGGATGTTGAAGATTTTTGGATTCCAATCAAGGATAAATTTGTCTACATCCGTTATTTTGCCATCCGTGATGCAGAGGGCCGCTATCTGGGAACGTTGGAATTTACGCAAAATATCGCACCGATTCGTGCTTTGGAAGGACAAAAGCGTATTCTATCCGAATAGTATCCAACCGTAAGCCACCATGTTCAGGTTTTTGCCACTCATATTTATAATATGTTGTTCTACTATAAGTTTGGCCCCCAGCCTTTCATAAAAAGTACATGCTGGATTATCTGCTAGCACCCATACGATTACAGAGTGAATATCCATACTATTAAAATGTTGAAGCAGACGTAAAAATAGTCTCTTCCCCAAGCCTAAACTATGGTATTCACTCAAAACGTAAATAGCCGTTATTTCTCCCCCATACGGGGGGTATTCACCTGATTTTTCTGGACCCCCACTCACAAATCCGATGATTTCCCCCTTCTCATTTTCAGCAACATATACCCGATGACCGTCTTCACTGGATAGATTCGCATTCCACAGTTCTGTTCTTTGCTCATAGGAAATCTGTTCCAGAACCTGGGCAGGCATTATATCTTTGTACGTCGTCTTCCAGCAATCTACGTGCACCTTGGCGATGCCCTCGGCATCTGATATCGTTGCTTCCCTGATGTTCATGTAAGTTCCACTCCTAGTTTCCAATATTATGCACTCTATTATATCGACGATCCAAATCTTGATCTATAATAAGGATATTCATTGTTTAGTGAAGTTGGATAGGATAACCCGTTCACTACACTATTCGTTTACTGGGGGATTCGACTTGAATAAAATTGTTTCATTTTATGTGCCGCTTGGCATTTCGTCATTAATTGCTGCACTAACGCATGTCATCGTCAATGCCGTGCTTGCTCGTTCGGAACATCCTTCGTTTACATTAAGCAGCTATGCGGTCGCCGTCAGCTTGTGCCTACTGTTGGAAACTCCGTTAACCGCTGTACGGCAAATGACCACGAAATTTGGTTATGATCGCAAGTCCGTTCATTCTATCAGTATTTTATGTACGTTCGTGGCTGTGGCTGTATTGATCATCGGCTGGAGCATCGGGTTGACGCCCGTAGGCAATCTGGTCTTTCAATATGTATTTGGTGTGTCCCCCGTATTAATTGAACCCACCAAGAACGTATTTCAGGTTCTTACTTTACTATACATATTAGTAGCTGTCCGTAACATATATCAGGGACTTATTATTAACAAGCACCGAACGGCATGGATGACATTCAGCTCGTCCATACGTATTATCGTGATGCTAATTGCTTCCTGGTTTTTGATCCGTGCTGGCTGGACGAATGACGGACGAGTCGGTGCCGCCATTTTTATTGCAGGTATTCTCATAGAGCTGGTCGTTACTTTTTTAGAAGGCCGGGTTCTCAAAAGAAAGCTGCCTCCTGACAACGGGGAGCAAACCATCCATCACGCGAAGCATCTCCTACCTTTTTACCTTCCTTTGCTATATTCGGCGCTGGTGCTGGTTATCCTGAATCCTTCCATCCAAGCAGCGCTGAACAATACAACTGATCCACTGTTGGCCGTGGCATCCTTTTCTGTAGCACTGCAAATCCTGAATCTATTTGTCTGGTTTTGCAGCTCTTTGCATCAAATTGTGATTCAATTTTATACGACCAAGCGCAGGGAAGTGCTGATATTTTTAAGCTTTTTGTCTATCCTGTCGCCAATGCTACTCCTGTTACTCTCCTTCGGATTTGCTGGCGATCCTGTGTTACGGAATGTATTGGGATTGGAAGGAGAACTGTTGCTAGAAACCAGAGGACTGCTTCGCATACTGGCTGTCTATGTTGCATTTTATCCTTGGGTGGAATATTTTATAGGACGGTCGATATTAATCGGTAATACTAAACCTATCTTTATCGGTAGGCTGTTTTCTGTGAGCTTTGCGATTCTCGCGCTTATTCTGTGTATCTGCTTTTTTCCAGGACTGGACGGCAAAGTAGCGGGAATTGTGATGGCTGTTTCCTCGCCTGTCGAGCTGGGAATTTATCTGTTGCTTTATCGTAAAATCTCTACAACCACAATGAATGTGTCATCCTGAAAAAACTTACCTAGAGAGCCTTATGCTAACGACCCGCACATTGACTCCCTATGGCACAACTCTCTTTTACGAGGTCAAAATATAAGGACCGTTCTTTGTAATCGCAATCGTGTGCTCGTATTGAGCTCCCCAACTGCCGTCTGCTGTGCTGATGGTCCAGCCATCGTCCCCCCAGAGCACGGCCCCCTCGGTTCCGAGGGTAAATACCGGCTCAATGGTAATCACCATCCCTTCGCGCAGCGGTAATCCCGTTTTGGGACGACCATAGTGCAGAACCTCTGGCGGCTCATGCATTTGGCGGCCAATGCCATGCCCGATCAGAGGCTTGACGTTGCCGAACCGCCGCCAGCCTGCCGCTTTTTCCACAGCATGCCCGATATCCCCCAACGTCTTCCCCGGGCGGGCAACCTCGATCCCGCGCATCAGTGCCTTATGGGTCTGCCGCAACAGTCGTGCTACCGGGCGGCTAATGTTACCTACCGCATAGGTCCATCCTCGGTCAGCCAGCCAACCGTCCTTGTTAACCACAATGTCGATGGTCACAATATCCCCATCATGAAGCACTCGCTCCGAGGGAAAACCGTGACATACCACCTCGTTGACCGAAGCGCAGGTGGCATAAGGGAAACCTTTATAGCCCTTTTGTTCAGGCGTAGCTCCGCGCTTACTTAAAAACTGCTCCACCCAAGCATCGATTTCAAGCGTTGTGATTCCCGGAAGAATACGACTTTCCAGCGCACGGTGGCAATCTGCCAAAATACGTCCGGCCTCCCTCATGTAGCCGATTTCTTCCGGTGTTCGTATTGCTATCTCTATTGGAATCCGCCTCCTTTGAGCATACAATTCACTAAACCTATCCCATTGTATGCAAGGCGGACACAAAAAAACCGTCTCCTCTGTGGATAGACGGTTTATAAAAGTCGTATTTCTAGTTTTTCGGGTAATCGAACCCTTTAAGATACTGAAGAATTTATGCGACCGAGTTCGTTTTCCACCACCATGGTCAACTCTTCCTCATACCCTCCTGTAATCCGGTATTTTCGCACATATTCCTTTACAAATTTTTTGGGATCCTTAGGCCGGAAAATTCGAGTCATTTCCCGCAGACTTTCCTTAACTTCATTGTGACCTTTCGTTGCCATGTAACTCCCTCCCAAAACGTTGAAAATAAGTGCTCCGTTGAAGAGAATGCCGAAAAGTATTGATGTCCTTATGCAGTGAAGTAGTATGTCTAATTGCAGCTTAGGTCGGGAACACCTTATACAAGGCATGTACCTGACACTATTATTAACCGAATTTCTTTTGGCTGAATCACTACCCCATTATAACATATTCAGATACAGCTTTCAGCTTTCCAGTAAATTTACATTGATTTTACCTATCTTTTACGCATCATGTCATTTGGGGTACTCAATCAGCTGTTGCACAGGGGGTATACCTTATTTATCGGTTTTTGGAGTGTATGTGTTTGGGGTAAAATAAATAAACATAACAAGGAGGGAAAAGGATGAGCCGCTTTGCTCCGCTGTTCACTGCACCTGTTGCCCGTATGTCTGCCCTGAACATAGGAACTTGTGAAGAGGAGGGCGTCAATGTCTCCCTACTTGATCAGGCAGACCGTGAAATCCAAGCCAAGTTTCCTAAAATGCACAGCTTCCTGCTACTACGCCACGGCAAACTGATCTGGGAACGCTATTATAACGGGCATGAAGTAAGCTCTCTGAACGATTTGCGATCCGCGACCAAAAGCTTCACTTCCACGCTCATCGGCATAGCTATGGCTCGCGGTGATATGCCCGGGCCAGAGACGGCTGTGCATAAGCTGTTGCCTGAGTATTTACCTAGGCGGAAGGAAACACTGCTAGAGCAGATTACGATTCGCCATCTGTTGACCATGACATCCGGCTTGTATTGGCAGACGGGTAAAAAGCTCGGAGAAGCTTTTATCCACCGTTTTCATCGCAGCAAAAGCTGGCCGTCCTTTGCCCTGCGCTTACCTGTACAGGAGGATCAACTCGGTGTATTCCAATATCGTAGTGTTGATTCGCACCTGTTGTCCGTGCTGCTGACCCATTGTTGTGGGATTGACGCCTATACGTACGCTCTCCAGTATCTGTTCGAACCCTTAGGTTTCAGGAGAAGTGGTTGGGCACAAGATCCAGAGGGCTACACCATGGGACACATCGGGCTATATCTGACATCGCGTGACATGGCTAAATTCGGCGATTGCTGCCTTCATCAAGGCAGCTGGAACGGAACAGAATTGATTCCGGCCGATTGGCTGCATCAGGCGACACAGCGACAGGTTGAAGGGTATCCAGAATTCGGAGATTACGGATTCCAATGGTGGACAGGACGACTCCATGGCATCAACTATGCGTGTGCGCACGGACATGGAGGACAGCAAATTTATCTTGTGCCAGAAGCGAATGCAGTCGCAGTATTTACAGCAGATAGCAAGGTGAGCCGTTGGAAAAATCCGCGAACACTGCTGGAGCGCTACGTTTTGCCAGCCGTATCCTCCCTCAACTTAGAACGTTCCTGAAATGAGCTTTAATGTGCTTATTGAATATAGGAGGCTAAACAATCATGGAAGTTTCAGCACCAAAAATTCTAATATTATACGCCAGTTACGGGGAAGGCCATGTGCAGGCCGCTCGGGCGATTATGGACAGTTTGCGAAGACTCGGACGCTGCGAGGTACAACTTCTCGACCTGATGGCTGAATCTCATCCCTGGTTGAACGGTCTGACCAAATTTGTATATATGCAAAGCTTCAAAACCATTCCTCAGCTTTACGGCTGGGTCTATAACATCACGCGCGGTATGCAGGCAAAATCGGCCTTCGGCCATGTATTGCATTCATTCGGAATGCGTCAACTTACGCTCACACTGAAAAAGGAGTTGCCGGATCTCGTGATACATACGTTCCCGCAGCTCGCGCTCCCAGCGTTACGCCGCAAAATGGGAATGAATTTGCCTATTGTCAACGTGGTTACAGATTTCGATCTGCATGGGCGCTGGCTGCATCCCGATATTGACCGCTACTATGTAGCCACTGAGGATATCCAGCAGGAAGCCGCCCAGCGGGGAATACCTATCGAACGCATTATCGCTACGGGTATTCCGATTCACGCTTCTTTTTATAACATGTCTGCTAACGAAGTTCCTGTTCAGGAACAGGTAATTCCATCACCACAGTCTGAGACTACTACACTACTCATAATGGCAGGCGCCTATGGTGTGCTATCCGGCATACTGGATATCTGTCGGCAATTAAGCCAGCTTCCTCAGTTGCGGCTACTCATCGTCTGCGGACGTAACCAGCAACTGAAAGCAGAATTGGATGCGCTGTATGCAGACCACCCGGACATTTACACCTATGGATTCGTGGACTTTGTTCCAGCACTTATGCGTGCGAGCAATCTGGTGATTACAAAGCCCGGCGGCATTACACTCTCGGAAAGCATTGCATCCGGTTTGCCTATTCTTGTGTTCAAGCCCGTGCCCGGTCAGGAGCTAAATAATGCTCTGTATTTGCAGCAAAAAGGAGCTGCCCGTATTGCGCGCACGACGGAGGAGCTGATTCAGCATTGTCTCGACCTGATTTCCATCCCCTCTCTTGCCGAAGAGATGACTCAGGCGATTGAGTTGCTTCGCAAGCCTCATCCCGCAGACCAGATTGCCGAGGATATTTTGCATCAGCTTGTGGATAAAAGACCTTCCGTACGGACAAATTAACGAAGAATAAGCCAGACGGAGGGGATACCAATGGAACGCGAAGGAAAGGATTTGCTCCCGCTTTCGGGTGAAAAGGTAGAAGTGGATGGTGTTTATATTGATGAGGATGGACATGAACAGCATTTGCACAGAGGTCAGCATTTTCCCTCTGATGTTGTTTTGGGTACTTCCGAGTGGAAAATGACCGAATACGCCTTTGATAATCATCATGAAGGACGTACTGATGAACGACTTATCCCCAAAAAGGATGACAAGAATAAAATGGGGAAAATCACACATCCGCGCCGCCATTTAAAAACTGGCGACCGATAATTACGGAAGTATATCCACAGTTACTCCCAATATGTTGATAGTTTGTGGACAATCTGTGTGCAAAGTGTGAGATATCGTTATATTGTCTACAGTTTGTGCACAAATTGTGCATAAAGCACGCTGTTTTTGTGGATAAATAGTAATGTGCGGTGGATAAAGTGCGTACAAGATGTGCAAAACCTGTGCATAACCGTATGAATGGCTGAGCGAATCCTTTTTCGTTCAGCCTTTTTCGTATTTTTATACACATTCTCTAATTCTTTTTTTACCGAGATCGGGTATGTTCGAACGAGAACATCGCTCCCGGAACGATGAGTTGCCCAAAAAGGACTCTATCCCATTAACGAAGACTAATCGAAAATTCGCAAATAACGCATAGAGGAGTGTAAAATGGAAACGGGGACGAACAGAGTCAAAAGAGGAATTACCGAAATGTAAAAGGCGTAATCATCATAGAAATTCTCGCTTCAGGCGGGCGAACATATGCAGGAACGCAGTATATAGAAGCATCTAGCAAAACTCGTTGACCAAAATTTAGAAGTAGGGGTGATCCGAATGGCATCTATTAAAATCCTTTCACTTAATGTCGGCATGCCCAAACAGATCCAGTTTAATCAGAAGGACGTTTCTACGGGGATATTCAAGTCGGCCACAGATGAATATTTGTATTTATCTTATCTAAACTTCGAAGGGGATGGGCAGGGCGATCTAGTTCATCACGGGGGTAAAGAGAAAGCTGTATGCGTCTATCCCTACGAGCACTATCCGTTCTGGGAAAATGAATTGCGGAGACCGCTCGATTACGGCGCGTTCGGGGAAAATTTAACGATAAAGGGTTTGCTAGAATCCGACGTTTGCATTGGAGACGTCTTTAAGCTTGGCAAAGCTATCGTTCAAGTTAGCCAGCCGAGACAGCCTTGCTACAAGTTGTCCATCAAGTACGGCGTACCGGACATGCCCTTGAAGGTACAGCAAACAGGCCACACGGGATTCTACTTCCGCGTTCTGGAAGAGGGAGTTGCCTCTAAAGCCGACGGACTATCCCTCCTTCATCGCCATCCGAAAGCAATTACGGTTTCATTTGCCAATCGAATTATGCATCAAGAGAAGGCTCATATCGAGGGTATTAAACAAATTCTCGAAGTGGAAGAATTGTCCTTAAACTGGAGAAATACGTTTCTAAAACGTTTGGCGGGAAAAGAAACGGATTCTCGGGAAAGACTATCAGGCAATTCGTAAGGTGGAAGTGGTTCAATGAATTTGCAAGCTCGTCTGGCTGCAGTCGAACATCGAATCTGCGAAGCTTGTGGGCGATGCGACAGAAGCGCAGTCCAAATGGGAGGCCTTTCAACCACGGAAGGTGGCACTTTATCGGTCATTTGCAAACCAATAAGGTAAAAAAGGTTATCGCCAAATTCGAGTATATCCATTCGCTTGACCGGTTATCCTTTGTGTAGAGTCAACTTTTTTACCGAGATCGGGCATATCCTTCAATCCTGTCCTCATAGTTTGTATAGTACGGAGACTTAGCTTGAATCTTTTATAAAGGAGGATATGCCTGACATGTCAGTCTATAAGTCTTCCACAGGATTGGATGAAAATATAGCAGCTGTCCTGTGCTATTTGTTCGCCTTTATTGGCGCGCTGGCCTTTGTCATGCTGGAAAAGAAAAGCCGATTCGTATTATTTCACGCACTGCAATCCATACTTCTTTTTGTAGCCCTTATGATCGGACATGTGCTGGTCGGATTCATTCCGCTACTCGGTCCTTTCCTCGCTTCCCTGCTAACGCTGGCAAGCCTTGCCTTGTGGGTCATCCTGTTAATTCGCGCGGGACAAGGCAAGTGGCTCAAGCTTCCCTGGGTAGGCGATCTGGCTCTTCATCAAGCCCGGCAGTTGTGAAAACAACAAAAAACCTTGATCCTTAGCAGGATTCAAGGTTTTTGCTGTTTCGATGATTACTTTTTATCGCATGTTCGCTTCTTCTGTCCTATATGAATGTATCCCAGCTTATCTGGGTTGACCATTAAATAAAAACTCTGAATATGCTCCCCGTCCGGTGTCAGTCTGAGACATAAGGTTTCTCTCACTTTTCCGTCTTCCAGAAATGCCAGCTGAACCTCGCCATTGATGACGGTGTGGAACACATCTCTTTCTCGTAAAACGGTTAATACCCGACGAGAAGTCAACAGGGCAAGAACACCTTTGCGTACAACCATCGGTCTCATCACCGTATGCACATTACCTCCGCCATCTGACACGAATACGGGTTGTTCAGCCAGTAGTTCCAGCATAGCAGTCACATCGTAGGCAAGAAAGGCGGTTGTAAAACGTTCTAGTAGTTTTATTCGGGAAGAGTTATTCACATTGCGACTGGACTGAGCCTCAAGAGCAGATTCTCCCGAAGATAGAATACGACGGGAGCGACTGAACAACTGACGACAGTTACTCTCAGTCTTCCCTAGCAATTCCGCAATATCTTTGTAATCATATTGAAAAGCTTCCCTCAGCACAAAAACAGCCCGCTCTATCGGCTTTAGCTGCTCCAGCAAAACCAGAAAAGCGTAAGATATCATGTCTTTACGCTCTAACCAATCCGCAGGAATATCTGCACTTTCACCCAACGGCTCCGGCAGCCACTGTCCTACATATGTCTCTCTTTGCTTGCGTGCAGAGTTCAACAGATTTAGACACCGATTCATCGTCATTTTGGCTACATAGGCTTTGGGATTGTGTAAATCATCCAGGGGCTTATTCTTCAGCTCGACAAAGCAGTCTTGAACTACATCCTCGGCATCTGTAACCGTTCCAAGCATGCGATAAGCAATGGAAAAAGAATATTTACGATATCTTTGATACAGCTCCTCCAGATTTACATCCACCGATTGTTGTTCAATTCTATGTTCTTTGCCAGACAAAGCATAGCCCCCTGTTCATTAAAGAATACCCGGATACATCCCCGTTGCAATCGCAATCCGGTTCCAACTGTTAATCACGTTAACCGCGGTTATCAAGTCTACGTATTCTTCCTCTGTAAACTGTTCTCTGACCCTATTGTACAAATCCGTAGGTACCCCTTGTTCAGAGATACGGGTTACCGCTTCAGCTAATTCAAGCATAACACGTTCTTTTTCCGTGAACAAAGGAACCTCCCGCCATAAGGCTAGCTGCAAAATGTGGTCAGCATAATCCCCCAGCTTGAGCAAATCCTTCGCATGCATATCCAGACAATAGGAACATCCATTGATTTGGGATACTCTAATTTTCAGTAGTTCGTACAATACTTTGTCTGTAAAACGACCGGAAATATATTTTTCCATCTCCATCATTGCCTTGAACGTGCTAGGACTCACTGCTCTGTGATTGAATCTTAAACTCACGATACATCGCCTCCATTATTGGTTTACATATAGAAGACAAATGAACACGTGATTTTGTGACAAAGTGCAATACATCAATTTGGAATTGCCCTCAAGTGGCATAGCATGTATTATAGATAAATGATTTTATGCAAAGAAGGTGAGCACTCACATGAGCGGAAAAGGTATTATAAAAGAATTTAAAGAATTCGCTGTACGGGGTAACGTGATTGACCTCGCGGTCGGTGTTATCATCGGTGGAGCGTTTGGCAAGATTGTCACTTCTGTGGTAAACGATATTATCATGCCTCCGATTGGTAAACTTCTGGGCGGCGTTGATTTTGCTGATTTGTATTATGCTATAGGCGCGAATCCATATAACGGAGATAACACTCGCATGACTCTGGCACAGGCCAAGGAAGCCGGCATTGCGGTTATGGCGTTCGGGCAATTTTTCAACGTCCTGCTGGACTTCCTGATCGTGGCCTTCTGTGTGTTCCTGATGGTCAAGGGAATTAACATGCTGAAACGCAAAGAGGAAGAAAAACCTCCTCAGGAAAAAACGATTAAGGAATGTCCACATTGCCTATCCGAAATTCCTGTAGCCGCAACCCGTTGCGCACATTGCACTTCCAAGCTGGAAGGGTACGTCGAAGCACGCTGACTCAACCCACACCTATATGACTACAACAAACGGCTTAAGACGGTATACCGTCTTAAGCCGTTTTGGTATGGTGTAGGAGATCTGATTAGTTGAAATTGGTGATAATGCCACGGGGTCTGACGGGCAAGCCCTCAGCGTACAGATGGGAAACATCACCGAAGCCGATGCAACGGGGAACTGCCCATTCCTGGGAGCGCTCATCAAACAAAATCGTGGTTACGGAACTAGGCGGCATCCAAAAACCGGACCAAACCAAAACCAATGGCAGCTCCAACAGATGAGCAAGCCAGGTCAACCCGAAGCCGCCATGACAAAATACGGCCACCTGGTCTTCGGTGTGCTTCAGAATACGGTACCTGCCCTCCACCCGCTCAAAGCCTTGCCGTTGCAGGAATTCATCAGAATGAAGCTTCAGCTGTTCGAAGATTTCGGGACTCTGCGTTCCCTGATAATAGGAAATCTCCTGCCAAGAGTCATGAGTCGGCAGGGGCAACTCGGAACGGATCACTTCACCAGGCAAATCCCAATGGGAAAGACGGCCGTATGGAGTTTCCTCCAGCTTTAGGGCCAGCTCCTGCGTCCAGTGTTCCACTTCATGAGTCATACCCAAAGACTCGGCAGTGTAGCGCATCGTATCTAAAGCCCGCCCCAAAGGAGAGGCATAAATTCGATCCAGTCCGTGACTGGAAAGCCGTTTGGCCAATGCCTGGGCTTCCAAATGCCCCTCGGGCGTGATGGTGTTGTTGGGGTAATCGGGGTCTGCGTGTCGGATAATATACAATCTCATCATTGGTTCTCCGTTCCTATGAATGGCGACAGGATCGCTTTATCTCATTCCATCGATTAGTTCTCCTGATCTTTAACGTTTAATGTTTATTCAGCAAATTTTCCAAAATCGCGCGCAAATCCCTGTCTTCCTGGTAGACTTCCTCACCCGTATCCAGCTCAATAACCCGGATATATGTATAATTGGCTCTGACATCGACTGGTTTAAAAATCAATTCCTCCGGATTGTCTGGACGGACATCATAGCCCATATTTTTGAACATATCCGTGATTTGATCAATCCCCGGCTTGCCCCCACTTTCCAGCATAATTAACCCACGAAGTTCCTTGGGTTCCTCCGGATGCATGACTCGAAAATGTACTATACATTCCATGTAAAATCGCTCCTTTCAATCGTAAACCTGTGTGATGTTGCAAATCCTCATGTTCCCAGCATACCCCAAATGCCACTCCACATTCCACACCCGCCTTCATATCGTCAGGAAGGAAAACACGTTATACTGTAAAGTAGACCTTTGATTTCTGCTTACTATAGGAGGAACCACGATGACTAGCGAGCTTCTGGATATCTACGATGATGAAGACAACCCCCTTGGCACAGCTTCCCGACAAGACGCACATGCCAAGGGATATTGGCACCATACCTTTCACTGCTGGCTAGCACGAGACACTTCGACAGGCCGTCGCTTACTGTTCCAACAGCGTCAGGATACGAAGGACACCTTCCCCGGATGCTACGATATTACAGCAGCCGGTCACTTGACGGCAGGCGAAGATATGTCTCAGGCGGCTCGTGAGCTGGAGGAAGAACTGGGTATTCATGTGCCCTTTGCCTCATTAACACCGCTGATGACCGTTCGGTATGAAAGCAAAGGTACCGCACAGGGTACCTCTTTTTGGGACCGGGAGGTTAGCTCGGTGTTTGGACTGCTATCGAACCAGCCATTGGAAGCTTATCACCTCCAGCAAGAAGAAGTAGCCGGACTGTACGAAGCAGATCTTAACCAAGCACTGGCCCTTTTTGAAGGCCATATTCCCTTTATCGAAGCCCATGGCATTACGTCGGGGCCGAACCCAGAAAAAACCTGCCGCCTGATTACATCGGATCAATTCGTGCCTCATAAGGCGGGCTATATTACATCTATATGCCGGGCACTGATGGAACTTCCTAGCCAGTAATCTTTAGCTATTCTCCAGCTGACATATATTTACCGATAATGCCTTCATACCGCCAGCCATACCGGGTCGACAGCTCTCTGCCCATATCATTCTCCAGCTCATACAGAATAATATCCTGAGCAAAATGATTAAGCAGCAGGCCTGTCATTACCGGATGCTCGGTGATAAGCGCCTGTGTCGGACAATCCTCTCCCCGCATACCCAGCATGCACCAACGCCGATCAATAACAAAAGAAAACTTGCGTCCTGCTGGTTCCTGTCCGTCTGTACCAGACCTAAACGGTAACCACGGTCCCATCATGCTTTCTCCGTTATCGCAGGACCAGAGCAGACGCACACCTCGACTCTCGGCTTTCTCCAACTCTGTCCGCAGCAGTTCGGCTTCTTCGCGCCACAAATCCAACACAATCTCATGCTCTGCCCGTTCCAATTCACGTGTCAGACTTTCCAGCACCTTCCGATCGCCTTCCGCATTATAAAAGGTCGGCTTGGTTGGTTCTGTTCGTGGCATTTCCTTCTCCACCGCACGCAGGGACTCCTGCATTTGTCCTTCGATCATCCGGGTCAATTCACCCGGTGGCAGCATGCTGTAACGAACAGGCTCTCCAGCACTGGTTCTGAGGTATCCCTGCCCGGCCAAACGCTGTAAAGCCGCGTACACGTTGGAGCGCGATGCGCCCAGACGCTTAGCCACTTCATAGCCGGAAGCCGCATTTTGCCTCGAAAGCTCGACCATAACCTTGGCTTCCATTTCCGTAAAACCCAGATTCCGCAGATGATGCAGCAAACGCTCCATATATTCTGTTCCCCCTATGCTGCCCGGCGTTATGTCTGTGTCCTGCAGCAGCCTGTTCGGCTGCGTCAAATCTGTTCAGCTCCGCAACGCGGGCACCATTTGGACCCTTTGGGTAGTTCTGCAGTACAGATTTGGCATTTTACATTTTCACGTACTTGTGCAGACGGCGTTGCCGGCTTATCAGCCCCGGAGTTGTTGGCCTTCCAATATCGAATCCGCTCGTCCAGCTCTTCCTGACGCTCACGCTCACGTGCCAGTTCTTCAAGACGACGGTGTTCTTTTTCCAGCTCTTCCTGACGACGGCGCTCCCACTCAGCGTCGAATGCCGCTTTTTCTTCCGGTGTAAAATCAGATACTGTGTAATCGCGGTCTAGTCCCGCTGGTTCGTGTGTTTCATACCGCTCATCCTGTTCCTGTTCATGCCGATCGACTACTTCATGTTCTGCATACTCCGTGTAAGCAGGCGTAGCATCCTTCACTACCTCTGGCTTGCGCAGATCAAAAGAATAGACGTCCGTTGGCACCTCTTCACGCACAGCAGCCACCTGCTTGGAGGCAGCCTGCCCTTCATTCAGCTTGCGTCCGCATTTGGGGCAAAAGTTGGCATCCAGTGGCACAACTGCTCCACAGGTGCATAAATGAGCGTTTTTTAATTCTGCAATTCTACTGCGTAGCTCGTCAATTTCATCCTGAAGCTCATCACATGCGGTGGATAGCTGTGTCATCTCGGTTTCTGCCACCGACATGTCGGATGCGCGGTAACCTTCGTAAAAGATCTGACCCATTCGCAAGAAATGAACATCCATTTCCTGCTGAATCGTTGTAATTTGTGAATTGATCTTACTAATCTCGACAGCATGCTGCGCCTTTTCTGTTGCGCGATTAGCGCCTTCCTTTATACGTTGAATCAGCTTCATCGTTATTTCCTCCCCATATCCAGCCGGATTTCACTGTACCGTCCGTATATCCCAAAGTTTTTTTCTGTTGGCAAACGTCGAACTCCTGTATAATGGAATGCGGTCATATCGCCTGTTTGAAGGCTATAGGCATTAGCGTCAACGTATTGACGTTCTGTCACTCCGGCATGATCCGCATGAATTTCAGCATTATTTTAGTCCATCGCCTTGTTCTTTTCGTCAGCTAAAGCTGACTAGAACTCTATCATACCAAAAACTACCCCCATTTGTGAAAATGGAAGATTTTAAGAACGAAAGGGGTTTCAGGATTATGGACCCAAATCCTTCTTTTTACCCCCGACCCATCGGGGTTCCTTACTCAACGTCGAGCCCTCAGGCACGTCGTGCTTCCATGGATACCAGTATGACGCTGGTGCCTGACACCGACCAAGACTCGGCCTATTTTCGTGCTTTAGAGAACGCCGGCATTCACCTGAACCGCCCGCAGATCCAGGCCGTCCGACACGGCAAAGGCCCCCTTCTGACCCTTGCAGGGGCGGGCTGCGGCAAAACCACAGTGCTGGCTGCCCGTGCAGGCTACCTCATGGCGATGCGGGATGTCCCTGCATCGTCCATTCTGCTGGTGACCTTCACCAGCAAGGCAGCTGCCGAAATGAAGCTGCGCATCGCGGGATTACCCGGTGTGCGCCCTGCCGCTGCACGTGCAGTTCAGGCTCGCACGTTTCACTCATTCGCTTTGGCGATGCTGCGTCATCGCGGCGTGCAAGATGAAGTGTTCGGTGAAACGCAGGCCCAGCATACCGTCATGAAAATGATGCTGCGGCAGCTTGGGCTCAGCGAGGCTTTCCAGCCAGAAAGCCTGCTGTCTGCCCTCTCCGCCTGGAAAGCGGAAGGCCGCAGCGCGGACGAACTGCCGGAAAGCGTGCGCGAGGAATCGGATGCCAAACGTGCCATGCTCGCTTATGAAGCGTGGAAACAGGAACGCAATAAAATGGATTTTGACGATATTCTGCTGCGTGCCTCCGCACTGCTGCGTGACCCGGATGTGCTTCAGCCGCTTCAGCGACGTTTTTCACATATCATGGTCGATGAATTTCAGGATACGAATGCCCTGCAATATGAGATGGTGCAGCGATTGGCTGCCCGACATCGCAATCTGATGGTCGTCGGAGATGATGATCAGACGATCTATACCTTTAATGGGGCACGCCAGGAATCCATTCTGGAGTTTGACAAGGTTTATAAGGATGCAAAGGTCATTACCCTGGATATTAATTATCGCAGCGATGCGCGGATTTTGGGGCTAGGCTCTAACATTGTCGCCAAAAATGTCCATCGACGCTCCAAACGTCTTTCGGCTGCCGGGCGTGAAGGCTTGCCGCCGCAGTTTGCCACCCCATCCGGACCCGAGGAGGAAGCGGGGCATATTGTTACTCATCTACTCGGGCAGGTAGAGGAAGGTCGGCTGCGCTACCGGGATATCGCTATTTTGCACCGGACAGCCAGCGGAAGCCGCTCTATTTTTGAGCAATTAATTATGCGGGATGTCCCATTTATTCAGTACGGAGCAGGGGCTGTATTTTATGATCAGTCCCTGATTCGTCCCTTAATGGATCACCTGCGCTTGTCGCTAAATCCCCGGCGTATGGAATCCATTCCGAGCACCCTCGGGCCGCTGTACGTATCCCGTGAGGCGGGGATGGAATGGATTATGCGCGAGGAAAAACAGCAGGCTAAAAAATACCCGCTGATTCATCTCAGCCGCTGGGATCGACTACGTGATTTTCAGCGTGAGCAGGTGAAAGAGCGTATTCGTCTGATTCGCAGTCTCACTACAATGAAACCTGCCTATGCCATTCAAGAAATGCGGCGCGTCTTTTATGACAAATATTTGGAAAGCGGAGATACGGGCGCGTGGACTCATTATAAGGAAACGATGCAAGAAAGTCTGGAGGAGCTCGAAACGGCAGCCAAGCGGTTTGACACCGTGGAGGCGTTCGTAAGCTTTGCGGACGAGCTTTCCGAGCGTCACCGCCAAATGGAATCGCTGCGCAGAGAAGAAGACAGCGATGCTGTTCGGCTCATGACGATCCACCGCGCCAAGGGGCTGGAATTCCCTTGTGTCTATTGGATCGGAGCCAGCGAGGGCATTCTGCCGCACAGTTCGGCCCTGCACAGCGAGCTTCCAGAGGATCGGCGGGCAGGCGCCGCCCCGACTACGGCTGTGGATAACGATGCAGCGCTTGAAGAAGAGCGCCGCCTCGCTTACGTGGCCGTCACCCGGGCGAAGGAGTTGTTGTACATCACCTCTCCTGCCTCTAATCATGGCAAGCCTGCCGCCGTGTCACGCTTCCTGCTGGAAGCCTATGGGGTCACCCCTGAGGCTTCCAAACCGGAAGCACGCCGCAGCAGCTTCGGCCAACCGAAGGGTGCTTCCGGGTATAGCAACCGTGCTGGCGCTGGATCGCCAGCGCCTGGCACAGCGACCCGCGTGAGCAGCAGGCCGGGACCAGGCAGCGCTACGGTACGGACGACCTCGTCGGTGACAGGGTCTCCGGCGGAGCCACGCATCAACGTGCCTGTGTGGAAATGCACCGACGGTGCCTGCAAAGCGTGGATGCGTCGCGACACAACAAGCGGACGCCGTACAAGCGCGGCTAGCACAGGCACGCCGCCGGTGTGCCCGCTCTGCGCCTCCCCGATGACAGAGGGGACACGCAACATCCCAGCCAGATAGGCATAAGGCGCATAGCTGGTATGGAGAATTGTTCTTTTGCTGGACTGGTGACACTCGTGATTTCCAGCCTAACTGTTGCAGATTATTAATGAATCAAAAAAGTTAAGTTGTAGACAGACCAATAAAAGAAAAGGCGGCAGACTAGGATATGAAAATAAAATCCTCGTCTGCCGCTATCTGTTTTCACTTGCTATCGAACGATCGTATCCCGTTAGTTCAATGCCTTGCCTGTTGTGAAGTTATATATTTTAATCATTAAACAAGCGCTCTATCACCCAATAGGTGTTCCGTCAGGTAATTTGATATCTGGTTTCAATAGAACCACATCCTCCTTTTCGGGAATTCCTCCAAGGACCAATACCTCTGACTTAAAGCCTGCTATCCGTCGAGGTGGAAAGTTGACTACACCTATGATTTGTTCCCCTATAATATCTTCAGCCACATATCTTTTTGTAATTTGTGCACTCGAAGCTTTTATTCCGATATCTTGTCCAAAATCAATTTCAAGTTTAATAGCAGGTACTTTTGCTTCTGCAAAAAACTCAGCTTTAATTATGGTTCCAACTCGAATATCTAGTTTCAAAAAATCATCAATCGTTGCCATCTAAACATTCTCCTCATCGATTGTTTTCTTCAATTTCGCGATAATGAATTTCAAATTTAATATTTTGCAACCGTAGTATACTTTAAAGATTTTGCCCAAAAATACATCCCCATACCGAATAAAGTCATGATTCCACCTATGAATTGAAATGCAGAGATTATTTCTCCCAAGAATAAGTAAGCGAGAATTATGGCAAGAACAGGCTCTCCAATAATACCAACTGAGACCGTAGTTGCACCCATTGATTTCAACAACAGATTAAAAATATATTGTCCAAAAATAGTTGGGATTACTGCAAGTAACAAGAAATACATCCAATCCGACGAGCCATATTCGATCAAGGCATAATGATTCAACAAATTGTAGACCAGCATGACACTGCCACCAATAAAAAAAACAATAACACTATATACATTTGCATTTATTTTGTGACTTACTTTCTGTCCTGCCAACATATATGCTGAAACCAAAATTGTTCCTACTAAAGATAATCCATCTCCGATTAATGCCTCTCTCGAAATCCCAATGTCTCCCCAAGCTATAATGATTGAACCGACAAGAGCGGCGATCAAACAAAGAATGGTTAATATATTTGCTCGTTCTCTGAACATAATGTATGAACCCATCATTACAAATAAAGGCTGCAAGGATAAGATGACCATGGAGCTCGCAACTGAGGTATATACTAAAGATTCCATCCAGAATAAGAAATGCAACCCGAGAAAAAGACCAGCTATGAAAACAGTACTCCAATCTTTTTTGTTCATTTCTAAGGAACGGAACATTTTCCAAGGTACAAAAGGAAGCATTATGAGTACTGACATATACAATCTGTACATCCCAGCCACAGAGGTTGGAGTATCTGAGGATTTTATCATGATGGATGAGATAGAAACAGACAGTATGCTGATTAAAAGCAAAATATACGGATGAAACGGTAACGACGATTGATTTATTTTCACATGTACGCCTCCAAGATGTCTTATCCAATCGCCTGTGCACAGGATTGTAATGATAAGCCGAAGATCTGGTATAATAATATCATCACTTTTGTTTTATTTGTGTAACTATATCTTTAATTTATATAGAAATATCGTCATCAGAAAGGACCTCTCTAAAATGGAAAAACAATTGCATGAGACCATTCTATATCCTGATATTTCATTTCCATACATCATGTACACCCATACTATTCATGCAAGTAATCCTCAAGGTAGAGGATTCAACGATTTACATTGGCATGAGGAACTACAAATCACTTTGGTTACCAAAGGAAAGCTAGTGATACAAGTTAACGGGATTGATCATGAATTAGAAACGGGTCAGGCCATTTTAATTAATAAGGGTGTCCTTCACGTTACTACACACCTTACACATAACGGTCAATATGTCAGTTTTAATTTCCCTGAGAAGCTGCTGGCCTTTTATGCAGATAGTGCGATGGAAAAAAATTATGTACTTCCTTATACAAACTCTCTCTTATTGTCATTCGTAATCAAAGGAGATGTTGAATGGCAAATTCAAATACTGCAAATGCTTTGGGATATGAAACAGAAATTTGATATGAAAAAAAAATGGGGCTGGGAATACGAGGTTTCCATCAAAACGGCACAATTATGGTTAGTCTTAATATCTAATATTTCTCTGTCTTCTGAGGAAGCACCTAAATACATGAAACTGCAACAGGAAAGACTTCAATTGATGCTCAGCTTTATCCATCAAAACTATTCAGACAATATAACACTGCAAGAAATTGCTGAAGTAGCACATTTAAGTATTTCGGAATGCACTCGTAGTTTTAAGAGAACTATTCATATGACACCTTACGACTACTTAATTAAGTACCGTATCAAGAAAAGCAGCGAGTTATTAATTTCAACAGATTCTACAATAACTGAAATAGCCCACAGAGTGGGGTTCAATCATGTAAATCACTTCATTCAGTCTTTTAAGAAACATCATAAAAAAACACCTAAAGAATTCCGTAAATTTAGAAATGAATTCATCAATTAAGGAAGAATTCGTTCAGCAAATTTCGCCCAGACAAATTCAGAAGATATGAAGTTTGTTTACCATCGGAGTTAAAAATCCATAATTTAAGGATGATTTCTTCCGAAATTCATAGTATGGTTCCTGCCTCGCCTCTAATTTATGATGAAATTAAAGCGAGGTGATGAACTAAAAAATTTAAAAGGAAATATTGAAAACGCATACAAATAAAGATGCGATTATGGAAGCAGTTGTTTATTATTTAATTTTTTTATTTTTGAAAACGGTTTCTTAAATCTGCGCCGCAGGACAATTAGGGTGGTAACATCTAATTCAAGGAGTGAGTCATATGCCAGATCCGTGGAAAAGAAGATTTTTCCGTATTCTTAGTTTTGTTCTCTTATCTTTTTTGTTGGTATCTCTCGATTTAATTCCAAGCTTAGCAAAAGCAGAATCAACTAACTTGGTCACCCATGTTGAAGACGAAACGACGATGGGTGCAAGTCAAGATTTATCCACTAATGGCAAATCTCCTTCTACAGTTGTCAGCTCCAAAGATGCAATTATTCAAGGTTACGGCGTAGAAAAACGGGATACTCCCTATACAGGCGATACACTTTATAAAGGCGACGGCTATGTATCCTTCTTTTATGATTATGACCCAAATTCGGGCAAGTCTGACGGGACGGCTACGTTTAAAGTGAATGTGCCGACAGCAGGTCTATATAAGCTGAGCCTCGGTTACTATATTCCGGCGGACACCGGCTCCAAGGATACCAGCTTCGAGGTCAATGGTACAATGGCTGAAAGCATAACGCTGGTTCCCCCTCCGGGAGGTGCGGTTGTAAACGAGAAGTTGGTAAGCAAGATCATGTTGAATGCCGGTACAAACGAGGTTACTTTTTCAAGAGGCTGGGGATATTACGGGATCGAATACGTGAAGGTTGAATTCGCCAGTTTGCCTGCTACAAACAGCAAAATTGAAGCCGAAGACGGAGTCATTACTGGTGAGGTCAGCACCGAAACCGCCAGCACAGGCTATTCTGGTACCGGTTACGCAGCCTTTAAAGGCACAGGGTCGTTAACCCTTGCCTATAATGCAGCTTCAAGTGGCCTTTACAATCTTGCGATCGGTTACAGTAATCCTAATAGTGACAAAAAGACCCATATGGTGGTCAACGGTCAGGCAAGCGAAATATCCCTTCCGACAACTGCAAGCTATACCGAGGTATCCGGCGGTAAAATCATGCTGAATTCGGGAAACAACACAATACAGTTCAATGTCGACTTGGGCCAGTATCATATCGACTACATCAAGCTGTCAGCAGTGCTCCCCCCGAAACTGCATCAGATTGGGAAAAAGCCGGTAAACCCGAATGCGACTGTGGAAACCAAGGCACTCATGGGTTATCTCGTGGATGTTTACGGGGACAAAATTCTTTCCGGTCAGCACACTCTTGAGGATGCCCAGTGGATTAAAGACCAGACTGGAAAGTATCCTGCGATGTTGTCAACGGACATGATGGATTACTCCCCCTCTCGCGTCGAGCATGGTGCCACCTCAACTGAGGTGGACAAGGCGATCCAATGGGCCAAAGAAGGTGGAATTGTCACGTTTGTATGGCACTGGAATGCCCCTAAGGGTCTACATGACATTCCAGGCAAAGAATGGTACCGCGGATTTTACACCGAGGCGACTACATTCGACGTTCAATATGCGCTTAATCATCCCGAGTCGGAAGAATATCAGCTAATCCTGCGGGACATTGATGCCATTGCCGCTCAGTTGAAACGCTTCCAAGACGCTCACGTTCCGGTGCTGTGGAGACCACTGCACGAGGCGGAAGGCAAATGGTTTTGGTGGGGCGCCCAAGGGCCAGACTCCGCCAAGCAGCTGTACCGTATCATGTACGACCGTCTAACACACTACCATCACCTGAACAATCTGATCTGGGTATGGAACTCCGAGAGCCCCGAATGGTATCCGGGGGACGATGTCGTCGATATTGTAAGTGTGGATATCTACAACCCGGCGGCTAATTATAACCCAAGTATCGGCAAGTACGACAGCTTGGTAAATCTCGTGCAAGGCAAGAAACTGGTTGGTCTGTCCGAAAACGGCCCGATTGGCGATCCCGAATTGCTTCAAGCATATTCAGCGCATTGGCTCTTTTTCACCACATGGACGGGCGATTTCGTCCGCAACGGACAATATAACTCCCTGGATCATCTCATAAAAGTGTTCAACAGCGATTACGTGATCACGAGGGATGAGCTTCCTCAAGACCTATTTACTTCCTCCAAGAATGAAGCGGAGTAAGGCGCTCTTACGGGGCTCACCGTACCACGGAAGGTAGCAGATACTTCGGACGATGGGTATGTGGCTGGATTCTGATAACAACGTCGACAAATTGGTAATTACTTTGAACGTGCCTGTAATTTTACCGTCCCACCCAGCACCATGAAGTAACGCATAAGCCTGCCCCTAACCAACAGCGGCCACCTCAGAAAATAACCGAGGCGGCCGCTGTTGGTTTGTAACTTGAACAATATAGTCTATGATAAACCATTATAAAAAAGGGCCGTCTTCTCTCCGGCAGGAAAGTCGAAACGGCCCCGTTCTTTTTGCAAAACGAATTAGTTAGTAGACCATAGCTTAATCCGGTTTTGAATATGTTTGGTAAAGGATTGTTCCATTTCTTGTACTCCGGCTTTCTCCAGCTCTGCCATATAGGCATCCCAAACCTTATCGAAGTTTTCCGGCTTGGTCATGACAGCTTCCGGAATTCGTTTCCATGTAATATCCTTCATCTTGGCTCCGAGAATAACAGCCGGATCGTCATTGGGTAGAGACATCGTGTAGGCTGCTCCGTATGCTCTCGGTTGGAATTCTTCTTCTTTTGGGAATAGATCTTTCCAATGATCAATCTTATAGGCCTTTAGGACTTCCTTCTCCGACTTGTTATAAGTTGCTGTCAGCATCTCCGGATAACTACGAGTAAAGTAGTTGCCGGTGGAGTCCTTTATGCCATCACCATAATGGACCGACAAGTTCCAATATAGACCGATTCCAGATTCTTTTTGGAAAGCTGCATTGTCATTGTTCATCCGTTCCAGCACAGCCGGAATAATCGTCCGTTTGCCGTCTTTAACCGTGTAATGCTTTCCTTCAATCCCCCAATTATTCAGGATTTGCCCCTCTTCCGATGCCAGAAAGTCGAGAAACTGGATAGCGCGTACCGGGTCCTTGCACTTGCTAGAGATCGAGATTCCATATCCCCCATCAAAGCCAGGAAGCCAAAAGTTGGTGTCCTTATATTCCTTGCTCATGGTGACTGGATAATGACCGTATGTTTGGTCGAATTTGCCCTCCGCTTTTAGCGCATTTTGCCCGTCGCCATAGTCCCATTCTGGATCGGCCAAGCCCAGTACGCGGCCTGAAGCCACCTTCGCCTTAAACTGATCGGTCTTCTGCACGAAGCTTTCCGGATCAAGCAATCCAATGGAGTTCATGTGATTCAACCAGCGGAAATATTCCTTTTCTTCCGGTCGGCGGAAATGATAAGTGGCTTGGTGTGTTTTTTGATCAATGTAGTATTCGCCGTCGTCTGGTCCCCCGGTCGTTTGAAATCCTGAGTTTGTTACCTGGTACATATGCCAATCGTCGGCATTAAGGGACAATCCGATATTTTTATTGCCATTTTCGTCCGTCGGATGCTTGGTGATATAGCCCTTAATGACTTTTTCAAAATCCTGTACCGTACGAATGTCCGGATATCCCGCTTCCTTGACGACACGATGCTGGAGTTTAAACCCTACGTCGGGTTTAATTTTTTTCTCCTCGACAGCGGACCAGGTCGGAATCACATAGATCGATGGGTCGTCCAAACTGTACTTTGTCCGAACAAGCTTGTCTCCCAGCATTTTTTTGATGTTCGGTGCGTGCTTGTCGATCAAATCCGTCAGATCAATGATTGCACCAGCATCGACAAGTTTGCCGACATCCGCCTTAGCAGCGATCAAATCAGGATAGTTTCCTGTGGCTGCAATCAACGAAATCTTTTGGACCGGGTCTCCGACAGCGAATTCAGCATCTAGAGTTACTCCGGTTTTTTCAGCGATGACCTTACCGACTTCATCCTTCATGCTATTCCAATTTGTGCTGGAGTCTTCCGAAAAATAAGTAAGTGTGATGTCTCCTGTTGTTACGGCCTTGGTAGCCTCAGACGGATTATTACCGCTGCACCCTGCAAGGGTCGCGACTAAAGTCAGTGACATTACGAAAGATACGACCACTCTATTTTTTCTTGGCTTCATGGAGCGAAACCTCCCATTATAATGAATGTTTGCTTCGTTTAGCTCTTTACCGCTCCGAGCGTCATACCCTTAACAAAATATTTTTGTAAAAAAGGATAGACGATAAGAATCGGCACTGTAACAATGATGGTGATTGCCATTTTGACGGATTCCGGTGAAACCTGTGCCATACGCTCGGCCATATTGGCAGCGTCCTGGGAATTGGTTGCGCTTGTTGTCGTACTTTGCAGAATTTTCATCAATTCATATTGCAGGGTCGTCAACGATTCGTTGGACCCATTAAACAGGTAAGTATCGAACCAAGAGTTCCATTGCCCAACTGCCAAGAAGAGCGCTACGGTCGCTAATGCCGGTTTGCAAAGAGGAAGAATAACGCGCCAGTAGATCGTGAAATCGTTGGCACCATCCAGCTTGGCTGATTCCTGTAACGCATAAGGCAGACCATCAATGAAGGAACGAATAATGAAGACATTAAACGCACTTACAAGACCTGGCAAAATATAGACGGCAAATGTATCAATTAAATGCAATTCCTTCATCAGGATAAAACCTGGAATCAACCCTCCAGAAACATACATGGTGACGGCCAGAAAGATGGAGATGAACCTTCTAGCTTGAAAATCACTTCGTGCAAGCGTATAGGCAAGCATCGAGCCGCTGACCAAGCCCGCTACGGTGCCAATGACGGTTCGCAGAAAGGAGATCTTGAATCCAGTGATTAACCCCTCATAGGTGAAAATCAAGTCGTAATTCTTCAACGTAAATTGCCTTGGCCAGATGGTGATCCCACCTCTAATGGTGTCTACCGAATCGTTAAAAGAGATAGCTAGCACATTTAAGAACGGGTAGATCGTCAGAACGGTGACCACAATCATGAAAACATAAACAACTATCCCCAGGATTCGGTCTTGTGGTGATTTCGCCTGAAGCTTGTTGTTTAATCCGCCGACCGGCGTAGTGCTTTTGACAGCCTCCATGTCCATTCTCCTCCTTACATAATGCTCTCGTTGGTATAGCGCTTAAAGATTCCATTAGCCGCAAACAATAGGATCAGGCTTATCACCGAATTAAAAATATTAATGGCCGTTCCGAAAGAGTAACGTCCCATCGCCAGACCATAATTAAGCGCATACAAATCAAGTACTTCAGAGTAATCAATGACCAGGTGATTGCCCAGCAGAAATTGTTTCTCGAATCCTGTACCGAGCAGATGACCAATAGACATAATCAGGAGAATGATAATAGTCGGCCGGATCCCCGGCAGCGTGATATGCCACATTTGCTGTAATCGGCTAGCGCCGTCCACCCGCGCAGCCTCGTATAATTCAGGACCAATACCGGCGATGGCAGCCAGATAAATAATGGCGTTCCACCCCGTTTCCTTCCAGATGTCTCCGAAAGTTACAACCCACCAAAATAATTTACCTTGGGCCATAAACTGGACTGGCTGATCGATGATGCCTAGACCCATGAGCATATCGTTTACGACACCGCCATCCGCTGAAAGCATTTTGGTGACAATGCCTGCAGCAACCACCCATGAAACAAAGTGCGGCAGATAAGATACGGTCTGAACAAATCGTTTTACCACTTGTATGCGGACCTCGTTGAGCAATAGAGCAAAGACAACGGGTACAATAAAGCCAGCGACCAGTCCCATAAGGCTCATAGCCAGCGTGTTCCGCAATACTTGGTAGAAATGATCATCTTGGAACAATGTACGAAAATGCTCCAAGCCCACCCACTTCTGTTCAAAAAAACTCAAACCAGGTCTGTATTTCTGAAATGCCATTGTCCAGCCCCATAGCGGCAAATACTGAAAGATAAAGACCCAGATAACAAACGGAATGGACATATAGTAAAGATACCTCTGGCTTTTAAATACCTTCCAAGCATTCCGCTTCGTTTTTTTGTATACGTTTTCCGAATTTGCTGTTACCGCTTTCATTTTTTTTCATCCCCTCTCTTAAAACCAATCATAAAACAGAGGAGAGTCAGAACCCATACAACGGATTTCGGAAAAAATCATCCACAAATTATGGATTTCTATATTCCGACGGTGAACGGCCTTCGTATCTTTTGAATTTGCTGTAAAAGTAGTTGACGCTTGTATAGCCGACGCTTTCGGCGACTTCGTATACTTTCATTCCCTGACCCAGCAGCTCCTTGGCCTTTTGAATACGGACTCGGTCCAGATAGGTATTAAAGTACTCCCCCGTCTTGTTCTTGAAAAGCTGACCCAAATAGGCGGTACTATAGTTTAGTAGTCCGGCTAACGCTTCCAGCCTCAGGTTGTCTGCATAATGCTTGTGAATGAAGTCGATCATTTTTTTGAATTCCAGCTCCTTTCCACGGTGTTCAGAGTCTTGCGCCAATGTTAGCAGGAAACGGTGGGTCTCTTCCAAAAGATCATATAGATGATCATGCTGGTATATCCCATTTAAAAAACGGGAAACTTCCTCCGTCTCTTTCAACTCGATACAGAAACCCGCGGTCAGCTTATGAATGATTGCATTGGACAGAAAAAAGAAGGACTCTTTGATCGACTTCTCATCTTGCCCCTGTTTGAGTAAAAATGCAGCCGCCTCGTTCAATAATGGCAGTATTGCGGTTTGGTTTCCTACCTCCAGACTGTAATACAGGCGGAAGATGAATTCCTCCATCGTTTCCTCAGCTTTATCAGCAGACAATCGGGGAGAATCCAGCGAAGAAGAAAAGAAAGGATACGGACCTAGCAGTCGGTTCTTCTCGCTAAAAAAGGATTGTTTTACCGCTTCCTGGGCCTTTAAAAAAGATTTACAAATATCTTCAGGAGCAGATACTACCCCTCCGGTTGCAGCGGCGAACCGGACATTATCCGCAACATTACGAATCTCATTGTGCAGAATTTCACGCCGTTCTCTTCCGCGCAGCGGCGCGTTGAGCAACAGGACTGTATACGGGGGGATTACTGTGACAAGTCCCATCATCTGCCCCTCTATCTTTGCCTTCAATCCATTCGAAAGCTGGTATGCGACATCAGAACGGTCCACTTCAGAAACACGCGGGTAGACGACCACGACTTCGTAGTTGCTCCACAACAAATCTGCTTCTTTTGCCTTACTTCTCAACTTGGCCGGATCTTCAGTTCTCTCTTGAGAGACAAGCAAGCTATGCAGGTATAAATCTCGATTTATAACCTCTCTCTTACGCCACTCCCCTTGAAGACGCTCCTCTTCGATCCGCTCGCGTATCCGTTTTAAACTGGACGACATTTCATCAATGTCGACCGGTTTAACGAGATAGCCGAACACCCCGTATTTGATCGCTTGTTTGGCATACTCAAAGTCGGCATATCCACTGAGGATCATAAAGTGCAAATGATGACCGTCGGTTGTCAAGCGCTCAATCAACTGTAAACCATCCATAACCGGCATGCGGATATCGACGATTACAACATCAGGAGCTTTTTCCTCGATGACTCCCAGTGCTTCCTTTCCATTGGCTGCCGTAGCTGTAACGATAAATCCGAGGCTTTCCCATGGGATCAGCGTTTGAAGCCCTTGACGAAGCTTCGGCTCATCGTCAACGATGACTACCTTAATCATTTGGATTCACCCCCAGGTATAAAAAACTGAATACAAGTGCCTTTCCCAGGCTCGCTCTCAATATGTAAAGCACTAGAGGTCCCATACAGTAAGACGAGACGATCATTTACGTTTCGTAGTCCAATTCGCTGGACCTCCTGTTCATGTACGGATGCAGCAAGCTCTGCTTGTACTAGGGCGAGACGATCGGCCGTGAAACCAGCGCCGTTGTCACATACCATAACTCGAACCCCCTCCGGGATTTCCTTAACTTTCACTTCAATGACAGCTCCTTCTGCTTGATTATCCAGACCGTGTACAATAGAATTTTCCACCAATGGTTGGATAATCAGAGGTGGAACCAACATTTCCTCCAAATTTGGATCAACGGTTAAGCGATACTCCAAACGGTCTTCATACCGAAACTTTTGAAGATCGAGATAACAGCACACTTGTTCAAGCTCTTTACGCAGTGGAATCTTGTCGTTACCAGCCTCCAGACTGCTGCGCAACAACGCGCTCAACTGCCAGACTGCTTTAGCGATATCGTCCTGTTGGCGAATGTGGGCCTCCATTCTGATAGACTCCAAAGAATTGAAGAGAAAATGCGGATTGATCTGGCTTGCCAGCATTTTGAACTTGATCTCGTTTTGTCTTTGCTCCACGAGTCTTTTCTGGCGATTCGTCTCTTGGACCTCCTGGACCAAATGGTTTACGCTGCTGACGAGCGCGTTAAATTCCCTCGATAATAGACCCACTTCATCTTTCCCATCGATATGGAGATAGGTTTCCCATGAGCCCGCCCCTACTTGGGTCATATGCTTGCTCAAGCGAAGAAGCCTTCTGGATAATAGCGAAGCAGAAGCATAGATAAGCAAGGCTGCAAATATCAGGCTGGCTGTGATCGCGATTCCGCCGAGCCATATCACTTGATTAGCATCTCGGGTAATCTCAGAAACAGAAAAAATGGAAATAATGCGAAGTCCATTCCAGCTATTCTGTGGAGCTAGATTGGCGATAACCACCTTCGACGCTTTTCCATCGATGAGCATGTTGTAACTTCCTTCCTGATGGAAAAGTATATTTTCGTCGGCATGAATTTCAGAAAGATTCTTCCCGAACAACTCTGCTTCATTGGACGCGACAATCTGATTCCGGTTATCCACGATCAAGGTAGGGAACGATTCCTGATTCAGGATTGAATTTAATTGGCGCTTGTTAACATTTATGACCAGAACCCCTTTTCGTCCTGGTGAATCCACTGAAAATGATCGAATCAGGCTGAGATAATCGGCATCGTCCCTCTCATCCTTGATTAAATTCCAGCCGGCCAATCCTTTCTGCGCGATGGCCTCCTTGTACCAATCTGCGGTTGTGATCCTATCATCCGGTTGGATAAATTCCCAATTATTAAGTGCTCCAGGATTAGAGACATAGACACGGATGCCGGATATCTCTTTGTACAACTGGAGGTAGTCACGAATACCTGTATACTCCCGGTATGCCTGAATGACTTCGATATAGCTGTCATACTTCTGGCTGGCTACCATTTTCATCCGATTGTCATTGGTCAGCCGGTACGAGATGTCCAGCGGCACTTTGATCAATTCTTCTGTACGATTTCGGACCCGCTCGACATTGTTGGACACTTGCATAAAGGCGTCTTTAATAACGGCCTCTCGAAGCTTCCCCGTCAGAAACAGGCCACACAACAGCAAGGGAAGAACAGCTACCGAAATGAATGTAAGCGTCATCTTCTTTCTCAGTTTCATGTCATTCATCATTCGTATAAAAAACATGGTTTGCCCCTCCCCAATCAGTACGCTGATGCGCGCAAAATGCCCCTTTTCATATAAAAAGGGGCATAACTCCATCGATTGTTTTCTCTCTTTCGGCAATTATACTGTTGTACTGATCCTTAAGCCTTACCAGGCTTTATTGCCCGAAGCCTGAACCATCCACTTTCATAGTCTTTCTGTCTGTAGAGAAGAGGGAAGCCCAACTTCATAAGCCGATCCCCCCCATGGATAGACTTTTGCCCGCTATTTCCTGACTTAACTTCATATTCGAGCTCTGGATTTAGTCCGTCAAGGCGCAGGGCTCGCCAAGGCGCGTTCGGGACAGCCATCACTTGGAAATAGTAGACGATGGCATCCTCTTGGTCTTCAGAAACAAACATCCAAGCCGATTCGTTATCTTCAAACGGGTTCTTTAAGCGATACAAGTCACCTTTCTGTACTAAGCCACGTATCTGCTTGTATACTGCGATTTGGCGTTTGACCGTCTCTTTTTCCTCATCGGTGAATTTCGTGAGATCAAGCTCATATCCAAAATTCCCGGACATGGCGACATCACCTCGAAAATCAAGGGGCGTTATGCGTCCAACTTGATGGTTCGGAACTGCCGACACATGCGCTCCGATGGCGCTTACAGGATAGACAAGGCTAGTTCCATATTGAATCTTCAGACGTTCCACCGCATCGGTATTATCACTAGTCCATACTTGAGGCATGTAGTAAAGCATGCCTGGGTCAAAACGTCCTCCGCCACTTGAACAGCTCTCGAAAAGAATATGCGGAAATTCGGTGGTGACGCGCTCCAGCAGCTCATACAATCCAAGAACATAGCGATGGGCAGTCTCAGATTGGCGCTCCGGCGGCAGAGCTGCGGAACCGATTTCCGTCAGGCAGCGATTCATATCCCATTTCACGTAAGAAACTGGGGCGCTGGAGAAAATGGCAGCCAGCGAATCGTAGATGTAATCGCGTACTTCCTTGCGAGTATAGTCCAGCACCAACTGCCATCTGGCTTCACTGCGTCGCCGTCCTGGAACGTGAAGGCACCAATCTGGATGCTTCCGGTACAACTCACTGTCTGGGGAGATCATCTCTGGCTCAAACCAGAGCCCAAATTTAAGCCCCAATTGATTGATGCGTTTCGCGACATCGGCAAGTCCGTCTGGCAGCTTCCGACGATCCTCGTACCAATCACCGAGAGACGAATTGTCAGAATCCCGTTTTCCGAACCAACCATCATCCAAGACAAAAAGTTCGATGCCTAGCTCTGCCCCCTCTTTCGCTATCGATACCAGCTTATCTGCATTGAAGTCAAAATAGGTAGCTTCCCAGTTATTGACCAGAATAGGGCGTTCTTCATCCCGATATTTCCCTCGGCAAAGACGAGTCCGATACAAGCGATGATATGTACGCGACATTTCTCCCAGCCCTTGACCAGAGTAAACCATAACGGCTTCTGGCGTTTGGAAGCTCTCATCTGGGCTCAGTAACCACGAAAAATCAAAGGAGTTCACGCCGATGCTAAACCGTGTAGAGCCGAATGAATCTATTTCTGCTCCCGCCTCAAAGCCCCCGCTGTACACGAGGCTAAAGCCGAATACCTCACCATAGCTTTCCGTTGTTCCCCGAGTGACCAATGCAGCAAAAGGGTTGAGTTGATGGCTGCTCATGCCCCTTTTACTATCAATTCGGGTTTCACCTTGAAGAATCGGTTTGCGGGTAATATTCCCCTCCCGAGCCCATGCTCCCGAAAGATACATGAACTCTAAATCGCTTTTACCTGAAAAATCGACACTGGCACTTAGAGCACGGAGAAGCCGAAGATTCTTGGCTCCCGCATTACTCAAACGAGCCGAACGAGCGATTACGTTTCGATCCGTGAAGACGGTATAAAGAAGAACAACTTTAAGGCCTGAAAAGTCATCTTGTAACTCCAGTTCCAGCGTATCCGCTTCGTCTTCATTTTCGGTATATACGGCCGGAAGCCCGGTTAATGATGGCTTTCCCTTAGTGATCCGGTAGCCAATATACTTTAACTCCGTGATACGAGTTCCATCCTCAAGCTCTACTTGATACGCCGGGTTACGGAAGTCCCCGCTCCCATACTGCGGATATTCTTGCGGTAGCCGATCCAATCCAGCCGTCGCGGGAGTGTGAAGCAATAGGTCAGACATGGGTTCGCGGTGCTTCAACCTGTCTCCCCAGTATACATGGACAGGAAATCCATCCACAATCTGAATAATATAACTCATGCCCGACGACTGCAAATGAAACAGCCCTGTTTGCTCTTGAACAATGATACCCATTGGGAAAATAACCCCTCTCTTAGATAATAATCATCGGAGTTCCACACCAAAAAGACACTCAGAAGAAGCATTTTGTAACAGCCATCAACTATGTTCATATGGTGTAAAGCTTGATAAGATTCAACAATATAGCAGTAGGTTCTACAGAAATCATATATTAATTTTAGATATGAAGTACATGGCATGGTGCTCACTATTTATGTTATAATGCTTGATAATTTACATAAGGAGATTTAGCGTGATAGAATATTTGCCGCGTAGTAAACTGCATTCTGAATTGTATCTAACTCAGTTTGGCATAGAGGAATGCATACCGAGTCACTTTTTTGGACCTGCGATAAGAGATCACTATCTGCTTCATTATATTTTGGACGGAGAAGGTACCTTCGAGGTCGGTGGGTTCAGTTATCGCTTGCGGAAAGGACAGTGGTTTCTAATCTGCCCCCAGGTCATTACTTATTATCAAGCCGATGTAGTGAATCCTTGGTCTTATTGCTGGTTTGGATTTGACGGGGCACTGGCAGAAACACTCCTCAAGCAAGCAGGTCTAACGATGACGCGTCCAATCCTCAACTTTGAAGGAGACCATTTGATTTATCAGTATTTGCAGCTAATGAACGAATCAAGTGAATGCCATAAAGCTCGGGAAACCAGACTGACCGGTCTGCTTTGCTTAATGATATCGGAGCTTATAGAATTCGGTCCGGTAACACCTCCCGAACAAAAGGAAAGCCGGTCGGAAATTTACGTGGAAAAAGTGAAGGATTTTATCGAAATGAATTATGCTCAGAAAATTACCATTGAGCACATTGCAAATTTTATCGGACTCAATCGAAGCTATTTATGTTCGTTATTCAAACAACAAGTGAACACAAGTATTCAGGATTATTTGGTTCGCTATAGGATCAACAAAGCATGTGAAATGATGGGAAACGCTGAACTTTCGATCGGTGACATTTCCCGTTCAGTCGGCTATAACGACCCTTTACTCTTCTCGAAAATTTTTAAAAAGGTAAAGGGACTCTCCCCCAAACATTATCGAACCGAAACCCATACTCAAACTCAAGTCGAATACTAACGAACAAAAGAGGTCAACCCAAAAAACTGGCTGACCTCATAAGTTTATTTTGTAGTTTGTCCTTCCAAATAAGAAACCGGCTCTTTAACCTCTACTTTGGTGCCGCCAAATTCATCTTTAATGTATTTTTGAGTATCCTCGTTATGATAGAGATCCGCTAACTTTTGCAGCCCTTTGTCATTCGCCTTATCAGATGAAGTAACCAGGACGTTGATATTATTTTTGGTTGCCTGACTTATCTCCTCATGGAACAAGGAATCTTTCAGTACATTCAGACCCCCTTCTAAAGCAATCGTATTTCCAATCAGCACCAAGCCTACATCTTGAATCACACGTGGTCCTGTTTTATCATCAATTAGTTCAAATTTCAGGTTTTTAGGATTGCTAGTAATATCATTGACTGTACCCAAAGCATCATTAAAGTCATCCTTAAGCTTAATCAAACCGGATGCTTCCAATAACTTTAAACCTCTTGCCGTATTGGCTGGGTTATCTGCCAAAGCTACCAGAGCCCCGTCGGTCACTTCATCGATGCTTTTGAATTTTTGCGAATAAATCCCCATGGGCTCCAGGTAGGTTGTGGCTATAGCCTTCAAATCAGCTTTGCTCTCTTTGTTATAGCTAACCAGGTACGCCCACGATTGGAATGCATTCACGTCTACTTCGCCTTCTTTGGTCGCATTGTTCGTTTCGATTCCGCCGTTAATTTCTTTCACTTCAATGTCCAGCTTGGCATCCTTGGCGGCCTGGGACTGGGCAATATGCTTCCAGATCTGGGCATCAGAGCCCATGGAGCCGATGACTACTTTTTGCGTTTCCGAACCGGAAGCGGCGCTGGAGCCATTGCTGTCTGAACTTTTATTACCGCATCCTGCAGCAACCAATAATAAACTAATCCCTAATAGTAAAACGAACGATTTCTTCATGTTGTTTTCCCCCAGATCATGTATGCTAGTGCATCGTCATTCCACCTGTAACATTAATCGCTTGTCCTGTCATATATGCAGAGAGCGGACTGGCCAGAAACAGCACCACATTGGCGACATCCTCCACCTCGGCTGTTCTCCCCAAAGGTACCTGTGAACAATCTTCTTCGTATATTTCTTGAGCGGTCATTCCTCGAATGATGCCCCCTTCAATCCGTTCACGATGCTTCATCGGCGTTTCTACAATGCCTGGACAAACCGCATTCACCAAAATTTGATGCGGAGCAAGCTCAATGGCCATCACCTTGGTCAAGCCGAGAACCGCATGTTTGGATGCACAATATCCGCCCATGGCCCGATATCCATTTTTTCCAGCCTGCGAAGCAATTTGGATGATTCGTCCTGGTTTGGGCGCATCCACCATTTCCTTGGCAAACCGTTTGGACGCTACATACAGCCCAGTTGAATTGATCGAAAATACTTTCTCCCAATCAGCTAACTCACTATCAATGACATAATCCATCGTAGAAGTACCTGCGCAGTTCACCAATATGTCAGGAACTCCCGTTTCGCTGATTAGTAGATCGCACCATCTTTCGATATCATCCGGTTTGGATATGTCCAATTGCGTTTCAACCAACTGTGGATTGACCACTCTATACGGCTCTTCATAAGAAATATCAGCAGAAATCACTTTAGCTCCGCTTTGAATGAAAAGCTCTACAATTCCCTTGCCTATGCCTGACTTGCCACCTGTCACTACCGCTGTCTGATGAGATAGGTCAATCGAAATCATAGATTTTAAAGTACTCTTTCGAAAGGATCGCGGCTAATACCAGCTTCCAATACAATCTTCACATATTCCTGCGCGGAAAAAAGAGAGTGGTCCTTGTAGTTCCCGCATTCCAAAGCAGTAACAGCCGGAACCTCTGTCGTTTCCAGAATTCTTTTCAAAGTTTTTTCCAAAGCGAGTGCAATTTCCTCAGGCTCGTGTTCATTCCACAAAATCAAGTAGAACCCCGTTCTGCATCCCATAGGAGAGATATCAATAATTCCTTTGATTTCATCTCTCAGATACGTCGCTAATAAGTGCTCCAACGTATGTACAGCAGCTGTAGGAAGTGCATCTTCATTGGGTTGCAAAAATCTCAAGTCATACTTTTGTACTGTGCTTCCTTTTTCGTCATGCTCTACTCCCGCTGCTCTTACATAAGGAGCCTTTACAATCGTGTGATCTAATTGAAAACTTTCTACTTTTGCCATTTTTCTTTTCCTCTTTTCTGTAATTTATATTTTTAATCTAATGATGGATACTCTACATTTGTGATTTTTTTAAAGAATTAAATGCTCCAAATCAGCATTTTTGTAATTATACATCGGATTACTCGGTTTTACCACTATAATTCTTGTCGTATTTCTTTTTTCTTTGACCGTCTCTCCTTTGCCTGTAGGTTTTGACATAGTGTACAATGTATACGATAATGCATTTTTACGAAAAAGATCGAGGACATCATAAGCCTCATTTAGGAGAATGCTCTGTGAATGAACCGGATTGGAAGCACCTGAATGCTGTCCCATTACCCTTGCAGGAATTTCAGCTACAGCTGGATCAAAACAGTGTCGACGCCAAGCAACTAGAGGAGTGGAGAAAGATTCCCGTCCTTTATCAGCTCGCTCTGGAGGAATTAAAGAATAAAATTAAGCTGATTCAGACGGAATGGAAGCTGTTAGACGGTTTTAGCCCGATTGAGCATATTAAAACCCGGATCAAAGAGCCCCACAGCATCGTGGAAAAGGTTCGGCGCAAAGGGCATGAAGTGACCTTGGACAATATATTGCGTGAAATTCATGATATCGCTGGAATGCGCGTGGTATGCGCTTTTGTGAAAGATATTTATCGTCTGATGGATCATCTTCACACACGGGAAGACATTCGTATTCTGGAGGTCAAGGACTATATAGCCCATCCTAAGCCCAACGGCTACCAGAGCCTGCATGTCATTGTGGAAATTCCGCTGATCCTGTTTGAAGGCACGCGCTGGATCAAGGTTGAAATTCAATTGCGCACATTGGCTATGGATTTCTGGGCTAGTATGGAGCATATTTTGTACTATAAGTTCGATAAGAAAGTGCCTGAACATGTCGTTAATGGATTGACCGAAGCTGCACGTGCAACCTACGAGCTGGATCAGAAAATGCTGAAGTTGCGCGGCGAAATATTATCGCTTAGCGAGGAACAGGATGCGGAAGAATCCCCTTCGAATCAATCCGAAGAGACGTCCTTGAAGACACTCTCCCTCCCTGCAGATCACGCCACTTCACGGCCACAAACCTGCTAAGTATTTGTGTACAAGATAATTTAAGAATTCAGTTGAGTCTGCAAAAACGTTGGTTCAGTCTTACGCTGGATTCTTATGTATTGGGTACAAAAAAAGAGCCATCAAAACCACGTTCATCATGGTTTTGATGGCTCTTTTACACATTTTCTGATCAAATATTACTGTTTCTCGCGAATTTCTGTGCTGATTTTCTCTACGATGTCCGCAATGCTGAGTGATCCCAGATCGCCTTCGCCGCGTTTACATGTAAGAAACAGTTCATAGGCAATAAATTGATGTTTACTAATCAGCATGTGAGGCTGTTCTTAATAAACCATCGCACTCGTCAATTGTCCTGACTCCGTCTTGCTTCCTCAATCGTAAATACAGCGGTTATCGCTGCTTAAGCTAACGTGGTGGAGATGGTTTAACTACATACTCATTAGGCCTCGATCATTGTACAAAATATTTTCGTAGTAATTCCCTCTACGTTTAATTAATTGATCATGGGTTCCATGTTCGATAATCTCGCCATTAGACACAACATATATTCGATCTGAATCTTGAATAGCATTTAATCTATGAGTTACCGTTATCTGAGTAATTTCAATGTTTTTCAAATTTAAAAAAATCTTTTTTTCTGTTAACGGGTCCAGATTACTTGTAGCTTCGTCGAGAATTATGATCTCTGGATTGGAAGCCAGAGCACGTGCTATAGCAATTCTTTGCTTTTGACCACCAGATAAGTTCTGACCATTTTCACCAATAAAAGTATTTAACTTTAATGGAAAACCCATTACATCGTTTTTTAGTTCAACCAGATTGAGTAATTCATAAATTTGAGCATCAGTTAAGTCTCCGAACATATCAATATTATTTCTTATAGTGTTATTGATAGCCATAGGTATTTGTGTAACAGCACCAAATAACTTATCAATAGATTCACGTTCGATCTGCTTAATGTTACTACCATTAAGCAGAATTTCTCCCGTATAGCGTGAAAAAACGTTCAGAAGTAGTTTAGTAATTGTTGTTTTCCCACTTCCTGAAGCTCCTACAATGGCAATTTTCTCGCCCTTTTCAATGGTTAAATTAATATCATTAAGATCATTTTTTCCTCGGTCTGCATAAGCATACGATACATTCTTTAGTTCAATATGTTCGAAATGCTCAATCCTTTTGTCCCCAGACGGTGTATCACCTTTATAGTTCAGAAACTCCTTTAATCGAATTATGGTTTCTTTCAAGTTGCCAATCTGGGGCAGAACTAAAGATAGTGTTTTAAATGGGCTAATAAAATAAGCAGATAGAGTTACAAATGCAATGAGCGTTCCTAAGGTAAGCTGATTGTTCGTTATTAAATAGCTACCTATTACATATATGAAAATAGGAGTAACTATATTTATAGCTGTAAGGACAGATTCCATTACATCGGACAACTGTATTCTTTGTTTTAATAAATTTATAGAGGCATCATATTTTTTATGAATGTTACTACTCAGGATACTGCCAAAATGCATACTTCTAATTTGTGAAATATTGTTTAATATTTCTATCAAATCTCCATCTAAACGGCTTCTATCCGCATAATAATTTTGTATTTTTTGCTTTAATTTCAAATTCATAATATAAGCGAAACTCAATTGCAGCAATGTAAACATGGCAACTAAAAAAAATAGTAGAGAAGATTGAGAAATCATAAGAGCCCCACAAAAAAGTGCTGTTAATAAATCAATAAATGTTAATATCAAGATTCCAGAAAAAAACTCATAGATGTCACTTATACTATTAAAACGACGAGCTAGATCGCCTGATGAATGATTTTCATAAAAGGATAAATCAATCTTAAATAATTTTTTTATCATCTGTGCAGTCGCTTTTATATATATCTCATTCTGTAACAGTAGAAGGGCTCTTTTTTTCGACCAATTAAAGACGAAATATATAATACCTAAAATTAGGGCGGAACTCATTAGAATAATCATGCTGTCGTTTTTATTATTAGATTCAATCTGATCCACAATATATTGGATCATTAAAGGTGGGATTAATATTAGACCTTGTGTCAGAAGTGTAAAAAATATAGATATTGCAAATTTTCTTTTGTCTATATGTAATTTTAGTTTCGGTGTTTTTGTAGTATACTTAATCCCCTCTTTAGATCTTAAACGTATAATGACGGTATGAAAATTATCTTTTATATAATTGAAGCTGATCGTTTTTTTTCCTTCAACAGGGTCCAGTATTACATAACCTGTTCTGTTTTTTTTAGAAATCACCACATAGTGATCTGTTTTTAAGCACATGATAGCCGGCAAGTTTTTATTCAAGTTCTCTTCATCACAATAATCCTGAAAAGCATGGAAGGAGAATCCATGCTCTTCAGCGACTTCTTTCATCATACTCAGCGTCATACCATTACGCCCTATGTTAATAGAGGCTTTTACATCAACAATACTAACTTTTTGTCCATAATACCGAAAAAGCATAGCTAAACAGGCAGCCCCACAATCCGTAGTACCCAGTTGGCGAATTAATGGAATATGTCTTCTACGCAACATCTATACCTTCTTTCATAACAAAGGTTCACTAAAAACGTAACAGATTTTGATGATTAAATATCCAATGCTAAAACACATGGCAGGGAGTCATCTAAATCCCTAAGCAAAGAATACCCCATACCAGCTAATCCGGTCATAAATCCCGGTATTTCATGTCCAAATAAGTACTCCCTGCTACTATTACTCTCTCCGTTGCATATTTTTCTAACAACCCATGATCTACTTGCACGTATCAAATCTTGCAATTTATTGTCGGGGAATAATTTATTGTATTCTTGTAAAATTTCAGTGTTTCCCAGATTCCCATGACATAAACATTCATTTTGGTTAAGACCAGAGGCTACGGTAGTATTCACAGCTAATTTCATATCTTGTAATATTCCCTGTTTTTGTTCTGAGGAAAAGTAAGGATACATTTTGCTTCTTCCAAGGAGAATCCCGGCTGCACCATGACACCACGCTGTCATATAAACCTTCTGGTCAGAACTCTTTTCTCCAAAGAAGACCCTCTCATCCTTCCAGTTATGGTGTTCCTGATCGTAAAGTGAATTTTCAAATTGTAGTCCAGATAGAGCCGATTCGGAAAAGTCCTCATTATTCGTTTCATACCCTAGCTTACCTAGAGCAAACGCAATACCAGAAATACCGTGTGAAAAACCAGCTAAAGGGTTCACACTTCCCTTTCCTACCCAGCTCACCCCCCGATCACCTTGTTGCTGGTTTTCAAGCAACACATATCCGGCTTTACTAGCCTCTTCAAGATATCTTTTATCCTTTGTTAACTTGTACAGATTCAATAATGCTAGGATTGCTCCGGCATTGCCAAAACAAATATCAAATCCCTTATCTCCGATAATAGCCTCACTTACTACAGCAACGTGTTTTTTAGCATAGTTTAGATAAGCTTCGTTACCTGTTATTGAATATAAAATCTCATAAGTATACAACAATGATCCTTCTCCGGAAAAGGCACCGCTTGCTTCCTGGTCTAATCCCGTGCTCCGATCGCACATCTCATCCGTGTATAAAAACAATGCGTTTTTTAATGCATTACAGATTACACTGTAATCATGACAAGGATTTAACTTATTTAGAGCATTAAAAAAAATAGCAATGCCTGTTAAGCCGTCATACAAATAGGTATTTAAAGGACGAATATCCCAAGTCGTGTCGTTGTCTTTACCAACCGCTGAAATATCAATCCAATTGACATCACTCTTATCTTTATTCATTACACATTTCTCAAGAAGCCCATCCGCAATTTTCAAGACGGCTTTCAACCATAGTGTTTTATCTCTTTGCTCACCAAATTTAAAATCTAAGGTCGTAAAATTGTTTTGCTCTTTGACTACCTCTATATCATTTATGTTTGTTAAGCTTATTCGAATGTATCTGAGTTGTTCCTCTAAATCAGTATTACTCAAGTTTGCTATCTTTTCATTTAAGCATTCCATGCTCGTTTTAGGAAAATAATCTTTAATTTCTTTGTCGTTATTCCCAAACAAGGACCTTTTATCTGTATATATATAAAAATAGGGTACGTCCATATTTAGCATATCCGCTATTTCCATTTTTGTAATATCACATGAGTTATGGACATCCTTCCAGTTTCTAAATAAAGTGCCCAATAACAAATGGCGATCCTTAGCATCTTGAAGAAAATCGGGATGATAAGAGGTGTGTAACAATAAATAGTATCTTTGTGTGTCTTGTACAAGATGTCTGACTTTTAGATTAACAAACAGGTTTACTTTCTCTAATGTCTCTTGTTTGTTTTGCAAGACGAACATACACACATCCTTAAATCCAGAAATAACCTGATTGACAAAGCCTGAAATAGAATAACCGTCACCATTGATTGTAGGAAGATTCTGAGTAAGTTTTGTTTTAGGGTGCTCATAAACAAAGTGCATATCACTCGTTCCCTTAGCTGCAATTCTCGGTATTGCAACAGGGTATTCTACATTTTCTTTCCCTTTTGCGGCACTAAGATCAATTCCCTCTCCTTTACGAATGAAATGCCGTTGTGGTAATAAGCCTGAGTACAGAACAGATTCTCGCAGTGTATTGTTAATTATCCCTCGTGCAGAATCCTTCGGAATCTCTTTTTTATTATTCAGAAGAGTCTCGGCATCAATAATAACAGGATGTTCTCCTGCGGCTATAAGATTTTCTTTATGTAAATCATTTGAGCCTAAGATGAAATGAGTAAAAATTAATACTCCAAACCGATAATAATATCGGTTTAACGCCTCGTTATCACTACAAGAGGTGTGGCTAACAAATTCTTCCCAGCCATATTCGCCACAATCGGTTATTTTGAAATCTTTTATAGTATGCTTGGCAGACGAAGATATAAACATCAAAAATTCATGATACACCATATCTATTTTCAAGTTACGGGGCTTATAAACTATTTCCACATCATTATCGAGAGTGAATATAATGACTGTTTTTCCTTTTTGGTGCGAGTCAGACATGCTTGAATTAAAAGCAGTAATATGTGTAAACTCATTCCCTCTGCAAAAATTCTGTACAATTAAATTGTGATCTTTTTTTAACCTACTTAGCGCAAGAGAATAATTGTCCACATGATTCATAATGGTCTCAAAAATCATTCTACATAAACATGGATATATCTCCATTAACTCTGTAACATAATCTTGATCCTTCAAAAATCTGTTGTTATAATCGAGATATTCTTCCCTTGCATTTTCTCCGCGTAATTCATTATTTTTTTTAGATAAATGCATCTCAAAAATTAAGGTGCCCACGGAAATTTTATTTAATTGTTCAAGCATATTGACGGAGAAATCGACTTTCACACATTGTTCTATTTCCCCCTTAACCTTCTCATTTAATTTGAACAACCCGATTGTAATAAACGGGATATAAAAGTTAAAGAACAAAGCCTCTTTCCCATCAAAGTCCATTAAAGAAGATTTAGCATTGATAAGTTGTTTATTAAAATATAGTTTTTGCAAATCAGCGATATCAGTCGATGAAGTAAAATCGTGAACTTTATATTCGTCGGATGATAGAATCACATTCAAATTCAAATTATAATTTTTCTCAAAATCACTTATAATATCTTCACCTAATATATTATACCAATATTTATAAACATCGGAATGCTCTGTTTCCTTCCTCACATTATGATACTCTCTTTCTGTTATATAAGAATATTTTAAGCTCTCCATCTATAAACACCTCTTTTTTAAGTAACAATCCGTATCCGCCTCAATTAGATTAAAATAAATAAAAATCCATTTTTTTATATTTTAAAGTTATATTCTAGCAACAAAATGGATTCAAAGTTCCTAAATTACATTCGGCTGTAACCGTACAAACGACACCACTGGAATTCTTATGTTCTCCCGCACCTGCTGCAAAGTTTTTCAATTCAGCTTCACTGATTTCTTCCATAACATTACCTGCGGGGTGAACAAATTGTCCTCTACTAATTGGGTTTCTCAATTCATTTTTCATCGTTCATTCTCCTCTACATAAATTTTATTGAGGCGGATGCGGATTGTTACTTCCCTATCAAAATTTAAAATTCTTCCAACGAGGATTAGATTAACATATCAAACTTGTCTTAACCTTGCCTCAACCTTGCCTTAACCTTGAAAATAAAATAGACTCTCCAGAAGGAGAGTCCTTAGTTAAACTGCTTAATGCTTTCTTAATGATTTATTGCTAAACTTGTCTGTCAATGGTGCAGGTGTCTTGCTTTTTTTCCCCATTACTGCGATTAGAACAATAGAAATAAGGCAAATGGCGATCAAAGTTAAATAACAAAGAGACAAATTATAGGAAGAACCCTCTTCTCCTTGATAATTTATTATACCTAGCCCTGCTGTAATCGGATACACACTAGTAAGGTCATGTCCAGAAGCAAAAGCCCCTACAATACCATAGAAAAACGCAAAGCCGACTCCCGCCATAAATCCGTTTGCACTATGACTTGTCAATATAATTATAGGCAAGACCGCTAAATATACACACACGTTTATACCTATCATTTGAAAAAAAGATTGAACCAGCACTTTGGCAGCTAACCCTGGATAATGGCTCAATAGAAATATAAACAATGTAAGTCCAAAGCTAACAACTCCAAGAAAAATCGCGATCAGACCTACCGTAATCAATTTTCCAATCAGCAGGCTACGGAAAGATACAGGGACAGTCAAGATATTTTTTAATGTATCATTCACCCGTTCCCTAGTAATAATATAACCTGACATTAATGTTATTGTGGCAGGAAAAAACAAGCTGAAGTTATTCCAGATGACCGAATTTGAAAAGCTCTCAAAAGTAGGTAATGTTCCGTCAGCGGCAGTCTCCATATAACGTGACAATAAAACGACCAATAGCATAGCTGCAATCCCGATCCAAATGATAGAGTAACGCTTTAATTTGATGATTTCTGTTTTCACCAATACGCACATGTTCATTTGTTCACACCTCCCGTTTCCTATAAATCTGAACTATGGCGAAATAGGACAAAATAGCAATGATCGCAATGGTGATTACGACCTGAGACAAGGGCAACATTACAGGTGCAATTTTAGAGTAATAATACGCCGATGGCGATACGGATACATTCAAATGCCAACGATAAATAATTGAAGAAGGTAATATACTGCTTAGCAACTTTATAATGGGAATTTTAGACTGGAGCCCCACAAATATAAAAGCAAAATTAAAAATATCATAAAATAATACAATGATAATCGAAATAATATATGAACGATTAAAAAAAACAATGGCAATGACGATCGGAAGTGTTCCCGCTGTTAATAACAATCCTATTATTGCCCCCACTTCAAACTTATAAAGTACATCATTAATTCCACCTAAAAGCCATCCACCAATGATTGAGGAGCCGGCAGATGCAGAAGAAAAAATAAATCCAAAGATGAACAATACAATAAGTTTAGAGGTGACGATTTGAAGAATACTTAGAGGAATCGTCCTTAGATTTTTTAAGGTATCATGATCCCTCTCCATAAAGAATAACATCGTCGCCACAATGCCCAAAACAATGGGAAGCATCAAAATTTGTCCGTAACCTACAATCGCCTGGAACAACTTGTCGTACACTCCCACATTACCAAGGCTGCCCTTTAATGCAAGCATAGTAAAAATAAACGGGAATAAGAACGCTGACATAATAACGAACGTCACAAACTTTTTCCGTTTTAACTTTATGAGCTCACACTTCACCAATCTAAGCAATTCCCGCACCCCCGGTGACCCTCTTGAAGTAGTCTTCAAGTGTATCTTCGCAGGTATGTGCCTCGAACAACTCTATTCCATTTTCGATGAATAAACGGGTTATGTTCGAAATCGGCAAGGATGTATCGTACAGACGGACCCTACGATCATCCTCCACCTGAAAATGATGTGTATTAAATCTCCTTTCCAGCAGGTGAGCTGCTTGTGATGCATCCGAGACAATAAAGTGGACATATTTATTGTTTTTCTTTTCTAATGCTTTCAAACTTTCTTCTTCCAAAAGCACACCATGATCGATAATTCCAATATCATCTGCTAGCAAAGATATTTCAGATAAAATGTGGCTGGAGATTAAAATCGTCTTTCCTCTCTCTGTACACAGATTTCGTATATATTCACGGACCTCAGCAATACCAATTGGATCAAGTCCATTAATGGGCTCATCTAATATCAGTAATTCAGGGTCGTGCATGACTGCTAACGCGATAGCTAGGCGCTGCTTCATGCCAAGGGAATATTGCGAGTATAATTTTTTATCCCGATATGCAAGCCCCACCACTTCCAGTGTATTTTTAACAGCGTTACGACTTGATACCCCCCGCAGTTCTGCAAAAAGCTTCAGGTTTTCCGTCCCCGTCAAATTGGGATAGAAGCCTGGTGATTCAATCAGGCTCCCAATACGAGGAAGTATCTTTTTTTCATTAGAACGAATATCCTTTCCAAAAATGCGAACCTCACCAGTTGTAGGCTGCATAAGGTTCAGCAGCATCTTCATCGCTGTGGTTTTTCCAGCACCATTACGACCTAATAATCCATAAATCCTCCCCTTTTTCACATGGATATTGAGATTGGCTACGCTTTTCTGTTCTCCAAATTGTTTGGTTAAATTAATGGTCTCAATAATATAATCGTTCATACTCGTACTCCTTTATGTGTTTTAAGGTTATAAGATCATTTTATTATTCCGCCTTGGATTTAAACATGGAGCTAACCTAGAATTTAAAATAAAGAGTCCCTACAAAAGTAAGGACCCTTCAGAAAAACGAACATTTATTTATTTCACCAATGGAAGACATATCTTGAATTCGGTTTTTTGATTTGGTTCACTTTGAACGTTAATTGTTCCTTTGAGCTTTTTTACAAGTTGTTGTACAATAGAAAGCCCTAATCCGCTACCTTTATGGGAATATTTACCATCTATTTTGTACAGCCGAGAAAATATAAACGGCAAATCCTGTTTCAAAACCCCTTTCCCATTATCCTCAACTACGATAGCTGCATTTGTGCCTTGTACAGCAACATGAATCGAAATACAGCTGGCTCCGCTATGATCTACTACATTTTGAATTAAATTGTTTATAATGCGGAAATAAGCATCCTTATCTATCTGAATCATAATCTGTTGTTCTGGAATGGTAATGTCATATTTCATAGGGATACTTTCAAATACAGGTAACCAATCTTGCAGAATAGTACGGGTCAGCTCTGTTAGTTCCACGTTATGCAGCACAAATGTTTCTTCATCCGAACGAAGCTTGGACCATTCAAAAAGTTTATCCACGTACTCTTTCAAATCGTGTGATTTCAGACGTGCTATTTCGATGAACTCTTCTCTTTCATCCTCTACAACAATCTCTTTATTCACCGCATCCAGGTAGCCAATAAGCGTAGTTAAAGGTGTGCGGACGTCATGGGACAGACTAGTCATCAATTGCTTGTTCAGCTCTTCCGCCCGTTTTAATTCAATAATTTGAGCATGAAGATCATATACAATCTCATTGATTTTATAACAGATTGAGGAAGTGATATCATTGGGAGCAGCAAGAATTTTACGGTCCTTGTTCCCTGCCGCAATATCAGTCAGTGTTTCATCAACTTCATTTAATTTGCTCATAATACGCCGATGCCTCGCCAACATCCACACAGTAATCGTACATAAAGTACCTATGATAAGAAACAATATTAATTTCATTCCTACACTCCACGATTGAACCGATAGCCCATACCTTTTACGGTCTGAATATAGGTTGGATTATTGGCATCCAATTCAATTTTCTTCCTTAATCGGCTGATATATCCCATAATATTGGCATCATCATATGCGTATTGTTCTTGCCACACCCGTTCATAAATCTGCTGCTTCGTAAGGACTTTCCCCTGGTTCTCGGCAAGATAACACAAAATTTCAAACTCTTTGACCGGAAGCTCTACCTCTTCTTCATTAACCAATACGATAAAAGTTTCTAATTCAATAGTAAGTCCTTGAAAAATAAGCCTCTTTAAGCCCTCTGCGGGAGAAAAATTAAACATGGTATACCTACGAATCAGTGACAGGACTCGGGCGATAAATTCGTCCACATCAAAAGGCTTAGTCATATAATCATCAGCGCCTATACGTAGTCCATGCACTTTATCTCTATTTTCTACTTTAGAAGTCAACATGAGCACGGGAACCTGACTGATCTCTCTAATTTTTGCAAGTGTATCAAATCCGTCTATTTCTGGCATCATGATATCAAGCACAATCAATTGAAATTCTGTATGTAGGAGCGATCTGAGGCCATCATTGCCGTTATGGCAGATTACAGCGTTTATATTTTCCTTGCCAACACACTTTTCCAGTAACTTGCACAGATCCTTGTCATCATCAATAATCAGGATTGTATGATTCATCTCTCCAGCCTGATCTCCCATCACATTCGCTCCTTACTGTTGTTTGTAGCAGTCATCTAACAGACATGTTATTCATCGCTATTCACCTTCAACAAAACGATATCCAACTCCTTTAATATTTTGTATATTCGCTGAGCTCTTTTCAATTTGTTTGCGGATTTTGCTAATATGTGACATGATATTGTTATCATCATACATGTATTCTCTTTTCCATACTTCTTCATATATTTGCTTCTTAGTGTAAATACGATTACAATTTTGGGCCAAATAGAATAAAATATCAAATTCCTTAGCTTGCAATTCAACATTTCTCCCATCTATAACAACAACTCGTTTATTAGGATCTATTTCTAGCGAATTAAAAACTAATTTTTTTTCAAGCGTGGATACATTGTTTAACACGGTATAACGTCTTATTAAAGATTGAATCCTTGCAACGAATTCATTTCTTTCAAAGGGTTTGGTCATATAATCATCTGCCCCTAGCCTCAATGCGCAGACATTTTCAACCAGATCATTTTTAGCATTTAACATCAAAACAGGCACACAACTAGCTGTTCTTATCTTTTGTAATACCTCAAATCCGTCTATATCGTTTAGCTTAACATCCAACACAATTAAAATATATTTACCTCTTGAAAATCTTAACAAACTTTCTTTTCCCGAATGTGTGAATTCCACAGCTAGGTTGTTTTCAGTTAAAGATTTCACAAGTTCTTTACACAAATTCTCATCGCTTTCAATAATAAGAATTTTATACATTTGCTAATTTCACCTACTCTCTTAAAAATGAGTGTCACATACGACAAAAACATAAAATTGTAATTGAAGCATTCTACTTCTATTCATTCCATTATAATACATAATTGCAATACAATCAGTACACAATTCATATACATATGACGAATTCTCAAACCAAGTGCAACAGAGCTTCTGCTTGGCTTAGCTTCTCTAAAACTTATTAATTTTGTAATGTACAAAAAAGAGCCATCAAAACCACGTTCATCATGGTTTTGATGGCTCTTTTACACATTTTCTGATCAAATATTACTGTTTCTCGCGAATCTCTGTGCTGATTTTCTCAACGATATCTGCAATGCTGAGTGATCCCAGATCGCCTTCGCCGCGTTTACGAACCGCTACAGTACCGGTTGTTTTTTCATTTTCCCCGATAACGAACATATATGGAACCTTCTCCAATTGCGCCTCGCGGATTTTATAACCAAGCTTCTCATTGCGAGTATCCACTTCGACGCGCAGACCTGCTTTCAGCAACGCATCCTGTATCTCATTAGCAGTCTCGATATAGTTCTCGGATACTGGCAACAGCTTCGCATGAACAGGAGCCAACCACAATGGGAATGCACCTGTAAAATGCTCAGTCAGGATGCCCATGAAGCGGTCAATCGAACCATAGATGGCACGGTGAATAACGACTGGACGGTGCTTCTGGTTGTCCTCGCCCACATAAGTGAGGTCGAATTTTTCAGGCATTTGGAAGTCCAATTGGATCGTTCCGCACTGCCAGCTGCGTTTGAGCGCATCGAGAATGTGGAAGTCAATTTTCGGACCGTAGAATGCTCCATCTCCCGCATTAATACGGTAGTTGATGCCCAGGTGATCCAGCACGTTTTGCAGAGCTTGTTCCGCTTGATCCCACAGTGCTGGCTCGCCCATAAAGTCATCTGGACGTGTGGACAATTCCACTGTGAAGTCAAAGCCAAACACACTATACATTTCGTTAATCAGCTTAATTACGTCTGTAATTTCTTGTTCAATCTGACCTGGTGTGACGAAAATATGCGCATCATCCTGACAGAATGTACGAACACGCATCATACCGTTCAACGCGCCGGACAGCTCATGGCGATGCACTTGTCCAAATTCGGCTATACGAATTGGCAGATCGCGGTAAGAGTGAAGCTCATTTTTAAACACAAGCATATGCCCTGGGCAGTTCATCGGTTTCAGAGCAAATGTAGTTTCATCCACTTCGGAGAAGTACATGTTTTCCTTGTAATGCTCATAGTGTCCCGATTGTTCCCACAGACGGTTGTTCATCATCAGCGGTGTACGTACTTCCTCATAGCCATGCAGACGTTGAATGTCACGGGAGTAATCTTCCAATGCAGTGCGGACAACCATACCTTTAGGCAGGTAGAACGGCATGCCCGGTGCTTCTTCGGAGAACATGAACAGTTCCAGCTCTTTACCCAGCTTGCGATGGTCGCGTTTTTTCGCTTCCTCCAGCAAATGCAGGTGCTCATCCAGTTGTGCTTTTTTCGGGAATGCTGTTCCGTAGATACGTTGCAGCATCTTGTTGTTGGAATCGCCTCTCCAGTATGCGCCCGCTACACTCAACAGTTTAAAAGCTTTGATGCGGCCAGTTGATGGCAAATGCGGGCCACGACACAGGTCAAAAAATTCGCCTTGATCATAGATTGTAATTTCCGCTTCTTCCGGTAAATCACGAATCAGTTCCAGCTTCAGTGGATCTTCCAACTCTCCAAAAATACGAGTGGCTTCCTCACGGCTGACCACACGACGTGTAATCGGCAGATTTTCCTGTGCGATCTTCGTCATTTCCTTCTCGATTTTGGCCAAGTCGTCAACAGACAATGGGTTTTCGATATCAATGTCATAGTAGAAGCCGCTGTCGATGACCGGACCGATACCCAGTTTCACGTTTTTCTCACCGTAAATGCGTTTGAGCGCCTGAGCGAGCAAATGCGCTGTACTGTGACGATAAATTTCCAGACCGTCTACACCATCCAGCGTAATGATTTCAAGGTCAACGTTCTGATCCAAAACGGTGTTCAGATCTACAGCCTTCCCGTTCACTTTACCTGCTACGGCGTTCTTTTTCAGCCCGGAGCTGATCGAACCCGCCACGTCGGCAATTGTTACGCCCTGCTCGTACTCGCGTACGGCTCCATCTGGCAATTTCACTTGAATACTCACGATTAAAGCCTCCATTTCAAATTGTGTTCTATATCAAAATTGAACGCAAAAAAAACGCCTCTCTCCCTCAAGGGACGAGTGCGTTCAGCTCGTGGTTCCACCCTAGTTCGGCCCGCTCCTGTGCGTACATTTATGTTCATCGGAACATGCTCATGCACGACATGCGTGACCCTCCATTGGTATCCGTTAACGGGGATAAAGCGGTAGGCGCTTACTGATGTTACTGCCAGATTGCACAGCTACATGTTCAACGTCACGGCTACAAAGGGGTAACTTCACATGCGGTTGCCGGAAAAGCTCTCAGCCTCGTCTTTTCTCTCTGAACGGCCCTTCAAGGAAATCATGTCTTTGGTCAATGCCTTGAATATCACTATATGCTACAGCATTATAGATCAAATTCGCAGGTATTTCAAGTGGGCGTTTATGTAATTTCATGCCTCCTATTGGGTATTCGGCGGACAAAAAGGTGCAAAGGCAGCGATCCCAAGCACAGGAACGGCTTTGCTCTTTGAGCCGTTTTTCAGTACCTTTCATTCCTACGGTGCAGGCTTGTTGTCGTGCGTATTTATTTTACGTTCTATAGGAGATTTCAAATGGGTAGGGTTCTTCAAGAGAAAAAAAGGAACTGTTTTTGCAAAGTGGGACACTGTGCTCTACTCGCCCCTTTGTTTTCTCTTGGGAACAGCCATTTTAATGATTATGTTTTTGCGTACGGCATAGCTTAAAGCCGACCTCTATCAGATGGTTTGTTTCTTTCGCACGTCTCCACTCGTTTCTTTCTCAGTGAAAAAGTACAGCAAAGCCAGCACAGGCAGGACGACTCCAATCAGAGAACTAAAATTCCAACCTCCTAACGCATACGACCAACCACCTAATGATGATCCAATCGCTCCGCCTATGAAAAAAATCGACATGAATAATCCGTTCAGACGCCCCCTCGCCTCACTCCCCAAGGAGTAAATCACACGCTGTCCAAGTACAAGATTTCCCGATACAGCCATATCCAGTGTAATCGCTGAAATAAAGAGAAGTACGAGTGCAACCGTCGAATGACTTTGAAAAAGATAAATGAGCAAAAAAGACAAGGCTGCAATGATCATAGCTAACCCGGTTAAACCTTTGCTCCAACCTTTATCAGCCAATCTCCCGGCAATCGGGGCAGCTACTGCACCGCCTACGCCTACTAAAGCAAACAATGCAATCCCTTGTTGAGACATTCCGAAATCATCCGCCAAACGTAGAGGAACAACAGTCCAAAATAGGCTGAAGGCACCAAATAGGCAGGCTTGATACAGGGCACGACGGCGCAGTGCAGGCGTTTGTTTTAAAAGAGTGCCTAGCGAGAAAATTAATTTACTGTAAGATACCGTAGGCACAGGCTTGCGCTCTGGAAGAGCTCGTGAGAGCAGAATCGTCAACAGCGTCAAGACAATGGCTGACAAAATAAATACGGCTTGCCATCCCCAGATGCTGGTGATAAAGCTTGCTACTGGCCGTGCGAACATAATGCCTAGCAAGAGTCCGCTCATGACATTCCCAACAACGCGGCCGCGCTGCTCTTCGGATGCTAAATAGGTGGCGTACGGCACCAGTATCTGGGCTACCACAGATCCAATTCCAATGAATAAGGATGCGGTCAGGAACAACGGGGCATTGGTGGCAAAAGCGGCAACAACCAATGCACAGACTGTGATAATTAGCGATATGACCATGAGCCGTCGATTTTCAATAATGTCGCTGAGCGGTACGATAAATAGCAAACCTACCACATAACCGATTTGAGTTAAGGTGACAATGAAGCCCGCTGCTGTAGAAGAAAGACCCATAGCAACGTGAATAGGTCCTACAAGGGTTTGAGTATAGTACAGGTTGGCAACAATAAGGCCGCATGCGGCTGCCAACAAAAACATCATCCAATTTGAGATACGGTTACTTTTTAAGGCTTGTTGTTCTCTTTGCATAATAATCCTCCTCATTATTTCAAATACTAAACGTATAGTTCATTAATTCGATAATCAAATAATATACTGAACGTTTCGTTTTGTAAATAGGCAAATTCAACTTTTTATTCTCGCATGATATTTGATATACTGAACGTATAGTTTATTTTTCGCGTTTACTTATATCTGTTAAGAAGGTGAGCATTCCAGTGCAGAGCAAAAGAGGACGTCCACGTAATGTCGAGACGCAAAAATCTATCCTTAACACTTCCTATGATCTACTGTTGGAGCAAGGCTTTGGGGCGGTTACGGTAGAAAAAATTGCTGAGCGAGCAAAAGTTAGCAAAGCCACCATTTATAAATGGTGGCCTAACAAAGCTGCCGTAGTGATGGATGGTTTCCTGTCAGCCACCATAGCAAGATTGCCCGTGCCCGACACGGGTTGTGTATTAGATGACATTCTCATTCATGCCACGAATTTAGTGCGGTTCTTAATAAGCCGAGAGGGTAAAATCATTACGGAGTTAATAGGCGAAGGGCAACTTGATTCAGGATTGTCAGAGGCATACCGAACCCGATATTTCCACCCTCGGCGACTTGAGGCCAGGCTTCTTATTGAGCGCGGAATAGAGCGCGGAGAATTGAAGGAAAATCTCGATATTGAATTATGTATCGATCTCATTTATGGGCCCGTTTTTTATCGATTGCTGGTAACTGGTTATCCATTAGACGATTCCTATGTGCGACAATTAGTCATGAATGCGTTCAAAGGAATTGGCATGGACTGAATGAGCGGTATCAAGCAGTTCTCACAGAGTATCCTCTGTGAGGGCTGCTTTTTCTTTTACCTGCCACGATCCTCTGGCTAACTCCTTATTTGTTTATTTGTTTATTCGTCAGGGTCTATACTAATCTTTTGCAGTAAGTCGATAAGAAGATCCTCTTCCTCTTCGGATAGTTTATGGACAAGGCTGACATTGAGCTCGTCCAATATTCCTTGTAAGACAGGGGCAAACTCTAACGCTTTGGCCGTGGGAGATACAAGATAGGAACGGCGGTCATTTGGGTCCGTTTTCCGTTCAATATAGCCTGATTCCTCCAATTGTTTCACAGAGCGTGCCGTGGTTGCCTTGTCAAATTTAAGTTCATTCGTCAACTGCTCTTGTGTAATGCCCGGTCGCTGCAAAATGAGCTTTAAAAAGCTGTGTTGTCCTCCACTGCCGATTCCGTAAGGACCCAGTTTTTTGGACAGTATTTTTTGATTTCGACGGTACAAGTGGGAAATTAGCTTTCCAATCGGTTTTTTTCTCATCAAATACACCTCATTGGCTTGAAAATGACAAATCCCCAGTTGGGACCAAAGCAAAGTTTACAACAATATTGTTGCGCACGCAACTAATTTGCTGTACACTAGAACCGTTCATTTAGTTGCGCGTGCAACTAAATAGAAATTGTTAACGATAACGAGGTGTAATGATGAGTTCAACTGCTACAACGGCTACAACCTATCAAGAGAATATCGAAGTCCAGAAGAAACGTTGGCTGATTTTAATTGTTTTGAATCTGTTTACATTTATGTCCACATTGGATGGAAGCATCGTCAATATCGCTCTTCCTGTGTTGTCTCGCACGTTACATTTACCCGTGGCACAGATTGAATGGGTGACAACCGCCTATTTAATGGCGATATGTACCGCTATCTTATTTTTTGGCAAGCTTGGAGATATCGTCGGTAAAATCAAAATATTCAAAATCGGCACAATCGTATTCATTCTTGGCTCCCTAATGTGCGGTCTTAGCTCTTCGCTTTCTATGCTGCTGATTTCCCGTATTATTCAAGCATTTGGAGCGTCCATGACCATGGCGAACAGCCAGGGGATCGTGACAGATATCTTCCCGTCCAATGAACGGGGCAAAGCACTTGGCCTCATTGGAACCTTCGTTTCTCTGGGCAGTATCGCCGGGCCAAGCTTGGGCGGTATTATTGTCTCGTCGCTGGGCTGGCAGTACATTTTCTGGGTCAATGTACCGGTAGGGCTGGTCGCTGTCTTTCTTGGCTGGAAGCTTCTGCCGAAGGATTTGATCAAGGTGAAAGATAAAATTGACGTTCCCGGTAGCTTGGTATTTGCTATTTTTATTCTCACTTTGTTCGTCGGATTGTTGCTGGGACAGCAGGTCGGGTATGGCGACAAACGTATCGTTGCTTCGCTGGTGGTGGCTGTAGTTGCTTTTGCCATGTTCATTAGGTTGGAACTTCGTCGTCCTGGGCCGCTCTTACAGCTCGCGCTATTCAAAAATCCGTTATTTTCGCTCAGTATTTTGTGTGCTTTTCTGGTGTTCGTCGCTAACTTTTGCTTTAACATCATTTCGCCCTTTTATGCGCAGAATATGCTGAACTTGTCGCCTTTTCATGCCGGGTTCCTGCTGATGCTGCTCCCCATCTCGATGGTTATTGTGGCCCCTCTCAGCGGTGCGCTTTCCGATAAAATCGGATCTGAACTGCTCACATTCGCCGGGCTGGTCGTTATGGTTATTGCCCAAATTGGATTGGCCCAATTGCATGCAGGCAGCTCTATCCCGCTCGTGGGTCTGTGGATTGCCATGCTGGGCATTGGCAGTGGTTTATTCCAATCGCCGAACAACTCGCTGATTATGTCTACGGTACCCCGCACACAGCTCGGCTCAGCCGGGAGTGTCAATTCGCTGGTTCGCAACGTCGGTATGGTTGTGGGGATTACTTTGGCCACATCGATCCTCTTTTATATTATGAGTAAAGAGGCTGGTTATCGGGTCACCGGCTTGGTCTCGGGTCATCCAGAAATTTTTCTGTCAGGCATGCATGTAGTCTTTATGACGTCCGCGTCCATCTGTCTTGTGGCGGCATTGTTAACAGGCTGGCGGCTGATCGGGGCTAGACGGGCAAGAACGCAGCAAGAAAAGGGATAAAGACCAAGCGAAGAAATAAAACGTCCGTAGACAGAACAATGATCGTAGAATTAAGATGATGAGTATTGCAGTACAAACACGGCATTAAAAGCAACATTTACAATTTTAAAAATGGGATACAAGGGTGGAGCTTACATGAAATATTGCTATGAATGCGGAACAAAATTGATGGTGAAGGAGTGTGAAGGCGAAGGCCCTATCCCCTTTTGTCATACATGCCAGGTCTTTCGTTTCCCGATATTCAGCACTGCGATCAGTACCGCTGTATTGAATAGTCGGAGAGATAAGGTGCTGCTCATACAGCAGTACAATATTCAAGGCTTCATTTTATTGGCAGGTTATGTGAACAAGGGTGAATCCGCCGAGCAGACATTGGTGCGTGAAGTTAAGGAAGAAGTAGGATTACAAGTCGATGAGTATCAATATATGCGCAGCGAGTATTTTGAACGAAGCAATACACTGATGCTGAATTTTGTGTCCATTGTGAATGACGATCAGTTGGATGTTCTTAGTACGGAGGTAGATCAAGCACGTTGGTTTACACTGGAGGAAACCAAGCAAGCTATTTTGAAAAACAGCTTAGCTGAATCCTTCTTGCTGACCATTATTGAAAAGATTGAGGCAGGATTGATTTGAAGTGATATAAGCGTGGCGATGTGAAAATGATGAAAAAGATGTCTTTACAGATATTGAATTGCTAAACCGCAAGATGGCTGCTCTTTCCAAGGAACCCTCTTGCGGGTCACAGCATGTTTATACTCTTTGTCATTGCTGGAATTTCAGCGACTCCCCTCACATCCCTACATTTCTACTAAACGTCCATTCTCTTTCCAGGATTGCAGTATTTTCTCAAGTACCCACTGGTTTTTGTAGCCGTCCTCGAATAAGGGAGCACGATCCACAGACTTTCCCCTTGCCAGCTCAACAAAATCTTCATAGGCCGTGTGATTATAGATTGCAGGGACAGCCCAACTCTCGTATTCGGCACCCGGGTGTTCCAGGTCACGCAGCACAATGCGGATACTTTCCGGGTTATTGAGGCTGGCGTGCAGCGTACCAAGTTCTCCATAGATATCGACTTCGATATCGTGCCGTATGCCGATGGCATTTTTATGAGTGATAAAGGTTCCCACGGTATTGTCGCCTACGATGCCATGAAAGGCAGCGAGATCTTCCACATCCACTTTTACAGGCAGACCCGTGATCGGATCGAACCGCTCGGGTGTAATGGTATGTAGCAGCGCTGCGACACTTTTAAATTCACCCACCAGAAAACGGGCCAGATCAATGATATGTGAGGCTGTATCCCCCACTACTCCGGAACCAGCCTTGGCTAAATTGTGACGCCATGTATACGGATGCTGACGATACGGCGCAAATGCATCCATTAGATAACGAAATTGAATGTTATAGATTTTGCCCAGCTTTTGCTCATCCAGCAGTTGCTTGGTATATTGGAAGGCCGCGCCGTAACGATGCTTATAGTGAACCAGCAAAGGTACCGGATTCGCTGTATATAGCTTTTTCAACTGATCCGCTTCTTCCCATGTGAGAGTCAATGGTTTTTCTGCCAGTACAGCTTTGTGTTCTTCCAGCGCAATACGAATAATGTCAAAATGCACATCATTGGGTGTCAGCGACAGAATCGCATCTACCTCTGGGTCACGGATTAATGCTTCATAATGGGAGTACCGCTTGGAAGCAGGCAGTTGCAATTGTTCTCCGATGGCTTGAAGGCGATTGGGATTCACATCACTAACAGCCACAATAGATACCCCCGAGATGGTGTGCAGTGATCTTATGTGATATTCAGCAATAAGACCCAGGCCAATGATACCCATCCGAATTTGTTTGGTTGGGGAGGTGGAGGTACTCATATGTTCAGAATTCCCTTCTCTTCTATTTGGTTTGAACTCTGTAGCAAATTCCTTTTGCTATGCAGTATCACCCGTTGCTTTATAGAATAGTCCCCACAGGAAGTGATCGTTGCAACCTTCAATTCGAAAGTCTGATGCCGGGCAGTGAATACAATGTTCCATAAAAAAAGGATCTGCAGCTCCGTTGTCCGGTATTGCAGATCCTTGGTATTCCTTCTCTATGTCGACTACATCAAAAATGTACCTACCACAAAAGACACCCCGACGATGATCGAGCGCAGCAGCTGTGCCAAAGCCACATTGCCTTTGGCAATTTCCTCGCACACCTTGGTACGCGGCGTCACCAGATCAAAAATCACATAGACCAGACACAGCACTACAATACCCACAGCCGACCAGGTCAGCATATCTAGCCATGAATGACTGCTGTACGACACCATCCCCACGATGATACACAGACCTAGCAGCTTTGCCCCCATATAGATGCCTGCCGCCTCATTGCCGCGTGCGATTTCTTGATTATCGTTATAACGTGTCAGCAAGCTGAACACAAAATAACCTACGATTAAGATGGCAAACAGGATAAGCAGGCCGATACCTACATTGCCCAATGCGTTGCCCAAACTGATATAAGAGTCCAATTTTCTTCCTCCTTAGGATACTTCAGGATTTTGCCAAATCCTCACTTGTAAATGAACAGATAAGTTCGAATATTGTACATTTTTTAATTCAGCTTATATAACGTGCGGATTAGGAGGTGCGGTGGCAACGGCGGCGGCGCAATAGTAGGCCATATCACCTGTTACCTTTTCACCGATTCGCGGCAGGACACCCGCAAAACGCCCCCCGATCACGAATATACCTGTTAACACATAGCCATGAAATAATCCTTCGTCGGTCTGTACCTCTGCACTCTGCATCGGCCACAGCCGCTGATAAATCTTAGGCTGTCCCTCGTAATAAGCGGCAATATGTGCGGCTTCCTCCTGCTCAGGCGTTCGTGGAGCGTCAGCTTGGTGAAGCAGATCAGGGTTGTCAATCTCCGCAGGTTCAACCTCTCCCAAGGCGCCTTTCAGCATCTCCTCGGATTGAGGATGTTCGATCAAATGCGTCCCTTTACCCTCCCGTCCCCATATACCTTTGGCCACATAAGGCTCTTTATTTTGCATAAACACCGAGGGCTCAAAATACGTAGGCAGCAGGTAGGTTCGTATCACCTCCAGCTCGCGATCGTCAAACAAACGAAAGCCACAGAACTCTGGTGTTTGCTCATTGCGCTCATACAGTGACCACACGGTTGCGGTGAACCCTTTGCTCTGGGTAATGATATGCTGTGGCGGGTTGATTAATCCTATTTTCCCGTCTGCCACCATATCCATTAGCGCCTGCCCCACCTCAAGTCCCGTATTCTCTTCCCGGTCATCAATTAGATATTCCAGCGGATACAGGCGATAGAGAATGTGGATCTGCTCTCCCCGGTGATACAATCCTTCATTCGGGATAATCTCCAGTTCTTCCAAAGGAGCATAAACGACTTCGAATCCGGCTTGTTCACATAAATGCATAATATATTTGGTGTTCGTCTGATCCTCGATGTGCCAGTCATAGCAAGCAAAATACACCTTCTTTGTCCCTAATCCCTTGCGACTATAAAAATGAATGAGCTCCGTCAAGGCAGACTGAATCGCCTCGTCCATTCCAGATGAGGGTCCATGTAGTGCTTTGTCATCTTCCGACATTCTATCCCTACTCAGCACCTCCAGCAGCTTTCCTTCGAGATAAGCCACCTCGGGAATCCCGGTTGGGGTATCGGTGTTATTCTCAATGCACTTGATACCCGCTTCTCCCACAATCCAGTCCTGGCGGGTTATCCCATCCGGCTCGGCCTCCATACGTGCAGCACGCAGCAAGCCCGGATGAATCCCCAACCGTTCCACCAGGTATTCATCCGGCATATAGCGCTGAACGAATTGCTGAACCTTGCGATAAATACGATGTACCGCCTCAGAAGCAACCTGAAGCTCTGCCAGCTCGCTTTCCCGATATACCGTTACGGCCGGCACGCAATAGGATTTGCCATACATGCGGTGATACGGGATGATACGGCTGATTTCACCCTTAAAAAGCTCATCATGTTCATAAGGCAATTGCCGAATCGTACGCATGCTCATCTTAACCCCCAGAGAAAAAGCCGCTGCGTGAGCCGCTGCTGCCAAAACCGCTGTGTGAGCTGGAAGATGAGGATGAGCTTTTGCGGTATGAGCTGGAAGATGAACGACTGCTATGGTATGAGGAGCCTCCACTATAATAAGTCGATCCGCCATAGTAATACCCGCTGCTGCCTGAATCCCGACACGCCGTTTGTTCCGATACAGGAAGCTCATCGCAGTCATAATACTCGTCGTCACCGCACCCCGTCAGAGCAGCTGGGACAGCCAACATCAGGGCAAAAGCCGCCATCCGTGTACGAGAGCCGGGCTTGGATTTCATCTTTTCCCAGGAATGCTCCATCACAGATCGACCTCCTTCACAAACAGATGTACCTTTTTCAGCTGAGGGTCCAGTACCGAATATATAAATTCATATGTTTTGCCACCCAGTACTGTATAGTGATCTAATAGCCGTTGGGCCAACTCCAAAGTAAATACCGAACCTTCCCGCTGATCCATACTACGGAATGCAGGTTCATGCCATATCCAGTACATTGCACTGTATGTGGAAGTGTAACCTCCCTCACTGGCAAGCACGAGGTCTGTGATGGACGCACCGTAAGGCTTTGCACGTTCCCCTGTAAATTCAGTCACATAGACGGAATGATCCGTATGTTCCTCACTTTCATTCGATATATGCGACCATAGTTTGTCATGGAGACGCGTAGCGTCTACAAGCTTGCGTAGAAACAGCTCATCTCCCGATACGGATTCCCGTGTCAGGCTGCGCAGTTCCTTTTGAGTGTCTTCCGACCATTCGCGATACGTTAATGAATAATAAATGATGATTCCCTTCCCTTCCTGTACGCTTCTGTCATGAGGTTTGCAACAAATCAAAGCGCTTATGTCGTCGCTCACTATACGAGATTCTACCTTGAAAAGGTTCAATTTGGAAGAAAAATACGACAAAAAGCCGCAATCCCTAGGATTACGGCTTGGATTTCACTGCTACAGCTTGATATTGTTCTCGTCGAAATATTCCTCCAGCGTCATCCCCTGCTTGGCTACATCCTCCGCAATGTCTATTCCCACATAACGGATATGCCAAGGCTCGTACACATAGCCGGTTACATCTTCCTTACCCTTCATATAACGAATAATAAATCCGTATTCCGGTGCATGTTTTTCCAGCCATTCGCCTTCCTTGGAAGCTCCGAAGGACTGCTCCAGCACATTACCCACGCTTGGACTGGATACATCAATGGACAAACCTGTCTGATGCTCACTCGTACCCGGTACAGCGCTAACTTTAGAGGCATATTCCTGCCCCTTTGTCTTTACATTGTTGTTGAAAATAGATACCTGACGCTTATAGGAACGGTATCCCGATACCGCACGCAGCTCAATGCCGTCTTTTTCCGCACCGTCGAACAGCTTCTCCAGTGCCTCTGCCGCTTCCTTACGCAAATGCCGCTTTTCATGCGGTCCCTCGAAGGAAAAAGGCACCTGCGGCTCCACCAGGTCATCGGGGACATAGCCTACAGGCAAGCTGCGCTTTTTGTTCACAACGACTGTATCAGAAGTCGCATTGGTGACAATCGCAGTTCCATCCTCTTCCTTAACCGTGGCTTGCAGCGCACTCTGGCTTCGCAACGCCATCACAGGGTCGGCCTGTCCACTTTCTGTACCCGCAGAGGCTCGTCCAGCGCTAGTGCTGCCATTACCCGCATCCGGCTGGGCGGAAGGCTGTACATTCTCCTGTACCGCTGTAGATGACTTCAACGGCTCGCTTTCCTGTCCACCTGATCCTCCCTGCTGGCAGGCTGCCAGTAATAACCCTGGCAGGATCAGCCCCGGAATGAGCGCTTTGGTCCATCTCTTAGATGCTCGCGTCTGTTGTATATGTCGTTTCATGCTGGTATCTCCTCCAATATTGCATTTGATGCATGACTTGCTGTGACTGTTTCGTTTCCCCATTGTAACTGAACTTTTGGCACTCTTCGAAGCCATTATCCCGTTCGATGAAGGCGAATAGACTCGAAAAAGGAAGTATATACCCGAATTGTTACGGAGTATGACGTTTTTGCGGGATTGCAGCTCGGGCCCGCTCAGCTACCCGTTCACGTATGAGTTTCAATGCCTCTTCCGCACGGGGTAAACCCGGCAGCAAATCTGTAATATCCGCTTCCTTCTTAGGAGCAAGTTTCTGCGGCAGACGAATCTCAATTGCATGAAAGCCCGCACCGGGACGATGCAATGCTCCTTCTGCGGCAGACTCCGCAATCCATTCGCTAATCGCTGCCGATCCGCTGCGTCCGCCCTCTGACCGCGAGGTAGACTCAAGCGCGGGGGATGTCCCCTGCACATGGGATAACTCCCCGGCCCAAGCACTGAATACGTACTCCAGCAGCTCTTCCCGTGTCATTCCGATCAGTTCTAGACAGGTCTGCGGCTCGCTTTCCAGACCGGTTTGAAGAGCTTTCTTCACATCGTCGACTACACCCACGCCATCTTTCATGCTAGAAGTGGCTGTCTCAGCTGCTAGCTGTACGATCTCATCCAGCGATAGACAGGTTTCCCCTTGCAAAAAACGGTAGATGTCCAAAGGATCTGCTTTTAGCTGCTCCAGCCATGCTTTTCGCTGTTCGGGATTCAGTACAGGCGCTGGGCCAGTCCATTGGACAGCATATGTGGAAGGTCCCCCCGTTGATTCGCCTTCCAACCCATTTCCGTCTAATTCCACTATCCATTGACCGTCAGTTACTTTTAGCTTCACTCGCGGCCTCGTCATCGCCTTCATCCTTTCTCTGCTCACTCAATCCATACATCATTTTGCAACGCAATCAGACCGCGCAATTCATCATCAGACATTTCGGTGAGCCAATGTTCACCAGAGCCGACAACCTGCTCGGAAAGTGCCTTTTTGCTCTCGATCAGCTCGTCGATCCGCTCCTCCAGTGTACCTTGGCAAATCAGCTTGTGCACTTGTACATTGCGGCTTTGACCAATACGGAATACACGGTCCGTCGCCTGATTTTCCACTGCTGGATTCCACCAGCGGTCATAGTGAATAACATGGCTGGCACGTGTCAGGTTCAGACCCACGCCGCCTGCACGCAGGGAAAGTACGAATATATTCGGGCCTTCTCCCTGCTGGAAGTTGTGAACAATTTCATCTCGTCTGGTTTTCGCCAGTCCTCCATGCAGAAAATACGGCTCTTCCCCGAAGATTTTGGCCAAACGAGAGACCAGTAATTCTCCCATCGACACATATTGGGTGAATATCAGCGCCGATTCGCCGTTCTCGCGAATCGTCTCTACCAATTCCAGCAGTCGCTCCATCTTGCCCGAGTTTTCCGTTTTACCACTTTCAGCCCGACCCGGAATGATCAGACCTGGATGGTCACAAATCTGCTTCAACTTGGTCAGTGAAGACAGAACAAGCCCTTTGCGAGCCATACCGATCTGCCCATCCAGTGTTCCCAATAATTGATCCACCACGCCCCGATACAATCCGGCCTGCTCTGGTGTCAGTACACAGTAGGATTTCAACTCCAGCTTCTCTGGCAAATCCTTGCGTATATCTGGGTCGCTTTTGAGTCGACGCAGCATGAACGGGGAGACGAGCCGATGAAGCTCGCGCAACGCGGACCCCCGCTCTTCTCCCGCCAGACTGTAACGCTGGCGGAACGAAGACGCCGTACCGAGGTAACCTGGATTCAGAAATTGAAAAATAGACCACAGCTCGCTCAGCCGATTTTCTACCGGAGTACCTGTCATGGCAATCCGGTGTGGAGCAGACAGCTTCATGACGCTTTGTGCTTGCTTTGTTCGTGCATTTTTTATATATTGCGCCTCATCCAACACGATAGAGGACCAGTATACCGCAGATAAATCGCTGCCGTCCCGGCCCGCCAAATGATAGGTAGTGAGGACGATATCATACTCACGTACACTTTCCTGAAACAGCTCGCCATGGAGTCGCTGGTTGCCATGGTGAATATACAATGACAAATCCGGTGAAAAACGCTTCAACTCGCGCTGCCAGTTGCCGAGCAAGGACGTCGGACAGATGATCAACGCCGGACGTTGATCATCTGCACCAATGCCACCATCGAGCAGGCAGGTGATGACCTGAATCGTTTTACCAAGCCCCATGTCGTCCGCAAGGCAGACGCCAAAGCCCAATCCACGCATCGCAGCCAGCCATTGAAAGCCGCGCTCTTGATAGGGCCGTAATGCGCCGTGCAGTGTCTCCGGCACAGGCCGCAGCTCTACCGAACGGAGTACGCCACCCTCAGCCAAAGACGCAAGCAATCCGGCGGATTCCGCGCCAAAGATGGACAAGCCTTTCCATGAGGCCTCGCCTGCACTTTCATTTTCTGCAGCCAGATGCATCCATTCGGACAAGCTCATCTCACCGTTTTCCCCGCGCTTGATAAAGCGCAGCACCTGACGGATTTCCTTGGGATCGACCTCGATCCATTCCCCTCCGAGACGTACATACGGCAAATTGGCCGCGACGATGCTTTCCAGTTCCTCCATCGTCAAAGTCGTATCACCCAGCACAGCCTCGGCATCAAACGAAATCATGCGGTTAATGCCGACAGACGATGTATCGGCAATCACACCATCTGGCTTGGCACCCTGCTCTGTCGAACGCATTTTGAGCCGCAAGCCTGCACGTCTTCGGCCCTCCCGGCTCCAGCGTGAAGGCATTTGCACGGTGATACCGTTCTTTTGTAATGCAGGAACGGCTTCCGTCAGGAAGCGGAAGAACAACTCTGGCTCCAGTGTCAGCCCCTCGGGATAAGGACGATTCAACGCTTCTTGCAATATAGGTGCTGCTTCAGCCGCCTGTCCGAGCCTCATTAGCAGTTGCGTCTGCACTTGACGATATACAATTCCGCCTCGAACCAGATCACGTTCAGGATGCGCCCACAGTGCCAGAGCAGGCAGTCGCAACCCCGGCTCAGCATCGCTTTCTGCCCAAAAGGTAATGCGCCAATCCTTGACACTCTCTTCCAGGGAAGGCTCCAAACGAAGGCACAACCGCAGTTGCCCTTCTATCGGCTCCTTGTCTTCCCGTTCCGTGACAGGCATTGCGCTTCCCTCAACAGAGGACGCTTGAAGCACCAGCTCCTCCATCTCCGCGGGCGTTCCCTGAATCGCCACCGGGCGGGAACCTGTCAGCAGACTGTTCCACCACAGCTCCGCCAGCGGTGATCCTCCGCGCCGATACTCTGCGCGATATCGACCCAGCTCACGGTCTGATGCTGCCAGCACCGCGGTCGTTTCCGCATGGATGACCGCACACAAGAAGGAGTACAGCACGATTCCGGCTGCATCCTCGCGTGTTTCAGGCTCCTTACCCGCAAAAACGGCCGGAGCCGCCATACAAACAGCTGGCATCGCAGCAGCCAGCTCATGAAAGCGGCGTATGTCCTCCTCTTGACACAGTCGAGGAATCCACACCCCGACAGCCGCTTCCGGACCACGACGACGCGGTCCCGATGGACGCGCCTCTGTAAGCGATGGCGCAATTTCGCCCCGTTGCATCAGCTCTAGCGCAAAATAAGCGGCTTTTTGCCAATATTGCATTTCCTCGCCCAGCGTAATGCCCGATGCCGCACAGCCCTTCTCGTCCATGCGGGTCAGCAGTGCCATCGTCTCGCGCGGTTCCAGCGCCAAACCCTCCAATGTACGCCCCAACATGGAACGTCTTTTGCCACCTCTGCCCGCGGTTTCCACACGAGCAGTGTTTGGTATCCGTACCTCAGCAAGACGCAACGCAGCCTGCCGAAACGGCCGAAGGTCTCCCTTTAGCGTCAGCCTGCGGATTACACTGCTCCACGCATCGATACGTGGTTCCGACGTCTCACCAGAAAAGCAAAAAAACACATCTCCGAGCCATATTCCATAAAGCGGTTGATTCATATCTGTCTCCCGTCCAGCCTTTTGAATTATTACTCTTCATCATATACGAAAACGGGCTCTTTTCAAAACTTTATCACAAAAATAAATGGAAAGTCATAAGTTAATAACCTTAAATATTCATGTGATTAACTATAAAAAAGGGGAGTCCGAAAAGCCATGGAAATGGCTATGGATACTCTCTCCTATTCGTCATCCTCCTTCAGATAAGGATGCAGGCTGTCTTGCAGCAATTCCTTGACCCTCATCCGCAGCTCTTTCGGATATATGACCTCGGCCTCTGGCCCGTATTTTAGCAAAAGTCGGGACACATATCTAAACTCTTCGACCGGAATATATCCCTGCCATTCCTGATCCTGCCCTTCTTGATGGGAAACATTTTGGAAGAGGGCATCTGATCCAGCCAGCCTGGCACCCAATGCGGTAAATTTTATTTTGGACGGAATTCCTATACGGGAATCCTCCGAAGCCAACCATTCCTGAAGTGTGGGAAGGCTGTCCAAGGTTTCGTCCAGCATCGTTATTGTAATCACCCGATCTGAACGGTACAGAATGATGCGGTCTCTGCTATGCGCTGGCATGTACCAATATCCGTGATCAAAATACAGTCCAATCGGATATACTTCAGTCCACTTTTCACCGGAAGCGGAGCGGTAAAACATGTTCACCCGGCGCTTATTCAACGCAGCCTCCAAAATGATTGAGGTGTAGGGTGACTCTGCGTGAGTGGGTAGCATACGAAAAGAAATGTACTCCTTTAATTGATCAATACTGTCCTGCACATCCTGTGGAAGCTCGGCATAATAGTGCTCGGATAAATGTCCACGAACCGAGCCAAAAGGGATATCTGGAATGTTCTCCAACAGTTGCAGCATGAGGAAAAGACCCAGAGCCTCGTCGCGAGCAAGATGAAGGGGAGGAAGAAGCCGATTGGGGAGTGCCCGATACCCGCCATGAGGACCCATTTCGGTATAAAGGGGTAACCCGGTCTGCTGCAAATAGTCGAGATCTCTTTGTATCGTCCTGACGGAGACACCAAAACGTTCAGCCAGCTCACGCGCCGTATATTTTTTTCGGGAATCCAGTATCCTCATAAGAGCAATTCTGCGTTCGTTCATAAGGTACCCCTCGAATCCAAAATTAATTTTAAATGACCGTTTTAACTACGACATACTATGTCATAAATACATTGTAACATTAGGAAATAGAAAGGAGTGAATGAACTATGGAAGATTTGAAATCAAACGCAGTTGTGCTGTATATTGCCATGAGTCTCGACGGGTATATAGCTTTGCCGGACGGTTCGGTGGACTGGCTGTATGATGTTAAAGGGGATGGCGGGGACAATGGATATGCCGACTTTTACGACACCGTAGGTACAGTGCTGATGGGCAGGCTGACGTATGAGGAAGTGTTGAAGCTCTCAGATGATTTCCCTTATGCTGGCAAGCCATGCTATGTGCTCACACGAGCATTAACGGAACAACAGCAAGCGCCACATGTTACATTTACGGACGAAGCTCTGACTGAACTGGTTCCACGTCTACAAGAACAATCGGAAGGTGCGGTATGGCTAGTCGGTGGAGGCCAGTTAGTTCAGGCCTTCTTACAAGCTGGACTGCTGGAGAAGGCTATCATTGCGATCATTCCCAAGGTGCTTGGACAAGGAATACCGTTATTTCCAGAAGGAACGCTACCAAGTACATTTAAGCTCAAAGAAATAGAACGCCGCGGGGATATCGCTCTGCTCCATTACCATTTATAATTTTGTTTACAGAAAAGCCTTCATATTTCAGGATCATGCAATCTTCCTGAAATATGAAGGCTTTATCGCGTGCTTTTGTTCATTATTTGGTCTTCAAATTATCCCATGTTCTCTGGAAATCCTCGAATAGCTTCCCGGCATCCGATTTACCTGCCACATAAGCTTGCATCTGACTTCCGAATTCTTGCTGTGCTCCTTCAGGATAGCGGCTAAAGAACCAGCCCAACAGTTTGTTTTCCTTACTGTATTTCACCACTTCCGCACCCAGTTGGCCCATATCAGCCTCTGCCCCTTCGATGCTCTTGAATGCTGGAATAAACTTGAATTCCTTGGTGATATACTTTTTACCCTGCTCGGATGTCACCATCCAGTTTAAGAACTCCTTCGCCTCGGGTTTGACAGTCGAATTTTTATTAACCACCCAGTTGTTGGCGACACCTACAAACAGCTTATCTCCGGCTGTTGCGTCTTCACCAATCGGCATAGGTAAAATACCCAAATTCAGCTTCGGATTAATACCGTCAATTTGGACCTGAGTCCAGTTCCCTTGCTGCATCATGGCAGCCTTTCCAGTGGCGAAGTTCGTTACCTGCGTGTTGTAATCGGTCGTGAGCGGCTTCGAATTGCCATACTTCATTGTCAGATCGAACAGCTTAATCCACTCGGCGAATACAGCGTTGCCCGGAATCTTTGCTGTTCCATCATTTAGTCCTTTGACGAAGGCCGAAGGGTCCGGCTGATTGGCAAATGCCACGTTCAGCAAATGATTGCCCAGCACCCAAAACTCCTGATATCCATTAGAAAATGGAGTAATCCCAGCGGCTTGGAGCTTTTGCGCAGCTCCCTCCAGTTCGGACAATGTTTTAGGGGTCTCCGTAATCCCCGCCTTCTTGAACAAATCCTTGTTATAAATAAAGCCGTACCCCTCCAGATTCATCGGCTGGCCATACAGCTTGCCGTCTTTGGTCATCGGTTCTTTGGCGACTTCGACCACATCGCCAACCCAAGGCTGGTCAGACAGGTCCTCCAAATATTCCAGCCACGTATCCAGCTCGCGGTAACCTCCTACGTTAAAAATATCCGGCTGCTCCCCGGAGGCGAACTTCGCCTTTAGCGCCGCACCATAGTCACTGCCCCCGCCCACGGTCTGAATATCGAGCTTGATCCCTGGATGAGACGCTTCGTATTCCGCTTTCATGCGATTTAGTGCTTCTGCAATCTCTACCTTAAACTGAAAAATGTGAATTGTTTTTTCCTTCACTTCCTCTTTGCCTGCGTTTTGTCCGCCACTGCTGTTACAACCTGCCAAAACCAGGGCAAAGGCCGCGAGAAGCAAGATCAGTGCTTGAGCTTTCTTTTTAAAAGTATGCGTTTTCATTTTTATGTTCCTTTCTATTCTAAATTTCAAAGTGTCCTCCGTTTGCGGAGTGGCACACCGTGTACATTTTCAGCTCATCGCCACACTCAACCTTTGACCGAACCAGCCATAATACCTTGTATAATATATTTTTGCATGGCCAGAAAGAATACAATGACTGGCAGGATGCCCAGCACCAGAGCAGGCAAAGCCAAATCCCACTGCTTCGTGTATTGTCCAAAAAAGGCATAGGTCGCAATCGGAATCGTGCGCAGTTCAGCCTTTTGCAGTACCAGAGAAGGCAGGAGATAATCATTCCAAATCCAGAGCGTATTTAAAATAATAACAGTTACCATCATCGGTAGCATCAACGGATACACAATTCGGAAAAATACTCCGTAAGGCGTACAGCCGTCCACCGTAGCTGCTTCTTCCACCTCGACTGGCACACCTTTGACGAATCCATGAAAGAGAAAGATCGACATAGGGGCTCCGAATCCCAGATAACAGATTACCAGACCACTTATACTGTTCATTAAATCCAGTGTACTTACAACCTTGACCAAAGGAATCATCACCGATTGAAAGGGAATAACCATGGCAGCTACGAACAGGCTGAACAACACTCGATTATAACGCGTCGGACGCCGGACCATTCGGTAAGCAGCCATTGAGCTGATCAGTACGAGCAGTAGATTACTAACTACCGTAACTATAAGTGAATTCCATAAAGCTTCGGGAAAACGCGTGATGCTCCACGCTCTAGCGTAGTTGCTCCATACAAAGGTTTGTGGCCAGGCCGCAGAATCGGTGAGCAGGTCACCAAAGCTTTTGACCGAATTCACGAATAAAAAGTAAAACGGGACGAGGAATAACAATGCGACGAGGATCATCACCATCTCGGTCGCCCATGTTCCAAAGCGGTAGCGCTTGCTTGTTTCCATTTACGCTTCCACCTCCCGACTTTTCGTCAGTCGTACCTGAAGGCTCGTAACCAGAGCAACAATGATAAAGAAAATGAGTGCTTTAGCTGTTCCCAGCCCATAACGATTATTCACAAACGCTTCATTGTAAATATTGAGTGCAACCGACTCTGTGGACCCGAAGGGACCGCCTTTGGTCAGTGACAAATTGAGATCGAACATTTTGAATGACCATGATATCGCCAGGAAAAGACATACCGTAACGGCAGGCATGATCAAAGGAAGTATAATCGACCGCAAAATTTGCATCCGGCTTGCTCCGTCAATTTCGGCTGCTTCCAGCATATCGCGGGGCACATTGGTCAGGGAAGAGATATAAATAACCATCAAATACCCGGCAGTTTGCCAGATAAACACGATTACAATACCCCAGAAGGCCGTGATCTCATCTCCCAACCAGGACAGGTTGAAGAAGGACAAGTTCGTGCTCTCTCCGATTGCTGCAAATCCCTTGACGAAAATAAACTGCCAGATAAAGCCCAGCAACAGACCTCCAATCACATTAGGCATAAAAAAGATGGTCCTGAGTACATTTTTTGTTTTCAGCGGTTTGGTTAAAAAATACGCCAGCAGAAAGCCAAAAATATTCGCAGCCACTACTCCTACCACCGTAAAACGGACCGTAAACCAGAACGCTGTCCCAAATTTGTCATCATTCCATAAAATGTGACTGAAATTATCCAGCCCGACCCACTTTGCCTCATTGGCTACCCCATTCCACTCTGTAAAAGAATAGTACATTCCGAGCATAAAAGGGATTACAATAATGATAACGAAAAATAACGTCGACGGCCCTACAAAAATGCATTGCTGGAGCCATTGCGACGACTTGGCGCGATTCAATCCGATCCCCCCTTTTTGTTGTCTGTTGGTGTCTGGAACGCTCCCTTACGGCTTTCTTTCAGCAGCATGATGCTTGGGCCGTACGGATATGCGATTCACATGTTCATTATGTCGAATAAGCGCTCTGGAGAACACGTAGGATCGTGAACCATTAGGGGGGAAAATATTGACCTCTGGCTCGCCTTGAATTGTGAAAGGAGCTCACTGCATGAAATTTCACAGTATTCGTTCCCGCCTGATCTGGTTTTTGCTCATTGCGGTCACTCTGCCGCTGCTGCTGTCGATGACTATGACCTTCGTTCTCACCAAGCAATCCTTGCGGGAGCAGGCCACACAAGAAAATGAACGGCTTATTTTTCAGGGAATTACGAATCTGGATAACTATTTACAGGGACTGAATCGGGCGTCCATCGGAGTCTATAATGACCCCCATTTTCTGCGTAATCTGGCCAAAATTCCGGATGATTACCGGGCCGTCGCTGAAATTTACACCACACTGCAAACGATGATGAATGCTTCGTCAGGCATTGACCAAGTGTATTTGCATTCTTTTGAGGCTGGGCAATCCACGTTGATTACCAGTACAGTCCCGCTACGGGAATTCCGGCTGGAGCCCTTTACTGGTTCTATTCATTACGGCCCTTCCGGACTATTCATACAGCCTTCGCACATGAAGCATTTGTACGGCTTTTCGGCGGTTTCCTATGCGGAGCACAGCACAAAGCGGCAGGTATTTACACTTCATCGGGCGATTCGGAACATTCCTGCCTCAGAGACGCTTGGGGTACTGGCTATAGATGTTGATCTGGAGCCGCTGCGCAGTATTTGCCGTCAATTGTATGATGCGGATACAGAGGAGCTGTTTTTGATCGATCGGAACGGAACAATCATATATAGCGGAAAAGAAGCAGCGATTGGAACACACTGGAAGGAATCTGACCTGCTCAATCGAATTTCTAAAGAAGGCGAGCACGGAGTGATTGAGGATGATACGGCACTGCACGTGTACGGCAAGCTGGATGCCAACCTGTCAGGCTGGACGCTCGTCAAGAAAATTCCACATCGTACGCTGTATTTACGGGCTACCCGCCTGACTCAGATTAATGCGGTCATTACAGGCGCAGCATTGCTACTTGTCATTGTGGCCACGTTATGGATTTCGATAAAAATCACGGAACCTATTAAGCGACTGACTCGCTACATAAACCAGATTCAGTCCGGTCAACTGGATGTAGACATTCGGGCCATGAGTAACGATGAGATCGGAGTACTGTCGCGCCGTTTCAGACAGATGATGGATACCATCAATAACCTCATTTTGCGGGAATACAAGCTGGAGCTGGCTAATAAGACACATCAGTTGAAAGCGCTTCAAGCACAGATTAATCCTCATTTTTTATATAATACGCTACAATCGATTGGAACCCTGGCTCTACAGCATGAGGTACCGCGGATTTATTCTCTGCTCTCTTCCCTTGCCAAAATGCTGCGCTATAACATCCGGGACCATACGGTCGTTACACTCAAGGAAGAAGCCGAACATGTAAAACAATATCTTGATTTACAAAAGGAACGCTTCGGTGAGCAATTAGAGGTCACTTACCAGTGGGAAGATGAGGTCCTGAATGATCGGGTGCCTAAAATGATTCTCCAACCGTTGGTAGAAAACTACTTTAAACACGGTGCCGATCCCCGGCTGGGGCCCGGTGAAGTTCGCATTACAGGCAGCCGAATCCGGGAAGGCATTGTGAAAATAACCGTGGAAAACAACGGAACTTCCATTCCACAGGCCGAATTGGAGCAGCTCCAGCATATGTTAAAACGTCCGCTGAAAGCCTACGAAGAGCCGGACACTAGCGAGCAGGATTCCATTGGCCTTCGTAATGTTCTATTGCGTATTCAGCTTCACTCGGAGGATGGTTCCAACACCCTGTGCGTAGACAACATCCTGCCTCATGGTGTCCGTTATACACTCGAAATTCGCACTGAAGCCCCTGCAGAAATTCATATTAAGGGAGAGTGATCTGTCAATGAAAGTCCTGATTGTGGATGATGAGAAGCATGTACGCCATGCCATTCGGATGCTCGTACATTGGGAAGCGTGCGGTGTGAGCGAGGTACTTGAAGCTGAGTCGGGCGATCAGGCGATTGAGATCATTACCGCCCTTTCCCCACCCGTTGTACTTACGGATATGCGGATGCCCGGCAAGGATGGAGTAGCACTGATGGAGTGGATTCAAGTGAATTCCCCAGCAACCCGAGTTGTGGTGGTCAGTGGTTATGATGATTTTGACTTGGTTCGACAGGTCATCCGCCGGGGAGGCATGGACTATATTCTTAAGCCCGTAGATCCAGTGGAGATTAACGAGGCTCTAAATAAAGCCACTCAAGCCTGGCGGACAGCGGAGCAAGACCGGAACAGGCAGACGATGCAGGCCATGGAGGTCAACCGGATGAGGCCGCACTATGCCGATAAGCTCCTGACTGAGATCGTTTCCGGTATAGCAAGTACCCCTCTTTCCATTACGCCCTTACGTGAGGAGTTACGTCTTCCTGCAGCTATTCAGATATGTAATGCAGCTGTGATGAGTACCACGCAGCTGGAAGCCGATATACTGGACAAATATAAAACGCGTCGTGCGCTTTTGAGCTTTTCCCTGATTAACATCTGCAACGAATTTCTTGGAACTTCTCAAACCGGAATTGCATTCCGTCATCTGGAGCGTATGGACGAAATTATTCTGCTATTTTGGGGCGAGCCATCTCGTTGGCCGCTGCTCTTGCAGGATATTCACACAGGGATCAAAACGGCTTTACGGTGTTACATGCACATCGGGGTTGGCTCTTTTGGCTCTTTTGGCGCCTTTCCCATAGCGGCAGCCACTGCCTACCAAGAGGCACGGCAAGCGTTGTGGAAACGGGATGTGTTGCAAACCGTCGACTGGATGCACCAGAGTTCCCAGACACGGCAAAGCATTCGTCTTCCCCAGTTGCCTGAGATGGAAGAGGAACTGCGGCTTAGTGCACTCAGCTGTAATGCCAATCGTGTGTCGATAGCGGTAGGCCACTGGATAGCAGCCGTAGCCGAGCTGCCTTCGGTGACAGCAGAGCAGCTAGCCAGTTGGAATCAGGAGTTGGACTGGATGCTGGCCCGCTGGCTGAATGACAGACCCGGAGATACCGATGGCGAGGAACTGGCAGATGAGTCCGGCTCCATTCATGCACTGCCGGTCGACAACCGTGGTATGCTTTCCCTGCCCTTATGGCAAAGACAGGTTGAAAACCGACTGCTGGCAGCCGGTCAGGCACTTACACCAAGCCATAGCCCAAACAACCCGACCATCCGTGATATTGCCCGCTATCTGGATGCACACTATGACGAGGACATTTCTCTACAGGATATGGCGAGTCGCTTTTATCTCAGTCGCGAATATATTTCTCGTAAATTCAAGCAGGAGTACGGGGTTAATCTGTCAGACTATTTGTGTCAGATCAGGATGAGCAAGGCAAAGCTATTGCTGCTGAATGACAAGCTGCGCCTTCATCATATTGCCGGTATGGTCGGGTATCAGGATGAAAAATATTTTGGCAAGGTGTTCAAAAAACTGGAGGGGGTCACGCCCGGCGAATTCAGAAAACGCCATTCTGCAAATCCTCAGCCGTGACCGCATACAACACGTGATCTTCCCACACACCATTAATCTTCAAATAGTTGAGAGCCAGCCCTTCGCGGCGAAATCCTGCCTTTTCCATCACTCGATTGGAAGGCGTATTTCTTGGCATCACTCCAGCTTGAATACGGTGTAATTCCAACTCATTTAAGGCGTAGCGTACAATATCCTTCACTGCGGAAGTGGCATAGCCTTGTCCGTGGTATGCAGGATCTACAAAGTAGCCCAGATTGGCGTTTTGAAAGGGGCCTCTAGCGATACCCGACAGCTCTATTCTGCCGATCAGCTTATCATTTTCCGGCAAAAAAAGTCCAAACGTATATCCCTGTCCGGCTTGTGCCGCTTCCAAACCGTTAGAAATCAGACGCACCTGTTCTTCCAGCGTAAAGTAAATTTCAGGTCGTTCTGGCTCGAACGGTTTGAAAAAATCAAAATTTTCACGTCTGATCTCTAATAAACGTTCTGCATCACTTACTTGTAACAATCGAATCTGTAGCCCCGGATGGGTGGACTTTATCAAAATGGCGCCATTAGCTTTATGTAACATTGTCATTTTCCTTCTTTCTCAGTTATTCCTATATTATTGTTCACGGTTATTATTGTTCACGGTCACGAGACAGGAAAATACCCCAGGTGCATGAGAGCAGCCTAGGGTATCTCCATCGTTCAAAATTTAGTCCGTAACAGGCATCCAGCCTGGAAGGGTTGTCAACGCACCCCACAAGTAGTCAGGAATGACTAGCTCCTGCTGGGCTTGCTTGGATAATGTCGTGCGAATGGTATCTTCTGTGCCGTTTTGCACCTTCTGAACCCATTGCGGCTCCATCAAAAGCGGACGTCCCAGCGATACAAGCGGTACACCTGTCTCCAGTGCTGCAAGCGCCTCGTCCGGTGTATTCAGCGATCCGACTCCCATAATCGGCACACGGTTACCTACCTTCTCATGAATGAGAACGGTACGTGACCGTTCGTCACTACGGTCGCGGAACGAACCACCAAAGAAATGATTTACGGAAATGTGCAGGTAATCCAGCCCTTGATCCGCGAGACGGTCTACAAGCACCATCGTATCCTCCAGCGTAATGCCTGGTGTGTGTCCTTCCTCAGGAGACAAGCGGTATCCAAAGATGAAAGGCCGCTTTGCATGTTCTGCGATCACTTTCTTCACTTCGTGAACAACCGCCAGCGGAAAGGTCAATCGTTTTTCAAGACTTCCTCCCCATTCATCGGTACGAAGATTGGAGTGCGGGGAGAAGAACTGCTGGACCAGGTAACCGTTCGCTCCGTGAAGCTCCACACCATCATAGCCTGCTTCAATCGCTCGGCGAGTTGCTTCGCCATAGGCACGGATGACGCGGTGGATATCATCGGATGTCATTTCACGCGGCACAGGCGCACCTTCTTTTTCCTCGGCTACTGCGCTTGCACTGATCGGCTGTCCATCTGGAATTTGATCTGGTGGACACAGGCGGCCACCATGATAAATTTGCAGGATCGCTTTTGCGCCTTCTTGATGAATCGTATCCGCCAGACGACGCAGGCTCGGAATCATTTCATCCTTGTCCGCACCGAACTCATTGACAAAGCCTTTGCCATCTGGAGTTACATACACACAAGCGGTAATAACCGCGCCTACACCACCGGAACGTTCACGGTAGTATGCCAGCTCCTCATCACTGACTTCACCATTTTCGTGGGAAGCAAAGTTAGTCATAGGTGCCATGGTAATACGGTTCTTCAACGTAACACCGGATGGCAGGGTAAAAGTTTCAAATAGAGACTTATATTTTGGGTTCATTCGTTCTCTCTCCTTCAGTTTAAATCAGATCAGATAATATAAGGCTGTTGAGCATGAAGCCGAATACGAATTCGATGCAGTTTTCCTTCCATAACGAACTTAAACTACTGTTGCTTACTTAAATACAGTGGTTGTAATAACCACAGTATAAAGATCCGCAACTATAAAGTCAAATCTATCCTTTCTGATCTTCTCTAAACTGTTCGAAAAAGCTGAACCGCAGCTACTTATCACAAGCCACTGACAAAGCTTAATGGTTTCCGGCTGTGCTGTTCTTCTCCTCCCGGCGGGAAAACCAAGTCGCGAGCAACGAGCCGGAAATATTATGCCACACGCTAAAAATCGCACTCGGTACAGCAGCAATCGGGTTAAAGTGAGCTGCTGCAAGCGCAGCGCCCAGTCCGGAATTCTGCATTCCCGTTTCCAGCGTAACAGCTTTACGCTTGGAAAGATTCATACCGAATAGCTTGGCAAACCAATATCCAAGCAGGAACCCGATACCATTATGCAAAATAACCACACCAAAAATAATCGGACCTGTCTCCAAAATCTTTCCTTTGCTGCCTGCAACCACAATAGCCACGATGAGTACAATCGCCAGTGTTGATATGAGCGGCAGCGCCTGAACACTGGCTTCTGCCTGTTTGCGAAATAGCGACTTAACGATAACACCCAGCACTATGGGGACAATAACTACGATGAGAATATCCATGATCAGCGACTTCGCATCAATATTCATCCAACGTCCAGCAAGCAGGTTAATCATCGCCGGAGTAGCCAGTGGAGCAATCAGCGTCGACACCGAAGCAATCGACACGCCCAATGCCACGTCGCCTTTGGATAAGAGCGTCATTACGTTGGAGGCAGTTCCACTCGGACAACAGCCTACCAAAATGACACCTACCGCAATATCCGGTGGCAGCTGCAATACTAATGCCAATCCAAAGGCCAGAAACGGCATAATCAGATAATGCCCGACCACACCAATAGCCACATCCACTGGGCGCCGGAATACTTCACGAAAGTCAGCCGCAGATAAAGTTAATCCCATCCCAAACATGACAATGCCCAGAAATAACTGTATGTATCCTTTCAACCCTGTAAACGCCGCAGGAAAGAAAAATCCCAAGCATGCAAATAAAAGTACCCAGATGGAAAAGGTTCCTCCTACAAATTTCCCTACTTTCTCCAAGCCATTCATTCTACTTATCTCCTTACTTCCATATAAGTTGAATCCGAGAAATTTCAGCTTATATAGTGCTTAAAATTTTCACCATTGTACTACATATGACTGCATATACATACATCTTTTTATGATTATACTGGGATCAAGAAACTTTTTCCCGTTAGGACATATTCGAAAGCAAAGTGGGTATATTCATAATAGAAGTTGTGACCAGTCGGTCATTTTGGATCATCATTCGATGAGGAGGAGATATCCCTATGTCACGAAGCCATCCGTATAAATGGTGGAATATTATTGCATTTATCGCTGTCATTCTCGTTAACATTCTGGCGTCTACACTTCCTATCGGCGGCAGAAGCACTGCTGCTGTATCCAACATGTACCCTACCTTGATCACACCAGCGGGTTACGCTTTTTCCATCTGGTCGGTCATCTACGTACTGCTCGCCTGCTTTGCCGTGTACCAAGCTACACCTACAGGGCAATCCAAGACAAGCGTTCAGTCCATCGGTATTTTTTTTATTCTAAGCTGTCTCTTCAATATCATCTGGATTTTCCTCTGGCAGTATGTATACGTAGAGCTGTGTGTCATCGTCATTATTCTATACTTGCTTTCCCTGAGCGTCGTGTATGTACGTACCCGCACGCCGCAACCAACCCTTGGAGAAATGTGGTTCGTCAAGCTACCGTTCAGCCTCAATCTCGGTTGGGTATCCATTGCTACTATTATCAACATTGCAATGGCACTGGAAAAGAATGAATGGAGTGGCTGGGGACTCAGCGATACGACATGGGCGATCATTTTCCTGCTCATCGGCACCGCATTGGCGATCATGGTCAGCTTCCCTTATCGCGACAGCATTTATCCTCTCGTATTTGTATGGGCCTATGTCGCCATCGCCGTCGAGCATCCGAACAATGAAAATGTACGGCTAGCCGCATTGATCTTGGCGGCAATCATTCTGGTGTACGCGCTATGGCTATTCTTTGCCCGTAATCGAGACCGGGATTAAAGAAAACGAATATGATCTCTAGCAAGAACAAGCGAGTTTGGGTCTGAATCATCTAGCCCAAGCTCGCTTGCTTTGTTTATTCATTTTAACCATGTGATTAGGTATGGACTTTAAACAAATCTATAAGCTTGCTTGTCGAGTGATCTGCATTGATTTTCTTCATATTGATAATATAATCCGACCTTTTTTCATACAAACGAAGTATTATGTCGACAAATCGTTCAGATTCCAACTCTTCTTCTTCTAAAAATTCACAAAAGCCTTGCGCTTTAAATGATTTTGCATTTAGAATTTGATCTCCCCGGCTAACCACCTTTGAAAGAGGGATCAATAGCATCGGCTTCCGCAGCGTCAAGAATTCAAAAATGGAATTTGAACCCGCCCTAGAAACAACCATATCTGCCATCGTCATAACATCCGCCAGTTCATCGTTTATGTATTCAAATTGCTTGTAGCCATGCATATGAATGGAATGATTCACTTGATCTTTACCACAAATATGCACGATTTGAAAATGAACGAGCAAAGCCTCTAAATTCATCCAGACCATCTCATTGATCTTCTTGGAGCCTAAACTCCCACCCATGATCAGAATGATCGGCTTATTCCGAGTAAAACCGCAATAGGTCAAACCTTTGGCTGCCTTCCCATTTTTTAGTTCATCTCTCACAATAGCACCTACATACCGAGTATGCTTAGAGCGAAAGTACTGAGTGGTTTCAGGAAAGGTAGTACAAATTTCTGTAGCAAATGTGCTGGAAATCTTATTAGCTAATCTAGGGGTAATATCTGATTCATGAATGATTACAGGGACTTTATTCAACCATCCAGCCAATACCACAGGAACCGAAACAAATCCGCCTTTTGAAAAAATAACATCCGGTTTTTCTTTTCTTATAATCCGGTACGCTTGAGAAATCCCCTTCAGTACTTTAAAAGGGTCCTTAAAATTATCCCAATCAAAATATCTACGCAATTTTCCAGTTGAGATACTGAAATAACACACATCTTCTAGTCCGGAAATCAATTTTCTTTCAATCCCTTGTTCAGAGCCTATGTATTGGACACTCCAATGTTGTTCCAGTAAGTGAGGAATCAAAGCTAGGTTTACTGCTACATGTCCTGAAGAGCCTCCACCAGTCAAAATTATTTTTTTATTAATCATCTCCACCTCCGCTCTGTATTTTAAAAGAACAAAACACATTAAATTTGAGTAAACGGGTGTCTCTATTTAATAGGGACACCCGTTTGCCATGCAAACTTTTTATTTTATGAACGGATCTTTCAGATTATTCGCCCTTCAATGCAATGACTTCAATCTCTACCAGTGCATCCTTAGGCAGACGAGCTACCTCCACCGCACTGCGTGCTGGGTAGGGTTGTTCAAAGAAAGAACTGTACACCTCATTGACGCTGACAAAATCGTTCATGTCCTTCAGGAATACAGTCGCTTTCACAACCTGGTTCATGTTGCTGCCTGCCTCTTCCAGAATGGCTTGTACATTGCTCAAGGACAGGCGTGCCTGCTCCTGTACATCCTTACCAAACTCACCTGTTGTCGGATTCAGTCCAAGCTGTCCCGAAGTGTAAATAAACCCGCCTGCCTCTACCGCTTGGCTATAAGGGCCGATAGCACCGGGTGCTTTTTCAGTAGCAATTGTTTTTTTCATATGGGTTGGATTCTCCTTCCTGATACTGGTTCACCGTATTATAGCATGTGCAGTCCAAAGCCACTATTCCGTGCGACGGATTAACGCACTTGATGAATTAGAGATTACGGTGGATGCGCCGCAACATACAAACCGCCAATAAAACACAAATAACGCCGCTGTTGTCCGAATCATCGGGCAACAGCGGCGTTATTTTCATTTTTAACCCTAGCCGTGGTTTTACACGTTCTCATCAGGAGCCGTTCCTGTACCGGGTTCCTCATCATTGGATGTTAGTTCTGCTCCGATGACTCGAATGATGTCGTTCGGATAAATATGTACGCCGCTCGCCTGCGCGAGAGCGATTCGTACCATGGCTCGTGCGATGACCGAGGCAGGGATGGCGCGGTAGGAAGCGAGCTTGCCCGTCATCAGGCCGTCCAGTGCCTTCATGACAACAGCGGCAGCGGCTTCGCCCAAACGTCGTTCAGGTCTCGCGCCCAAAATCAGCGACGGACGGAACAAATGCAGCGCAGGCAATCCGACAGCAGCAAGCGCCTCTTCAGCCTCACCCTTGGTGCGATTGTAAAACACGCGTGAGTCTGGATCAGCGCCCATTGCAGAGACCGCAAGCATCTGTACCGCTCCAGCTTCTTTGCCCAACTGGGCAGTCAGCACCGGGTAGTCTAGATCCACCTGACGGAACTGCTCCTTGGAGCCCGCCTTTTTCATTGTTGTCCCAAGGCAGCAAAAAACATCATCCACCCCTTCGAAGGCGAACGCCGCTTTCTGCGGCTGTTCCCAATCGATGAGCGCCTGCTCCAGCTTGGGATGCTTGATGTCCAATGGACGTCTGCCCATAACCATGACGCGGTTGTATTCCTTTTGCACCAGCAGCTCTCGTACAACATAACCCCCGACAAGCCCTGTTGCACCCACAACGACCGCTTTGCGTTCCATGATAGACCTCCTTTGTGCCATAGCGCTCCTGCTCCTACAATTGCGATTAGATTAATTTAAAGGGTTGTTCGTCCGCCTCCTTGTTTTCGGACGGACACATCGGTAGGTACAGGGAAAATGTACTTCCCTTGCCCTCCTCACTCTTCAGACGGATAAACCCGCCCAACAAACGGGAAAAATCACGGCTGATGGACAATCCCAACCCAGTTCCTCCATATTTACGATTAATGGAACCGTTCGCCTGCTGGAATGCCTCAAAAATAACATGCTGCTGAAGCTTGGAAATACCGATGCCCGTATCTTTTACAGCAAATACAACCCAATCTCCCTCTTGTCCCTTTCGATCCAGATGTTGTGTGCTGATTTCCAGTAATACACGTCCTTCATGAGTGAACTTAAAGGCATTGGACAACAGATTACGCAAAATTTGCTGTACGCGTTTGGAATCAGACCGGATTTCATTCGGTATAGGCTCATGCTCCTTCAAGCTGAATTCCAGATTTTTATCCTTCGCTGTGACCTCAAAATGCATCATCATCACCTGCGCTATCTCACGTACACTGACTGGCTCACTTACGATTTCCATGTGCCCAGCCTCGACCTTGGATAGGTCTAGAATGTCGTTGATCAATTGGAGCAAATCATGCCCGGAGGCATAAATTAGATCACTGTACTGGTCTAGCTCGTCCTCATCCAGCTCTTTTCCCTGCTCGTTGATAATTTGCGCCAGATTAATGATGCTGTTAAGAGGTGTACGTAACTCATGCGACATCGTTGCCATAAAATCCGATTTATATTGGGAAGCCATCATCAGTTGCTTGGCACGTTCCTCTAGAATGACCTTTGCCTTCTGCAACTCATCTCGCTGCTCTGATAACAACTCATTCGCTTGCTTAATCTGATGATTCCGCTGCTGCTCCATCTGAAAGTCACGTAAAATCAGAGCAAATAAAAAACTGAGAACGATGCCAATAGGCAGTGTAAGAGGAACAACCTCCGCTACATAATAGCGCCAGGGAATGACGCCTAGAAAGGCAATATTTAACGTATTTACGATATTAACCGCTAAAATAGTTACCGATGCCTTGATAATCAAACGCCAGGTGGAACGGCGCATCCAGTAATTCAATCCAGCGCACAGGACGCCCAGAATGCTCATATTCAAAAAGCCAACCCACGCCGCCATATGCAAACCGAAGGTAAATCTCGTAAGTCCGATTGCGACCCCAATAATAATAAGCGTATAAGAGCGGGGATACACCAACGCCGCGATAATCAGCGGTACGAAACGCAGATCAAAAATAACTGTTTCACTAAAGTTAAAACCAAAGCAAGAGCTGACCCATCCGCCAAATATCACTAGCAGCACCGAGCTGACATATTTGAACCGCGAAGAGGTACGACTCAGACCATATTTATAAATCACGTTCGCCACATAGGCAACGGCAATCAGCATCCCTAAATTCATTAAAAACATCATTGAAAATTGCATGGACTCACACTCCCATAGCGCAAAAAATTGGATGCCAGGCCTATGTTAACCGCGTTTGCCTTTCTTGTACATCATAACATGAAGCCCCATCTTTCGACATGTCAAAAGATCTTATATCCGTATATAAAAAAAGCGAACCTCAATGGCTCGCCCTAGTGCTGATACCTATAGAGTCAGCTTGTGATGCCTTTGTTCCGGCGCCACTCTTTGACAAATAATTCGGCAAAATAAGGGTCCCATTGGGTTCCCTTTCCCTCTTCCAATATCATAACCGCCTTCTCTTCCTTCATACCTTGCCGATAGGGACGATCAGACGTCATCGCATCATAAGCATCCGCTACAGCAATGATTCGCCCAAATAAGGGGATATCTTCCCCAGCGAGCTGGTCAGGGTATCCCTTGCCATCATAACGCTCATGGTGCGAGCGCACGCCGGGCAAATAAGGGGCCATAGCATAAGCCGGCTCAACTTGCCGGAGAATGCTTTCTCCCATAACCGGGTGCATTTTAATCTGATCAAACTCCTCGTCCGTCAGCTTGCCGTCCTTGAGCAGCACAGCGTCAGCCACGCCGATTTTACCGATATCATGCAGCAAGGCTGTTTTGCGCAGCAAGTCGAGGTCCGTCTCATTCAAACCTCCCTTGCGCCCAATGAGTACGGAATATTCAGCTACACGCAAAGAATGTCCTGCGGTATAGGCATCTCGCGCATCCAGTGCTGCCGCCAAGGTGGCGAAGTAACTGTCCAATAGCTGACCGTTCTTTTCTTCCCGTTCCTTCAGACCCTCGATCATCATGTTAAATCCTTCGACCAGCTCCGCAAATTCGTCCGAATACAAATCGCTGGCATTACTGTTCAGGCGGCCTTCCTTCACTTCATTCATTTTTTCCAGCAGATGGTGGATCGGCTGTTCGATCTCACGGGTCAGCAACCTGCCGCCCAGATAAGCAAAGGCTACACCAAAAATTAAAATCGTCCCCGCCCAAGCCCAATAGGAGCTAGAATCCGTCGCCTCCAAACGTTCCAGGCGAATCTGTGTAGCTAAACAAAATAAAAATAAAGGAAAAGCACCAATGAGCGTCGCACTTAACTGAAATTTATGCCGAAGCGATAGCAGGACTCGTCCTCGCAGGGACAGGTTTAATCCATATTGCTGGTAGGTTCGATCACGAATTTCCTCCAGAAGCGGTTTGATTGCTCTCATGGTCAGGAAAAATTCAACCAGTGCGTGCATGGAAGCGACCAGACAAGCTCCTATACAGGCGATTCCTACATAATAAAAGGGAAAAGTAAGTTGTCCAGTATGTATCATCCATAGCGCAATAACGGTTGCCGGGATAGAGAAGCCTAACAAATGCGGTCCAACAATACGTAAAACGGACAAATTAGGCAGATGATGAACCCGGATATACACCGCTTCTACATCCTTAAGCGTTTCCTGGTTACCTAGAAAAAAACGATGAACGGGTCTCAAATGCATTCGAAACACTATGGTTTCACAAGCAATCATAATAACGCTGGAAAATGCAATAATTTTAACAAGACCCAGAATTTCATAGTGGGCTACATTTAACGTGGAAAATACAAAAATCATACCTACCAACAATACAGCGATAAACGAACCTATAATATAGTTCAGGATAACATGCTGAATAAAGCGCTTATAGGTCGGCAAATTGCTACCCCTCTTTTCATCCGTACACTCTAAAATATCTTGTGTATTCAATATCGGAGTCCAACCATCAAAAGTTTACCTTCTTGCTCGAGCATTTTACATAAATACGAGGACGGCTTTTAATCTGCAATTTATAGATGGAAAATCATCTTATTCTTAATTAAGAAACTCGCGAGGGAAGGACATTTTAGCCAACATTTTTTCCAGTCTATCATCAAAAAGCAAAAAATGACTTGTGTTTTATAATCATTCTTGCTATACTATTAGAATATGTATTAACCCCATAAGATTCCACGCAACAAGCTATTACTCCTAATCACCGTATGGAGCTTCTCCAAATTTTATGTATAACCCTAATGTAGAATTTTGAGCTTTTGCCGAAGATTTTCACATTCACACTGGCGCGGTCATCGGAGCCGCAAGGACGAAAGAGAGGTAGGGCTTTTGTCGTTTGGAAAATGAACAGTGGAATCACACTGCCCCTTATGAACATGCTGACCATATAATGCAAGGTAGCAGGGGTTGAATATATATTATGCCATCAAACGATGAAGTTTGAGCAGGCCGTGCAGTATATGCAAACTGCACCATCCTCCGGATGATCCCCGGGGGATTTTTCATATACGGAAAGCATATTTATGAACAAAAAAGTGGCCCTGCCGATACATCGGCAGGGCCTATAGCTTGATCAAAAAGGGGTTAATAGGGTCATTATAGTCTCGCTTTCTTAAAACTAAATGATATGCACCTTAAAAACTCATTAATTTTCCAGTTTTATATACCTTCTAATAATTCGTCCAATATTCTGTACCATCGGGCGGCATCGTTTGCGTAGTGGAACGTCTTGTTTCCGCTTGGGTGCGCCTTTGGGTCGAGGGACGTTCCCACCCTTCCAGTAAAACAACATGCTGGGTACCCGAATTGTTTTCCCAAGTGATGTAACGCTCCTGTTCCATATGTCGCAAGGCGGCTGTAATTTCAGCGTCTCGCTTGCCTGTTTTTACGGTCAATTCCGCCATTGTGGGCATGTGGCGATGCTGGGCGAAATAATTATACAAAATACGTAGCAGCTTTCGTTCCAAATCTGGCAACATCGTCTTCCCTCCTACAAAGAACATATGTTCCCATTATAACATATAAAAATGCACCCTCCTACTGGAAGATGCATTCGGGCTTGTATGCCCATGTTGAATTTAGTTTTTTCCCTTCTCCTGACGACCAATAGAGCGCAACCACCAGGCGATTCCACCAACACTTCCAAGTGCCAGAACCGTTAAGAAAATAATATAGAACAAATGAAATGCACGATCACTCATGGCAATCGCCTCCTTACTTTATGTATACACTTTCCAGCTAAGCCTGTAAACCTCTTTTTAGTCCCACATTCTAATTTTCCCCAAGCACTCGACAATAGATACTTGCTTGAGATCCATCGGTACATACTAACTAAAAGTGGTTAATACCAAATATGAGACAGACCAAGGAGGTTATTGAATATGAAATTCCTATTGATCGTGATCATCGTCGTGCTAATCGTTGTATTGCTTATGAGAAGACGTAGATAAGCAGAGACATCCTCCATCGTAAAAAAATACAAAAAAAGGCTTTCGGTACATCACCGAAAGCCTTTATCCATCTGAGGTTAAGGCTAAATTACGCCTTGTTCTTCTTGTTATATTTAATAAAAGCAATTACAAGCGCTACAGCAAACAATATTCCGCTGACCACCCATGTTGTCAGAAATGCCATACCCAAACCGACATTAGACCCCATCGTCGGGTGATTCATGGCAGTAAACACTGATCCCTGCATCATAAATATGGTACAGAACAAAACAACGGGCGCTAAAATAATCGTGCTTGCTGTCTTCCGAGTACCAGATACTGCGATCACGCACAGAGCGGAAATCACCAAGATTACCCAATATATAACTGCTTCCCAAATCACTGAAGTGCCCACCTGTTCAACCTCTTTTCTATCCATTCGTATATACCTCTTCTATTGTAACAGACGTCACACAGTGAACCAAGCCATAATTTGATCAGAAGAGGGGTAAACCCTGCGGATAACGTAAATAATGTACAGTAGCGATCCTACACCAAAGACATGAAAGGAAATGATCCCATGAGAAGTGCAAGTCCTTTTGTCATTGTAAACGATGTGCAGCAGTCCATTGATTATTACCAATCGGTGTTAGGTGGGAAAATCAAAGTGCTAAACAAGCAGGAAGGCAGACTCTTGCACGCTGAACTTCACCTGGGTAGCAGTCATATCCATTTTTCAGATTCCTACGGTAAACCGCTGAAAGCGCAGCATGTCCAAATCATTCTCGACTGTGAAAGTGAGGACGAGCTTAAGCAAGCTTACCACGCACTAGCAGAAAAAGGTACCGTTACCGTGGAGCTACAAGATACTTTCTTTGGTGCGCTGCACGGCGAAGTAACGGATCACCTCAACCAGATTGGATGGGTGATGAACTATTTTAAGAGATGATCACGTTCAGCCATAACCGAATACGTCTTATAGCCACCATCAACGTTCCTCACCCGATAACCGTATTGAGTCAAAATTCGGGCCGCAATATAGCCTCGCAGACCGACTTGGCAGGATACCGCGATCTCCAGATCACTAGGGATTTCTGCCATCCGCTCTCTAATCTCGGCCAGAGGAATATGAACAGAACCTGGAATGGCTCCTGCCTGTAGCTCCACCGCATCCCTTACATCAATTATAAGACCACCATTGCGGTGAAAATCATCAACTTCATGCCACTGTATCGTTTGGACCAGCCCATCCATGATATTCGAAGCCACGTAACCCGCCATATTCACAGGGTCTTTTGCTGAAGAATAGGGAGGTGCGTAAGCAAGTTCAATATCAGCCAGCTCACGGACGTTCAAATGACCACGAATAGCCGTCGCAATCACATCAATCCTTTTGTCTGCTCCATCAGCTCCAACAGCCTGCGCCCCATAGATCATCCCGTTCTCAGGATTAAAGAGCAGCTTCATAGCAATGGGTGATGCGCCAGGGTAATAGCCGGCATGTGAACCAGGATGAATATGAACAGCCTGATAAGGAACGCCCAGCCGCTGTAATGTTTTTTCATTATTACCTGTAGAAGCTGAAGTCAATGCAAAGGTCTTAATTACGGATGTTCCAAGCGCCCCATCATAAGAAATGGCTTGACCGTTAATATGATCCGCTACCAAACGCCCCTGACGATTGGCTCCCCAAGCTAGTGATACCATCGTTGCAAACCCATGATTGCGGTCTTTGACCTGGATGGCATCCCCCACCGCATAAATGGCCGGATCGCTGGTTTGCAGTTGGGCGTTGACCTGAATGGCGCCGCGAAAACCAAGTTCCAATCCGCTTTGCTTGGCCAACTCATTTTCAGGAACAACACCGATCGCCAGAATAACCATGTCCGTCTGAAGCACACCCCCGGAGGTCAATCGAAGTTGTGTACCCTGCTCTTCCAAAGCCGTGACTCCTTCCTCTAAACGCACCTCCACCCCGTTCAGCCTCATATGCTGTTCTACCCATTTGGCCATTTCAGGGTCCAGCGGATTCAATAATTGTTGACCCATATCAATAATAGTTACTGCAAGTCCACGCTCCCGCAAATTCTCGGCCATCTCCAGCCCAATAAATCCGGCCCCGATCACCGTGACATGCTGGGGATGTCTTTCATCTACATATGCCTTAATAACGTCCGTGTCATGAATGTTTCTTAATGTAAATACATTCACAGCTTCATGTAATCCGGGAATGTCCGGTATCATCGGTTTGGCTCCCGGCGACAATACCACAATATCGTACGGCTGCTCATCTGTTTCCCCTGTAATCATATCGCGGAAGCGGACGAGCTTCTGCTCGCGGTCTATTTGTATCACTTCTTTCAGTACCCTCACATCTATATTAAAACGGTCTCTTATCCCTTGAGGCGTCTGGAGAAACAGCTTCTCCCGCGCATGGATTGTCCCGCCAATATAGTAGGGAAGGCCACAGTTCGCAAAAGAAACATGCTCTCCGCGTTCAAACAGAATAATCTCGTCTTCCTCATTCCATCTACGCAATCTCGCAGCAGCAGAAGCTCCACCTGCTACCCCGCCAATAATAACTATTTTCCTATCCATTTCTTCCCCTCCTCATATACCCCACGGGGTATAATATATACCTATGGGGGTATGATGTCAACACGCAAAAAAAGACGGAGGTTGCCCCCCGCCTGATCAAACTCTGGACGAATACTGATCTGGGTCGGAAAATCACTTGCGATGCTACACGATTGCTCTGTCACACTTAGTCTAAGAAGGGTCTACTGCTACTACTGCTGGCTGGCCGCGATCGCCTGCTCCAGATCGTACAAAATATCGTCTATCGCTTCTGTCCCGACAGATAGGCGTAACAGCTCTGGTTTGACTCCGGCAGCGACCTGTTCTTCCACATTCAACTGCTGGTGTGTTGTGCTTGCCGGGTGAATAATTAAAGACTTGGAATCACCCACATTCGCCAAATGAGAAAATAGCTTTACATTCGCAATTAGCTTGCTTCCCGCTTGGCTTCCACCTTTAATACCGAAGGTCAGAATCGCTCCCTGTCCCTTTGGCAAGTATTTCTGAGCTAATTCGTAGGACGGGTGGCTTGGCAGCCCGGTGTAGCTGACCCACTCCACATCCTTGTGGCCTTCGAGATATTGCGCTACCTTCAAGGCATTTTGACTATGTCTTTCCAGCCGCAAATGAAGTGTCTCCAAGCCCTGAAGCAGCAGCCATGAATTAAACGGAGAAATCGCCGCTCCCAAGTCCCGCAGTAATTGGACCCGTGCCTTGATAATATATGCGATAGGCCCTACCGCCTCGGTGTAAACAACTCCGTGGTAGCTCGGGTCCGGCTCAGTCAGTCCTGGGAAACGACCACTCGCTTTCCAGTCAAACTTGCCGCTGTCCACGATCACCCCACCAATAGACGTGCCGTGCCCGCCAATAAACTTCGTTGCAGAATGCACAACAATGTCCGCTCCGTATTCGATAGGACGCAACAAGTAAGGACTTGGGAACGTGTTATCCACAATCAGCGGAATACCATATTCGTGCGCAATCGCCGCTACAGCTTCCACATCCAGCACATTGCCCTGTGGGTTGCCAATCGTTTCGGCAAATAATGCCTTCGTCTTATCTGTAATGGCTTTGCGGAAGTTCTCTGGGTCATCCGAATCGACAAAATGTACTTTAATGCCCAATTTCGGCAGTGTTGTAGAAAATAGATTATATGTACCGCCATACAGACTGGAGGCCGACACAATTTCATCCCCAGCTCCCGCAATATTCAGGATGGAGAAGGAAATTGCCGCTGCTCCCGAAGCCGTTGCCAACGCACCAGCCCCGCCTTCCAACGCGGCGATCCGTTGCTCGAATACATCCGTGGTCGGATTCATCAGACGCGTATAAATGTTGCCGAATTCTTTCAGCGAGAACAAATCAGCCGCATGCTCCGCATCCCGAAATCCATATGAAGTGGTTTGATACAACGGAACGGCGCGGGCAAAGGTAGTAGGATCAATTTGTTGTCCGGCATGGACAGCGAGAGTTTCGAATGACAGCTTGCGTTCTTCTGACATGATTATTTCCTCCCTTGTTATACGTGTTGTATGAATCGTCTCTTCCTGTATGCGTACTCATGGATGATTTTTCAATCATTCTCGCACAAAAAGAACGATTTGGGAAGATAATTCTCATTATTCAGGTAGGATATTATAATTTTATTGAAATATCAGGTTTCAGATCGGAATGTTTTGCCCAAATGCTCACCCAGGCCAAAGTAATGGCGGAAATTATAGATGAGTGGGCTCCATTTTGTCGGATCAATATGGTTCTCGCCGAGGATGATATCCTGATGAACATGCACCTGTATGGCTTGAGTTTCGACGATCGCAAAATAAGGAGAATGGTCAGGAATTCTTACATCCTTCACCTTGGCTTCAATTTGAATAGGACATTCCCTGATTCGGGCGGGCTTGACCCTATTCGACTCCATCGAAGTTAGTCCGCTGATCTCATACTTATCTTTATGGTGCATAAATCCATGTTCCTTCTTTTCCGCCGGAACAGGATTCTTGCCTGTATAAGGAGCCAAACGTTCTACATTTTCCCACATCGAAGGCCCCGGGACGTTGATTACACATTCGGCATGCCGCTCCATATTTTCTAATGCTTTGCCACCTGTTCCAATGCCTAGTACCACACAATCTCCTAATGCCCACGAGGAGGAAATGGGGCTAATATTGGTTGTTCCATCCTCATTCAGCGTGTTGAGTAAAATTACAGGGGTTCCGTAATATAAAATGCTAGGGTTAATCGTTATAACATCTGGGCTATGTTTCATCTCATTCATCTGATGTATTGGGTTCATCATCTCTTCTCCTTCTATTCAGATCTACCTCCCTATTGTAAAATATAAATATTTCAACCTTCATCGAAGTATGGATTACAAAGGGGGATAATCGTGCCATGAGTACCAAGTCAAATGTAGCTATGATTGCTTCTCTTGTTAGCGAGCCTTCCCGTGCAGCTATCCTCACCGCTTTATTAGACGGCAGGTTCCACACGGCAAGTGAATTGGCCCATATGGCAGGCATCAAACCGCAAACAGCCAGCTTCCATCTGGCAAAAATGACCGAGGCACAAGTCGTTACTGTGGAAAAACAGGGGCGGCACCGTTACTATGGCATTCAAGACCCCGAAGTTGCCCGGGTGATGGAGTCATTTTTATCCATAGCTCCGCCTGTCCCTATCCATTCATTCAAACATGCCTCTGAAAACGAGGCCCTACGGTTGGCAAGAACTTGCTACGATCATGTTGCAGGTCAATTAGGCGTACAGCTCATGAATTTTTTCATTCAAAAGGGGATTCTTTTCGAGGATCAGGACGGGCTTCATATCACGGAACCAGGAGAGGCTTTCTTCACTGACTTTCAGATTGATCTAAAAAAAACAAGACAAAAGCGCCGCTCCTTCTCACATAAATGCCTGGATTGGAGTGAACGACGCCATCACCTTGCAGGTGCTTTAGGAAGTGCTGTTCTAGACAGATTATTCGAATTAAATTGGATCGAGCGTCTGCCCACAACCCGAGCGATACGTATTACAGCCGATGGTAAAAGAGGTTTTAAAGAGATATTTTCGATAGAAGTCGACTAGATCATCATAGTTCTAGTCCTTCTCTTATTCCGCATTGGATTTTATGATTGGAGACAAGGCCAGTTGTTTTCTCGTCATTGGACGGACATAGGCATAATTGTTCAACCGATCATTACTATCATCTAACCAAGTGAAGCTGTTCATTGATCAACCTTCCTTGAAGAACTCTACCATTTCTTTAAATGATTGCTGAGCTGAGTGTACGTCATATCGGGAAGAGTACGGGTCACTGAATCCGTGCTGTCCACTGAATTTATGTACCCGGATATTACGGTTGTCTAAAGTTGAAATGAGCTCATCCACATTAAATGATGGTTCTTCCTGTGGGAAAAAAAGTAGTATTGGACCATGTGGAGCTATTTCTAAATAATTTCTAATACGAGAGCCATAGTATCCTACGATTCCATCAACATACTTTTCTTTACTACACAGCCAGGCAATCGTTGCCCCTATGCTAAATCCGACGATAAATACCTTTTTATAACGAGCTCGAATACTTAATAATAAACTTTCGATATGATAGAAAGCACGGTCAAATCCTACATTCTCCATAAAATTGGTGTAGGCAGTTTCCTCTTGCGAATAGTCATAAGGCGTTTCCTTGCCTAGTAAATTTGGACAAATGACGTCATAACCCTGATCTGATAATAAGCTACAAAAATTTTGTATATGCTGGTTAATCCCATAAATCTCATGCAGCACAACAATTAGGGTGTCCGACTTTTTATCTATGCTTATCATATTGTCCCCCTAACCAGGATTGGATATGGGAAAATAATTCATCCGGATACGCGTATTTATACTTAGCTGCCACTTCCGAGGATAACCGTTTGAACAACTCAAAGGATACGACCAGTGCTTCCCAACTATGATTAGGGTCGTATTCCCCAAAAGATTTTTTCAAATCAGCAACGACATCTTGATCAGCCCATTCATTTATGGATTTCCCTGCATGCCAAGTATCATATTCCGATCCATGTACAGCTTTTGCATGCCACTCTATCATTTGCAGCAATAATTGTTTACAGTCCATATCTCTTTGCTTAGCTACCCACAGATCATTGCGCAAAATTTGTTTAGCCACATAGAGAGAGGCGAAGCAATACATGTTAACAACCTGTAGATAAGCACCTTCAGATATCGGAGGAGTATCCGGGATCGTAGTGGTTTGAGGGATGATGTGGTTTCCATTTCCCGTCTTATCGAGCAGCATCCTAACCCCACGCTGAAATCCTTCAGGAATACGTCCATTTTTGATTATATGATCCAGATCAGAAGTATGACGGAATAGAAAATCAACCTCAGCCCCCTGATCAAAAAGAACGAGTTTTTCCGGATCTCCTTTTGCCGTTCGAAACATAAAGCTGGTCCAAACCTTGCCGATGTTTAGTAACCATTGATCATTTTGAAGATAGTAATCTGGATTCGTTGAAAAGACGACTACATCCAAGTCAGAAAACTCATCAAAAGGTTTGTTCTCTCTTGCCCGAGACCCAACGATATAAACCGCAATAATTTCCTCATTAGAGATTCCCCATTCGGATATACGCTCCTCAAGCACTTCGTAAGCATTATTCATTACAATATATCCTCCTTTTTTAGAAAACATTATATCCAATCCAATAATTACGGTATATATTTTTAGTTAACATTCAAAGGAATTTTTCCTGATATACACCAATCATCAAATCATTTCCCAATCTTCATCCTGTGATATAATTCTTTCAATATTACAGTTTGGAAGGATGGTGCAAATGTCGGAGCAGCGAGTATACATCCGGTTCTCTGAGGAGACGGACGCCGCAGAGTTGGCAGCAATGTACAAGCGCAATCAGGAGTTCTTTGATAAGTTTTCGCCAAACAACCAAGAGAAGTACTATACGGAGGAGTACCAGCTCCAGACGATTATTAAGAGCAAGACCGACATGATGGAGGATCGGAAATATTCCTTTGTGATATGCCACAAGGAGGACGACCGGATTATAGGCAGCATAGGTCTATCTTTTGTGGTGAGAGGACCGCTTCAGAGCTGTATGATCGGATACAGCCTAGACCAAGCATATAACGGCAAGGGTTATACGACGGAGGCGGTGAAGCAGGTGGTTCGCTATGCTTTCGATGAGCTAAAGTTTCACCGGATCTTCGGGGAAGCCTCTCCTCGGAATCCAGGATCCATCCGTGTGCTTGAGAAGGCTGGCTTTCACAAAGAAGGCATCTCTCGAAGCAACGTAAAGATTAACGGAAAGTGGGAGGATCACCAGGTACTGGCAATTATAAATCCGTCTGAGGATATCTAGTTTAAAAGGAGGGTATTATGAAGTATCAATCAATCAAACTGCATGAAAAGTTATCTAAATTTAGTGATCATTGGTCTCCGAAAGTTATTGGTGAAATGAATGACTATCAATTTAAATTGGTGAAAATAGTTGGGGATTTTGTATGGCACGATCATCAAGATACCGACGAGGTCTTTATTGTACTTGAAGGCGAGATGTTCATTGATTTTAGAGATGGACGGGTACAGATTTCTCAGGGAGAAATGTTTATTGTACCTAAGGGGGTCGAACACAAGCCATTCGCACATGAAGAGTGCCATATCATGCTAGTAGAGCCAAGAGGTGTAGTAAATACTGGAGGAGCGGAGTCAGAATTAACGGCAGTCAATGATATTTGGATTTAAAATGCAATAATGACAAGCATTAATACAGAATAAACATACGTATTTTGTGCTAATTCGAGAAAGGAAAGGTATGGTGGATGATAAGAAACGCAGAATTTAAGAATAGTTATGCAGGATGGCGAGAAGTAGAAATAAAGGATTCCTCCCTAGGCATTACATTTCCCATGACGGTAATGTATCCAGCGGACGAGCCCGAACAAATAGAGCGATTGGGTCCATACCAGTTAGAGTTGGCGAGAGAGGCAGAGCCATCGGAAGGAAGGTTCCCTTTGGTTATCATCTCTCACGGTACTGGCAGTACGCCGCTTGTGTATCGGATTTTGGCGCAGTATTTAGCACGCAACGGTTTTATTGTCGGCATTCCAGAGCATCCATTTAACAATCGTAATGACAATAGTTTGGAAGGAACAGCCCAGAATCTTATCTATAGACCTAGACACCTTAATATGGCTACCGACTGGTTTTTCGACAGCATGCTGTTCAAGGACGAATTAATACAGAATGCTGTGTCGCTCATCGGACATTCCATGGGCGGTTACACGGCATTAGCAGCGGCGGGTGGCGTGCCGACTTCTTTTCCTCACGAGACCCCGGACGGGAAACCTCAGCTTATAGAGGCTACACCAAATCACCGAGTAAAATGCCTCGTTTTACTATCACCAGCGTCGGTCTGGTTTCGAGTTGAAGGTAGCTTGCGTGCGGTTAATCTACCTATTTTAATGATGGATGCAGAGAAGGATCAGTACACTCCTTCTTTACACGCGCGTTTAATATTGGATGGCGTGCCAGATCCTAAGAAGGTACAATACAAAACCGTAAAAAACGCCGGACATTTCTCCTTTCTGAGTCCTTTCCCGGAATCGATGAGGACTCCGGCATTTCTCCAATCGCAAGACCCTCCCGGCTTTGATCGCGAACATTTCCATAGGATGCTCAATGCTGACATATTGGATTTTCTATGTACTCATACACGTTAGTTGGATGACAACAGCGGCTGTCTAAGACTTTATTTTTTCAGGTCTTGGTCTGCCGCTGTTTGATTTTTGTTCAGTCTAAAGCTTTATTTCCACTGGATAATTTACAGAAACTGTACTCTTTTTACTGGGCTCTCTCAGTGCATGATTTCTCTCTTGTTCACCTTAACACCTGATAAGGATTGATCAAACATATCGAGAATAAAAAGGAACCTCTCCGCTTCACGAAATACATGATCGGCCAATAGAGGATGGATAATGCTTTTTATTCGGCACTCGTCGATTAAATCACGCGCTGTTTTCTTAAAATCACGCAAGGACTTCACAGAGACACGATTTTCATCAACAAATTGACTCAGGAGTGGAACGGTTTGTGACTGTGGCCGCATATGACTTAAATCAATCGCTTGAAACATCAGCGCATCAAAATCATTACTAAACTCCCTAGCTTGTTCAACCAGTTTACGCTCGGATGGATCAAGCAAATGGCCTATAAATTTTGCGTGATCGGCCATGATTTTTAAGAAAAATACATTTTCATCAATAATTGCATCGGGTAATGGTTCAAGCTTCCCTGAATTGAGTTCTCCTAAACGGTTTCTGAAATAATTGGCTTCCCGGCTTATGTGATCTACCAGTAAAGGAAAATTGGTTTGTCCAGGAAGCTTGCATTGTAATATAAGGCCCAATACCATTCTCTTAAATGCCCAAATATTCGTCGCCGCATTCTGAACTTCCGTATTAAACTCTTTGATTGTATAAGGGTCTGTCTCGGTATTAAATTCATTCGACCTTTTCTCAATATCCTCAAAAATGGCGTAGAACCGATTGGCTTCTGTTTTAAGTTGAGTATCTTCCGCTCGAAAACCTAACCCCAGAAAAAAGGAATGCTCCTTCATGATCCTGGACCAAAATCGTATTTCATCTAATGAGCGTGAAACGAATGCATCCAATCATATCCCTCCTCTATGTGAGCAAAAAAAGCACTTACTTAGTCATATGGGATATGCCTTGTCATTATGAATATTGAATCCTGCGCCTCATACTAATCTAATTCTGAAGTTGGGCTATTGTGACTCGTAACTCTGTTGCCTTATTTATGTACGTGAAATATTTCTCTATACTGGCTATTGACCGTCGGAGTTATTAGTCATTCTGGGTCCTCTCCTGACACTAGGTCTATTCGAAATTCAAGCTGGTCTCGCATAAAAATTTTACCCGCTATCTTAACTGATTCTGGCTTAATCTCCTCTACTACTCCCCCATAATCCTCAAATGTCACACGCAATTCCTCATCAACGGATACAACGTATACATGTGCCTGGACCAAAGCAGCTCCAAACAACTCCATGTCTGTCCTCATTACTTTATATGTGCGTTTCATGATGATCACCTCAAATATTCCATTCGGTGAACCACATGTAGACTCCTTCTGCTTTAAACATTTCTGTGTATGTATCATATATCCATTGTTTGTTACGAGGTTTAACCGGATGTTTCTTCGAAACCTCCAATCTAATGACTAGTGCCTTTATACTTTCGACGACCTACGTTCCTCTGGAAAAATTAAATTCCATAATAATACTCATATTTGAATATATATCATTTAATGTTTGGACAATTCTCCCAATCTAATTCTATAATTCACTTGTTATTACATATATTTAGGAGGAAGTCATGAACAATATTATATTCAAAAAACTAGGAACAATAGTGCTAGCCCTTCTCATTGGAGCTTCGGTGTTTTCATTATTCCCTACTGTTACAAAAGCAGAGACTGCCAATGTGACTTGGAAAAATGGGTCTGTAGTAACTACTCTTGACGGGGGAGGAACAAGCGATAGAGCGACAGTGGGGAAAACAAATGGGAAATGGTATTGGGAAGTAAAGGTCAACAATGTTGCCTCATTCGTAGGGATAACAGGTGAATCAGACCGACAATATCAAGCTATTTATGGAAATAGTGGTGAAATCATCAATAACATTACCTCACCAGTAAAGATAGGTTACAGTTCTGGTTTTGGAGTTGATACCACTATCGGTATTGCATTGGACTTAGATAACGATAAAATTGTTTGGTACAAGAATGGGGTTTCCCTCGGAGCTAATTCCATTAAACCATCTGAACTTGAGGGGTCCCATATTTTTCCATTTATTGTAAGTGGAACTAGTCAGAAAATAGTTTTTGAAGCTAATTTTGGAGCAAGCGATTTTAAATATGCTATTCCTGAAGGATTTTTACCTTATCAAGACTCGGGTAAATCTACAACACCGGATCCATCTACTACACCGGATCCATCTACAAAGCCTGATCCGTCAGATACAGATGGGGCCTCCCAACCAGCTGGTGATCGCGCCATTCTGACTGTAACGATGGACAATGGATTTGATAAAGAATTCGATCTGAGTAAAAAAGAACTCAATGCCTTCATCGCTTGGTATGACGCTAAAGATGCTGGTAGAGGTGCTTCTTTCTTTGCCATTGACAAGCACAACAACAACAAAGGTCCATTCAGCAATCGCAAAGACTACGTAATCTTCAACAAAATTCTCACATTTGAAGTAAGCGAATATTCAACTAAATAAACATATGAAGGGCTTCATGTCGGCTAACATGCCGATGAAGTCCTTCTTTACATTTACTGTAATCTCGAGATCACGCCTAAACTGCTGTACTGGACGATACATTTTTTCTAGACTAAAGGTTTGAAAACCGTTTTTTTCAATAAAAAAAGCACGGCTTCCAAAAAGCCTGAAAGCTGTGCTTAAGTTTAATAAAATACTCTCGAATGAGTGTCCGTGAAGTACAATTCAGTAGTCTTTTCCAAACAGATAGTAAGACTTTACACTTGGCCCCCAACTTTGTTTGGATTGAGATCAATATTTTTTGTATACACTTTAGTATTAATGAGACTAATGATGCTGTTAACTACAATTGAAGTAAGTACCGTTAACAACGTTAGCCACAACAAGATCAAGATAGATACCTTGGGGAAAAAAACAATACTCTGAAAATAGTAATAACAAAAAAAGGTGTGGGTCAACCAAATATTCATTGAATTTTTACCTAAGTAAGCAAAAGGTCTGGTTAGTTTTAATTTATTCATTAAATGAATACTAACGAGGATAAATAAAGGGGCAATTATCATATCAATCGTTGTCTTCTCAAATAGTTGACTCGTGGTACGAAAGCGAAATAACACTACAATTATTATAATATCAAACAGTATGTTATTAAATATGATGGAATTATAAATCTTACTCATCCATGAATACAATTTATATTTAGCAAAGAACAACCCTATCATAAACGGCAGCTGCCAATACATAATACTGTAATAATTGCCTTGTGAATATGAATTATAAAAAACAAGACCGGAAATGAGTAGAGTTACCCATGCGTTACGTTGAATGGCTTGAAAGCTGACCGGAAAAATTAATAGCAGCAGAATATAATCATATAAAAACCACCACTCACCATTATATGAACTTGAGAGCGCTATAAAATTCCGCAAAAAATCCATTATTGAATTATGTTGAAATCTATCAGAATTTCCAAAGAAGTATAGACCAGCTGGGATAAAAAGCAAAAAAACAACCCAGTAATTTATCATTATTTTGCTTAATCTTGTAAAGCTTTTCTGCATTAAATGATGTGGATTTTGAACATTGCTCTTATATAATCCATAACCACTTAGAAACAAAAAAATAGATATTGCTATTTGACCAAAATGTCCTAAATAAAATTCCCCTCTTTCATGAAATAAAGTAAATAATGAAACATAGTCATACTTTAATCTATCAGGAAAAGCGAAGAGGTGATGGATCAAAAGTAGTATTACAGCAATACCTTTTGCAATATTTGTTTCTGCAAGCTTTAATTCCTTGTCATGGTGCACACAATATCCTCTTTTCTAGTTGTAATTGAATAGAGATATATTAGCACAAACAATAAATATAAAATATTTATTTTTTTAAATACCATTTCACCCTCCATTTTTATACAAAAAAATGCGGCTCCAAAAACCTATAGACCACGCTGTGCCTGAGTTTGTAAGTTATTGGTGAAGTGGATAACCCCCGAGTATGCAACATTTCCTAATTTGATAGAATGAGCCATTTATACAATTTTTATCAACACAGTATATCCTTGTTGTTAAAACTTAAAAGTATTATGTATTCAACATTAATATTCGATAATAAAGGTAACAAGATAAAATGAGCAACTACCTCAACCGATGAGGATACTCACAGGAGAATTCGTCATGTTAAAAAAAATTCTATCCATTGCTCTACTTTCTGTAGCTCTAACAGCTTGTGGAAGCAATTTTAAAGAAACAACGACAAGGTCTGGGTCTTCAAGCACGTCCTTTGCTACTGAACAAACAGTAAGCAATGAAAATACTGCTCAGCAAGCTTCTACAAATGAGGTCACAGATAAAGAATATTTATTTGCTGAATTCTTGAAAGATGGAACACCCGTGTTAACAGAAGATCAAGCTTCTATGGAACAAACCTCTTATGACTTCATTGTTAAAAACAGTGACTTATTTCCTTCCACAGATAAAAGCAAAGTCATTAATCTAGTAGATAAATCCGTAACAACAAAACACTTAAATAAAAATCTGAACTTATACTTAAACAAATTTGTAAAAATAAGCGGGGATGTAATAGATATAGAAGAAGATAACATTCCTATAGGGACAACGGCTATCGTTTATATTAGTGATGAAAATGATAATACAGTAATGGCAGTTTATCCGGGAGCAAGTGGAGAAATTTTTGAAGGAGACGTTGCTACAGTTATTGGAGTTCCTATCGCTAATTTTTCATATGAAAATGTTTCAGGTGGCTATACGAATACTACATTGTTAGCAGCTTCTTTTCTCACGAAGGAAAATCAATAAATTTTAATGTGCTTGGCAGCGTCTATAGCGCTCACTTAAAATTTTTCAGGAAACTGGTAGTGTCAATCCAAAAGGTTGCCGATATTTTGAACGCGAAAGAGAAACTTGCCATCATTGCAGAGATCAAAAGTGGTGTCTTAATCTTTATTTTCCGTCTAAAGACATAGTTCGAATAAAAACAATCCCCTCCGGCCAAGTATGGTTAGCGGGGATTGTTAAGTTGTTTTTGAGTTGTATTTACGATTATCTTTTATTGTGGTTTTCAGGCTCGCGACGTTTTAAACCTGCCAATCCAACTAACCCCAACAAACCAAGCCATCCCCAATTATCATTATCATTATCGTCATCATTATTATTAGTAGTTAGCATTTGTGTTCTACCATTGTCGTTTGTGCTCATATTGTTTTGACTGTTTTCAGCAAATGCTACTGCCGCTCCAAAGCTTGAAATCATTAATGCAACAACAACCATTATCTTCATTTTTTTCAACATACCTAAACCACTCCTTTAAATTTGTGTTTGCAATCAATTTTTTAATGTATTTAGATTGCCCAGTAGAACTTATTTCTTATACACACATTAAATCTTAACTACTGGGAATCATAAATTTGTACATCATTAAAATTAAAAAAGGAGTGGTTTTTATAATGGGTATCCTAAGCGGGAATCCAAAAGACGAGCCCATGCATTACGGAGAAGTTTATAGTGTGTGGCAGTTTTCAGCGTTAGCGAAAGGCAGCGTTTCATTTTACCAAGCATGTTTAAACCACGCAGGAGACAAAGAGCTCAAAAAAGTACTGGATGATCTTATTGATCAAGCTAAACTAGAAATCCAAGAATGCGACGCAATGCTTACTGATAATGGGATTGCCCCAGCTCCTATTTTGCCTGAAAGACCCCCTGTAAAACTTGAGGATATCCCGGTTGGTGCAAGGTTTACTGATCCCGAAATCGCAGCTAAAATCGCATTAGATACCTCTGTAGGATTGACATCTTGCAGCCAAGCTATGGGTCAATCCATTAGAGAAGACATCGGGGCTTTATTTGCGAAATATCATCTAACTAAGACTGCTTTGGGAGTCCGTATTCTAAAAATGAACAAAGAAAAGGGTTGGCTAATACCTCCCCCTCTTCAATTAAAAAGACCTGAACCAGTTAAAGCCTAAAATTCCAGCATAATTCTTCAACACACTGTTCCTTAGATCGTTCAACAAAAATCCCCGCCGACCAGTTAAGGTTTGCGGGGATTTGCTTTGCTTACGTTTAAGCACCTCCGATGGTAACGTAAGGCTGAATACTATTGTGGTGGTTAAGGGCTTGATCCGGCACAGTAACAATAAACAAAAAGCTAGCCGCGAAGATCAGCAGTACCATTTTTTTCAACATTGGTCATCCACACCTTTTTGATAAAATTTAAAAACGCTGCTTTGGTTTCAGGAACCGCATAATCCCGAAAATGTAAAAACAAGCCCAAGCAGTTTATAAAATAAGTCTCATTATTTAGTGTATGATAACCTAGTCCCGTAGTGTAGAATTATCCGCCCCATAAATATAGTTATCTTGTTCTAAAGCAAGCAGCCTAATTTTTATGTCCTCTGTGCGCCCCCGTCTTTATCTCCAGATCCTTAATAGCTGGCATCTTACGCGGCCTGCTGAAACTAGTAGACTGAACGGCAACGTTAAGCTAACGAGCAGGACAGTTCCAATATATGCTACTCAAGTCTCAAGACCTATTCACCAAATAAATTTAAAATTGAATAGATTGTTTCACAATCAACTTTGATATGCGGCGAAGAGGGAATTAATCGACCAGAAGATGTCAGTTGTTCTCTCCCTAATATCTTACAAAAGAAAAGCACGTTAAATTACTCAGTCGGAGGAATCACTATTTTGAGAAAGCTATCATTCTTTATTGCCATTATCATGTTAGGTGCAATGTTGTCGGCTTGTTCTGCCATTACATCCACCGTGGATCAAGCGTCTGCAGGTGTTACGTCCAGCGAGAGCAAAGAAATCGAAAAATACAATGCGTATGTGAGGCTGAATAACTTGATGACAGGCAGAATCAATGAGGTTCTGGTTCATTATTTCGAGAAGTTCGGAGTTGATTCACAGCCTGTAATCGAGAAGAACTTCAGCTTCATCATGCTCGGCGTTGCTGAAACTGAGCGGGAAGTTATTGATAAAGCGAACGGCTATACCGCAAGCCAACCTGCTTTTGCGAACGCAGACCCCGTAGTGATCAAACTGACACCGGTCATCAATGATCTGTTGTCCGTCCTGGACGAGATGAAAACCTACTATGATACAAAAGGCTACGTGGATGATGATTTCGCAAAAGGAAAACAGCTGCATACCAAGCTGGTAAGTGCCAATCTCGCTTACGAGACTGTCTCCAAACAATACTTCACGGCTATGCAAAAGTTGGGTAACGAGCAGCGTCTGGCTGAACTGCAAAAACTCAAGGATTCAGACCAGCAGATCAGATATAATGCCTTGAAGTTCATGATAGATGCCGAGGCTACGGCCATTGAAATGGATGAGCAGGGTATCACCGCCGACAATGTGCTGCAGCTTGATATGACGAAGTTTAAAGCCAAATACGACATTATGACCGCAGATCTGAGTGCGCTCATGACCATCTCAAAAGACAAGAATCGAGTTCAAAAAGAAGGGATTAACAGCTTCAGTATCAGGAACTATGTTGATTCAGCCACTGAGGCAAAAGCGGCTGCTTCCAAAGTCATTGAACGCATCAATAAGAAGGAACCTGTATCTGATTCTGACCTGAACGGTCAGTTCCTGAACACTACGGATGGCACACCTGAGAATTTCAATTATAAGCTAAGCAAGGCAGTCGAACGATATAATGAAATAGATTAAGCGTATCTAACGATAGGGGCTGCGAAAACAAATACGGAGTTCCGGTAACGAACAAGCTCTGCCAACCATAAGGTTAGCAGAGCTTTTGCTTTAAAATCCTCCAATGGTAACTTGAGGGTGAATGCTATGATGGTGGTTAAAAGCTTGATCCGGCACATTAACCATAAACAAAAAGCTAGCCACAATAAGCAGCAGTACCGATTTTTCCAACATTTTTATCCACACCTTTTCAATAAGATTTAAAAGTGTTAAAAAACATTGGCGATTCAATTACAGGAGAGAACACTAAATAATTGCTCTAATAGGAGGTTTTATTATGATTAAGCCAAAGATGACATCATTATAAAGCAGAAAAGCGAATCCAAGGGTCAATCCAAGTAAAGAAAGGACAGGGTTCACGTCAGACCGCCCTGTCCTTTCTTTATAGATGAGGATAAACGCGTGATCAGTTTACGGTTCGATTCAAGGTTTACAGATCGACTCTCCAGTTGCCCATCATCTTGGCGACTTCCGGGTCGCGGTACGATAAGAAAAGACTTTCCCGCGTATCGAGGGTCGAAATTTGTTCGATATCGTCCGCACTCAACTCAAAATCAAAAATGTCAAAGTTTTCAACGATCCGCTCTTTTCTCACCGATTTTGGGATTACAACGACTTCACGCTGAACAAGCCAGCGCAATACGACCTGAGCGACGGATTTTTTGTGTTTTTCTGCGATCGAGACCAGCAATTCGTTTCTGAACATGTTGTTAAGTCCCTCAGCGAACGGGGCCCACGACTGATGTTGAACTCTCTGCTCTTTCATAAAAGCTGCGCTCTCTGTCTGCTGGTAGAACGGGTGCGTTTCGATCTGGTTGACGGCGGGCACGATTTCGTTATGAATGATGAGGTCCATAAGGCGGTCGGGTAGGAAGTTGCTGACACCGATCGCCTTAATCTTGCCTTCGCGGTACAGGTCTTCCATCGCACGCCAAGCACCGTAGTAATCGCCGAACGGCTGGTGAATAAGGTACAGATCGAGATAGTCGAGTTGCAGCTTCTTCAAGGATTTGGCAAACGCGAACTTGGCTCTCTCGTAGCCGGCATCCTGAACCCATAGCTTGGTCGTGATGAACAGCTGCTCACGCGGTACACCGCTGCGCTTGATCGCACGACCGACCGCTTCCTCATTCAGATAACCGGCGGCGGTGTCGATCAGGCGGTAACCAGCCATCAACGCTTCATATACGGCGTTCTCGCATTCTTCAATATCTGGAACTTGGTAGACACCAAAGCCGATAATCGGCATTTTCACACCATTGTTTAATGTCACGGTTTGCATTGTAATTCCTCCCATTGTTCAAATGTAAAGCAAACGGCCGCGGAACTGGGAAATCGGGCACCTCAGTGGGATTCCGCTTACGGTCGACTTGCATTACAATAAACCTATCGCCTTCGTGTTACACGAAGTCAAGCCGTCTTCAAAAAAATTTACTTTTCCAAGGAGGATTCCACATGTATACAGTCAAAGAAGCCGCCCAAATAACGGGACTCACCGAGCACGCTGTACGCTTTTACACGGATAAAGGCCTAGTACCAAGCGTACAGCGCAATCAAAACAACATTCGGATGTTCGACGAAGAATCGATCAACTGGTTACATGGCGTCAAATGTCTCAAGCAATCCGGGATGCCGATTGGAGTCATTAAAATGTACGTCGATTTCTGTCTCGAAGGGGATTCGACCATTCCGCAACGCTACACACTCATGATGGAGCATAAGAAAGCGGCGCTCGTTAAGCTCGAAGAAGCCAAACAGCACGTTGCCCATTTGGAACAAAAAACGGCCCTATATCAGGCCATTCTGGAGCATCGTTCTCCAGACACGACCAATCCTGGCAACTGGGATAAAATTCAGCATATGCATAGTGACGTTTTTTACTCACCTTCTGTTCGGAAGGCTAGAGATCTACGTGAAACACAACTGCTCGAAGAAAATACTCTTTTTTAAACTCCTGGTTAGCTTAGGAGGAACAAGATTTACATCAGTCTAGATTGCACTAACACAGAAGCGTGAGTTCAATGAAAACAGCGACAGTCTAGGACTTTATTTTCTCCGTCCTTTGCTGTCGCTGTTTCAATTTCTAGAGTCAGTCTAAAACTTATTTTATGGAACTTGGACGGTATGACAATTCGAAAAAGCAATGTGTTGCTTTTTTCTAAACTTATATCTTAAATTACTTCTCTTGCTCTAATACTACGGATTTTAAAATATATTTCAGTATGAATAAGCCTGTAGACTACAATACGTCGTTAGGCAACAGGGGCCTCCACAATTGTAATCATAGTTGCAATGAATTGATATGCAAGCATCTTTTGACAAGTTCCGTACATATAAATCGTGGAATAGCAGCATATTACAATTGACCGCTAACTAGAAGGGAACTGTATTGCTGTGGTTGATAAGTTAAAAAAATGGCTGTTTAAACAGCCTTCACGATCCAAAAATGGCAGGAGTCCTAAACCAGTTAATGACGAAAAATCGACTGAGTTATCCAAAGAGCTGAGTGGTACGCTTAAGGACAACGTGACCATGCTGAAGCACGAAATAGGACATAGCACGGATTTCATTCTTCGTTGCTTGAACGATAAACAGGGTAATCCGGTTCTCGCTGTAGCTTTTCTTCAGGGCCTGATTGATCAGCAAATTTTAACGACACTGCTGGAGGAGCTCACTGCAGGTATTCGAAATGGGGATCTCTCTGATCGTAATGTTGAAAGTTGGTTGATGGATCGTATTCCTATTGGGGGCATCACTTGCCTTGAAAATGAGCAAGCACTTATCCATGCCGTTCTTTATGGACAGGTTGCTCTCCTTGTCGAAGGCAGCACCAAGGCCTTTGCTGCTTCTATCAGCGGCGGGGCTAAAAGAGCGGTTGAGGAGCCAACATCGCAGACAGTAATTCGCGGCCCTAAAGAGGGGTTTACGGAGGACATATCCACCAATATCGCACTCCTTCGGAGAAGGATCAAATCAACTGAACTCCACTTTGATTCTCGAATTATCGGATCATACACGCAGACAAAGGTATCGGTGGCATATATTCGAGGCATTGCAGATCCGGAGGTGGTTAAGGAAATCTCCAGACGGTTAGACTCCATCAACACTGACAGTATTCTCGAAAGTGGATATATCGAGGAATTTATTCAAGATGGGGTATGGACACCATTTCCAACCATTCATAACACCGAGCGCCCGGATTCTGTAGCAGGTAGCTTGCTTGAAGGGCTGGTAGCGATATTGGTTGATGGGACCCCATTTGCGCTGATTGCTCCCGTAACCCTTTTTCGGTTTATCGCATCCAGTGAGGATTACTACCAGCGATATGATTTGGCATCTTTTCTTCGTATCGTTCGGATGGCATCCTTTTTCTTGGCATTGCTATTACCCTCATTCTTTATTGCAACAACTACGTTTCACCAGGAAATGCTGCCTACAACACTGCTTATCACTCTGGCTGCACAGAGAGAGAATACACCATTGCCCGCCCTGCTTGAAGCAATGCTAATGGAGCTGACCTTCGAGGTTATCCGCGAAGCAGGAGTACGAATGCCGCGCGCTGTAGGGCCTGCAATCTCTATCGTTGGGGCTTTGGTTCTTGGACAAGCTGCCGTTCAGGCGGGGTTGGTTTCCGCAGCTATGGTGATTGTGGTATCATTCACGGCTATATGCAACTTTGTGTTACCTTCGATCAATATGGCGGGGGCTGTTCGTTTGCTCAGGTTTGTACTCATGCTGGTGGCGGGTTTATTTGGGTTGTACGGCGTTTTGTCGGCCTTGGTTCCCATCCTCGTTCGATTAGTATCTATGAATTCGTTCGGTGTTCCTTATATGATACCGATCGCACCTTTCTATAAGAGCAATATGAAAGACCTGTTTGTGCGTGCACCTTGGTGGATGATGAAGAAACGGCCGGTAATGATTGGGGATTCCAATCCAGTAAGGCAGGCAACGGAACAGGAATCATTTGCAGAACAGGCAGGGGAACATGGCCGAGATCCCATGGCGTAAGGAGGAACCGGTATGTCCCTATTAGGAAGGTTTTTTATGGTCTTGGTCGTGTTATTCAGTTTGACGGGTTGCTGGAATCGAGTCGAACTGAATGAGCTGTGGGTAACTGCGGCTACAGGAGTAGATATGATGGACGACGGACAGTGGATGATGTCCTATCAGATTATTGTTCCCTCCGCCATTGCAAGTGGAACCGGAGGAGGATCGGGAAGCTCTTCCCAACCCGCATCCCATGTATTCTCTATAAAGTCCAAAACCTATAACCAGGCATTATCGTACAGCAATTTGGAAACATCAAGACGAATCTACATAGCACATAATCGTGTTATATATATCGGTAAGAGAGCGGCTGAGAAGGGAATGGATCGTTTAATCGATTTTTATCTTCGTAATACGGAAGCGAGAGAAATGGTATCTATAATTATAACGGATGGACTAGCATCCGATCTACTAAAGAAATTGTTGCCTCCTGAAAAACTTCAAGGCGCCGCCATGGCTGAATTGGTTGACAAAGAGAGCGATAGTTTATCGTTGTTTCCGAAAGTTAGGGTTTATGATTTCGTATTGAGCATGAACTCGGATTCCAAATCCATTGGGGTACCAGTCGCCGAATTAATCGGAGAGAGAGACCATGAGAACGAGAAGGAAGCAGAGAGTCTGGATGTTTTTAAAAAAACCTCGACCCCGCTCAAGCTGGCATTGACTAAATTAGGGGTGTTTCAAAACGGAAAGCTTAAAGGATTTCTCGACAAGGAAGAGAGTCTGGGAGTATCTTATCTGTCCCAAAAGGTTAACAACTCCGAAATTTCGTTCCCATGCAGCGAACAACTCGGTAGGGAAATGTACTCTTCTCTAACAGTAAATTCTGCAGATGTAAAACTTATACCCAGAAAAACGAGTTCTCATTACACCATGCAGGTTAGAGTTAAAATTAACGGAACTTTAAATGAAAGCACATGCACTAAGGATATTTCCAAGACGAAAACCATACATGATATGGAAAAAGAGATTGGAAAAGAAGTGAGCAGAACGATAAATGAGGGCTGGGATAAACTCCAGGAACTGGGTGTGGACGCAACTGGTTTTGCTGACCGGATTCACCGAAGGTTCCCAAGGGAGTGGGAGACTGTGAAAGAAGACTGGGAGCAGGAGTTCAAAAAGATAGAACTGGACATTCGAGTAGATGCACGGATTCAGCGTCCTGGACTCCTGCAGAAGCATATCGGAAGTCAAACCTAACCCATTTGTATAAAGGAGCCTAAACAGTATGAATAAAACCGTCACCAGGGTATCCGGGTTAGCTATCGCTTTTTCCTTGTTTCAGGTTGGCAGTACAACATTATTCCTATTGGGAGCTAAAGCCAAGCAGGATGCATGGCTAGCCATGCTGATCGGTGCACTTGCGGGCTTCGTCCTTCTAATCATGTATTTATACATGCATAAACTTGATCCACATCGAGATTTGTACGAGCTCCTGTGCCATTATTGGGGAAAATGGATAGGTAGTCTGGGGGGACTTCTGTTCATCGGTTACTTTGCTTATGAAGCTTCCAGGAGTGTCAGGGACATTGGTGAACTCGGCGCATTGACATTGCTGAACAGAACCCCTACCGAAGTTATTACGTTTATAGCGTTAATTGTCTGTGCCGATGTGGTGTGGTTTGGACCGAGAGTCTGGTTCCTTCTATGTCATATATTTCTGCTTCTATTGGCGTTTGGTTACGGCATTCTACTAGTACTTACTCCTTTTACAGGACTCATTCACTTTGAATTTTTGTTTCCTGTATTGGAGAGCGGTTTAACTCCCGTAGTGAAGGCTGCCATTCCCGAGATCATATCTTTTCCCTTCGGTCAGACGATTCTTTTTCTCGTGCTATTCAAGATCGTCTTGGATAAACGCAAATTACAGCGGTCGATCATCATTGTTTACTGGATCACTGCTGTGTTCCTTATTATAATGAATGAACTAACAATCCTGGTTCTAGGTCCGGAATGGGCAGCATCAACCACCTATCCCTTATTTGAGGTTACTCAACTAATTCATTTACCGAAGATCGTTGAGAGAGCTGATGTCCTGTTTTCGATGATTCTATTTATTGGAATCGGAGTCAAAACGGCTGGTTTTATGTTTGGTGCCGTCATAGGGCTTCAAACGATAACCCCCTTTAGGTATAAGCCTGCTTTACTATTGCTAAGCATCATCATAGGCGCTCTTACGTTTCTCTCCCCCAGGTTAACCGAATTTTTGTGGTTCGGTCTTCATGTAGCCTTGGTTCAAGTCTGGCCTATCTTTCAAATTGCTCTGCCTGTCCTCCTTTTCCTGACCATGCTAATTCGGAAGAAGAAGAGAAGGGCTTATAGTTAGCAGCTACTGTAGTCATGAGCATGTTGATTTTACGCACCGGTTGAAACTTCTTCTACGGAAGGTCGTGTGGCGAAAAACCTGCTAAAACAGGATTTCAAGGCGCACAAACCTAATCAAAAATGGGTCACAGATATCACGCAAATCGTGTAGGGGGTTGCTGGGTATATCTATCTGCGATTAAAGATAATTCAACAATGAAATTGTAGCCCACCAACTCAGCGAACATAACGACAACGAATTGATTGTATAGACGTTCGCCAAAGCCTTTGCCAAGCAAAAAGACGTGACCGGACTGGTCGTTCACAGCGACTAGGGCTTCCAGGTACACGTCTCACACTTACCAAGAGATACCGCCAAATGTTGGCACCCAAATCAGCATGTCTTGTCATTTTACAACTATTTATCTGAGCCTCAGTAATGCGATCTATCTGGTTAACAGACATAGACTTATTCCCTGTCACAATAGCACTTACTATTCCCCTATTCATGCCTGCTATATGCCCGAATTGCGTTAGACTCATGCCCTCTTGTTTTAAGTATCTGTCTAATTCTGCTCGTATCGTAGGTGTATACTTCATGCCATGCGCGCCCTCCAAAAAGCTTGGAAGCGCGCTGTGCTTGAGATGATAGCTATGCTGGTGAAGAAAATTGAACCCCCGGCCTACGCATTACGAGTGCGTTGAAATAGAGTTTTGATGGGGTTTACAAGGCTCCTATATCCTATCCAACAATAAATAAGGTTCCGTCAGGTATTACAGATATCCGTATTTCGGTAGAAGATTTGGTAGAAGAAAATAATTGAGGCAATAAGACGAGACTAATGCCTAATGTTCTCTAAAGTACCCTTCTCCGTCTCCTACAAGCATGATGATCTTCTGATTGCGATCCCACCTCTCCAGATGGCAATATCCCGTAGTATAGAATTTTCCGCCCCCATAGAGTTAGGTATCTTGCTCTAAAGCAAGCAACTTTTATGTCCTCCGTGCACTTCCCCGTCTTTATCTCCAGTTCCTTCATGGTGGGCATCCGTCGAGAAGGAAAATCGCGAGCAAAATAAAATAAGTATTAGACTCTCCCTAAAATTGAAACAGCGGCAGCCATGGACGAGAAAATAAAGCCCTAGACTGCCGCTGTTTTATTGAACTATCGTTTCCCGTTACTTTAACGATGTAATCGAACTGAAGCTAAATGCATTAGATCCAAATATCATTGACTGCTGTTAATTCTGACTCAGTCTCGCCAGTGTTTACTACGCCCCTGGGCTCTACCAACATGATATGACACTCCTGGTTAGCGAAAGTTTTGTGTTCGACACCCCTTGGTACAATAAATATCTCTCCTGGGGAAATCTTTACTTGGCCATCGCGGAAATCGATGAACATCTCCCCTTCGAGCACGATAAACACCTCGTCGGTATCTTGATGATCGTGCCATACAAAATCCCCATCTATCTTGACCAATTTAAATTGATAGTCATTCATTTCACCAATGACTTTCGGAGACCAATGTTCATTGAACTTAGATAATTTCTCATTCAGATTAATAATTTGGTAATTAATATTAATATCTCCTTTCTCTTGATATTCAATATACCCCGCTTATCCATTTTAGGCTCACGTAGTTTGAGCGAAGGGTTTGTGGGCAAATAGGTTTCTTCATATGCAAAACGGAATAGGGAGCGCACAAAATGGATGCGGTCCCTAGGCTACTTGGCTTTAATCGATCTGACTGCTTTGCTAGGTATTCCTTCAGCAGATTAATAGTTACCTCGGAAATATCTATATCCCCGAGATTGTTACCAGCATTCTGAACTGCAACGCATATGCTTTCAATGTATTTGGACTAAATCCCTAGATTCGCTTATCCGCTTCATAATGACGCCAAAGTTCGCTTAAAATCATAATAAGATCTCCTGGCAATTAATTCTAGTTCGCTTCTATTAGGAGGTTTAGACTATTTGTTCAACTAGCGTTTCCCATTAGTTGAATCATTAGCTAAGGATCGAATCAAAATCAGTATAATTATTTCACTGATGAGCGTTTCATCAAATTCGTTGAGGAATCGAAACGGTTCGTTCATTTACCACATTTCCCGTGTTTAGAGTAGTTTTTGGTTCGATTAATAGTAAATGGACCTCTTCTTCAGCAATTGGCTGATGTTCAACCCCTTTAGGTATAATAACAAACTCCCCTTCGTTAACAGCTATTTCACCGTCTCTCAAACGGATTAGTAGTCTCCCTTTCCATACGAAGAACATTTCGTCCTCGTGATCATGGTGATGCCAAATGAATTCACCCTTGATCTTTGCCATTTTTACGTATGAATCGTTCAACTCTCCACCTATTCTGGGATTCCAATAATCAATTATTTGCAAAAATTTATCTTGTACATTGACCTTCGAAATCATGAGATTCCCTCCTCATTATTGGTAACGTGTACTGCATTTTGCCCCGGCTAGAATCTCCTTTTCCCCATTCTCCTCCTCATTATCAGATAACGAGGTACTCAATCACTTGGTTTTGGTGTAAATCCCTCTTATTCACTAAGTTTACATACTGCGATGCATCACGTAAAATTAAAAAATAGTGTATAGATGATCACATTTTGTGATGCAAAAAGGAGAGAGTTGTTTTGGACATTAGATCTTTGGAGGTGTTTAAGGCAGTAGCAATTGAACAAAGCATTACAAAAGCTGCTGAGAAATTGAATTATGTACAGTCCAATGTTACTGCACGAATACAACGTCTTGAGCAAGAGTTGGGCGTTCCTCTGTTATATCGATATCATAAGAAGGTATCCTTAACGCCTGCAGGACGTGAACTGTTGCCGCATGTAAACAAGTTGCTTTACGATTTCGAGGAAGCGATTGAGGCAGTTAAGCTTTCTTCTGCCCCGCGGGGAACTTTGCGCATTGGAGCTATGGAGTCAACTGCTTCTACACGATTGCCATTGATTTTTACACAATATCACAAGAAATTTCCACATGTAGAATTAAGCTTATATATGGCACCTACTGTAGATCAGGTTAGTACCATTCTCAAATATAAGGTAGACGGCGCATTTGTGGATGGGCCAATTCTTCATCCGGAAATTGTTGAATACCCTGTCTTCGAAGAATCTCTAGTTTTGATTACAAGCTACTCTCCGGAACCATTCCAATTAGAATTGATTTTACATGAACCACTGCTTTCGTCATTCGCGCATTGCATCTATTTGGGACGTTGGCAGCGATGGCTAGAGGACAATGGCTATGCTCCTATGAAGGTGATGGAATATGGCACTCTAGAGGGTGTCCTTAAATGCGTTGAAAACGGGTTAGGAGTCACCGTCTTACCAATATCTATGGTTGAATCACGGATGCAGGGAAGACTTAACTGTCATCCATTACCGGAACCGTACAGAACAGTGCCCACTGTGTTTATAAGGCGTCGTGACTCATACATGACCAGTGCTCTCTCACGATTTATGGAGCTGGTGGGCATAACTAATCTGTGATTTGTTGCTATTTGCCAACTTAGAGTATTATTCGTAGGTATAATGACTTGTCCCAGAATTTTATCAGTAAATGAAAACAAAGAATGAGAATCTGAAAATAAAGAAAGACTCCATACCGGCTAAATGCCAGCGGAGTCCTTTTTCACATCTACTCTAAATTCAAACTGATTACGGAAGCAATAAGATCCGTTAATCTTAACCGACTCCGGTGTAATATTCTCCACTGCTTTACCGTAATCCACAATATCTATCAAACCCTCGCCCAACGGCTGTACAACATATACTCTTACCTGGCTTAATGCAGCTGCAAATAGTTCTCTATCTGACTTTAACACTTTATATGTATGATTCATGCTGATCACCTCAATAATTCATTCGATGAATGATGTGGTAATTCCTTTAATGAAATAATCCCCGCCAACCATGATCCCTATTTTCATCGTTATCAGTTTGGTGACTTATTGAAGCAACAATTTTTCTTTCAAGAACTTTTTAGTAAGGCAGGAAAACAAAAAAAGACGTTCCCATGATCCCGAGAACGCCCTTAGCTTTATTTTGAAGACACCTCTTAAATAACGGCTTTAAATTTCTTGCGTTTCGCCCGTTTTTTATTTCTCACGGACACCCCCAGTTCGATTTTTACCGGACATATTTTACGGGACTTAGGAGATGAGTATAGCTTTCTTTTACTGCTCCATTTTATTGCGTTTCTGCAACCTTCTTCACTGCGAATATAAAGCTGGAACCGCTGCTTATAGACGATTCTTTTTTTTCTGACAACCAGACAAAATGTTACTCGGACAGGGCTGAAGCCATACCTGATGGAACCATTCCTGCCGTGCAGAACCAGAGGGACCCATCTACTTTCACCGGAGCCGATTGAAAAAGCAGAACTGCTGCTTGTCAGAATATTTTTATCCTTCATCCTGTATTCACCTGAACTGTCGCTTTCACACGATAGATTCCCGGTGGCAAATCGCCAAACAGGTAGAGCCCCCCCTGATTTGTACGCGTAATCTGGATGATCTGTTCCACTCCCGCGGTCAAAGTATAGAGTGCCACTAGCGCATTGGGTATAGCAACACCATTCGCTTGGTCCGTCACGATACCACTTACAGTCCCTGTATTGGCATTCGGATCGACTGTCAGATTAATATCAAGGGGGACATACTCAGGACTTTGGATTGTTACAGGGGCACTTTGGTTGGACAAATATCCGGGTAGGACCGCTTGAACGAAATAGGTACCACTCGGAAGTTCAGCAAACAAATACTGCCCTGATGCGTTGGAAGTCACTGTTCCGATCGGAGTAACCGTAGTCCCATCTGTTTGAAATAGACTAACCACAGCATTATTCACGGGTTCATTATTGGTAATATTCCTTACTATACCAAACATGGCTCCCGTCGTTGCAGCGGGATCGGGTTGTAAAGTAATAGATACTTGTGTTGGTCTGCCTTGTGTAACTGTTAACGGAATACGGACAGGTGTCAGGTAGCCCGGTTCAGATGCAGTGATTAAATAAGAGCCTACTGGAACGTTAGGTATGATAAATATCCCCTGGGGGTTACTGTTAACATGCTCATATGGCACCCCTTGAGAAGTATATACCTGCACTGTAGCAAAAGGAACCGGACTCCCATTAGGTAGGAGGATTGTTCCCTGCACCACACCAACGGAGGTACTGGACGAGGCTTGAAGTTCTAAATTGACGCTCTCTTCTTCGTGCCCATCCAAGGTAACTGGAGCACTTGGTTGAAGTTTGAACAAGTCGGAAATTGGAATAACCATGACCTCCTTTCACAAATCTTACAACTCAATATATGCTTGGGAGTTCATAAACGACTGGTCAAACAACCTTACTCATACTTTTTTAGCGTTACTAACATGATGAGGGGCTAATAAGCCTTCTGTCGATAATATGGGTTTTTAGTGCTTTTTTCTGCTTCTAATCTTTTAAGGTTCCTCTGCCCCTTTGGAGAAACCCTTTCTTCTTAGAGGATTATATCATGTGTCTAAGATTTGGGGTGCCGTTCAGTTAAGGTTAGCGGGGATTTGCTATTTCACGATAAATTCAACTTTTGTTTCGTCTGCATATTCATCCAACTTGTGACCTACCCACGATCCAGCTCCACGGTTATCCTTCGGGCTTATGTACTTTATATCCGCGCCCTCTCCACCTTCTGCACACATCGCCATAGGCCATTCATCGCGGTCATATCCTTTTTTAGTTGGATAGCCCTTGAGTGACTCCTTTCTGTTTTCTTCGGCTCCGTCTCTGTCATTCGTGCAAACAGCAGAATGTCCGGCTGCTAGTGCATCTCTAATGTGTGCTCCGGTTTCGGGATAGCGTGAACTTGGGAACTCCAACGTATACCCAGTTGCTGCTTGTACACTTCTTGAAACTGGTTCTGCAAAAACACCTTGTACGGAAAAGATAGCTACCAACAAAAATACAATTAATCCTCGCGCGATTCCTCTGATCATATGACACCTCCATAGTAATTTGAATCTTCTCTATACTAAATGAAGAGTTATGTCGAGTATCGTGCATGTTGTCGCATAATAAATAACTATATTACAAACTGCCGTTCTATACGTTTGAGTTCACATAACAATCACAGTTATACAAAAGGATAATGATAAAACTAAGTAGAATATGTAAATTGAAATAAAAAAATGGGAGGTTTTATTATGAGAAAATCATTGCCTACTATTCTTTCTGTTGGCTTGTTATTCGGAGCTTTAGCGCCTAGTGTATCAGCCGGATCTGCAGAAATAACTCAGCAAGAAAGCACGATTTCATCTAATCAAGTAGTGCCTCAAGCGAGTTTACAATTCTCTAATGATGCAACCCAGGAAACCTTAAGTGCTACAGGCATCATAAAAACATTCACATTTACAAACTTGGCTAATGAGGTTGCTAGTGCACCATTCCAAATTAATGGATCAGGCGACGTCAACATATCCGTCCACCAAAGAACCGCTGATTCAAAATATAGTCCTGTAATTCAATACACATTACAATCAAGTGATTACTCACAAAGCATTTTTATAAACGGAACATTCACAAATACAAATACAATCAGGACGTTTACCAATGTGCCAGAAGGAACATATAAAATAGTAATCACTAATTATGGTGGAGCTAGTAATGTTTTTGGTGATGGCCGTTTATACCGCTAGTAGAATTACAATAATAACAAAGGACTCCATACTGGTTACATACCAGCGGAGTCCTTTTTCACATCTACTCTAAATTCAAACTGATCAACGAAAAAAGCTCTGCCGACCAATTAAGGTTAGCAGAGCTTTTTTTGTTTATCTAAGCTTAGGAACCTCCAACGGTAGCATTAAGCTGAATAGGGTGCTGGTCATAAGCATGATTAGGCCCACTCACAATAAATAAAAAACTAGCTGCGACGATCAGAAGAACCATTTTTCTCAACATTGTTTAACCACACCTTTTCAATAAGATTTAAAAACTCTTCTTTGAACTCAGGAACTGCATGTGTTCTAAACTTCACGAATAGCCCCATGCAGTTTATAAAATAAGTTTCGTTATTTATTATATGTGACTTTACCATTGCATACATCAAATGTTTAAAGCCATCACCGTATGATCCTCTATATAAATAATAATAAGCTAACTCGTATCCAAATCGTGCATATTGTTCTGGTATAACTTGCCTAGTATACATGTCGGATGATGGCTGCACCTTCTGAGTAAACGAATTAATTATAGTTTCAAAACGTCTAAGTATATCGTCTATATCTAGTTGATACTGGTTAGCTGCAAGCAGTACGTTCAATATCTTAGTTACCATTTCTTTATCTACTTTTGATTTGGCAATGTATTCAACATAATCTGGAAGCACACTTGTATCACCGGACAAAAGTTTATAAATGTAACTATTACATTGCGCCCAATCCTTATAAAGATTTAGCCAATATAAAGTATCTTCGTCTGTCTCCAATACCCAATCTAAATCAGTGTAGGCATATGTATATTCTAGAGCTTGTTGATAATCGCCTTGGGCTTCGCAGACACTTGCACATAGTAAATCGGCATATGTGATGTACACAAACATGGGACGACTTAACTTCTTAGCAGGTTCGTCACACTCTCGTTTCTTCTGTTGATGTTTAATTGCATATTGGATTTCCGCTTTTTCTCTCATTTTTCTTGCCATTTCATCGACCTTGTTCCACTTACACAATGAACGATACAAATTCGCTAAGTCCTTCAATGCGTCAAGTTGGTCTATTTCATTCAATCGCTCAACAAAAGCTTCAAGTATCGCAGCAGCGTGGAGATTTTGGGTTTGGTCGTCTCCAACTTGAATCGTAAATATACGATATTGACAGACTGCCAATCGTTCTGAATGTTGATATTTCTCCGCTTCAGCTACCCCCTCATAGAGCAGCAATGCAGCCGCATGTCTTCCCTGCGACAATAATTCTTCTGCAATTTCAAATAACTTGGGCGAATATAGTAGATTGTCCATGATGGCTCCCACCACTCGACGGATCGCATCCAACTTGTCCAACTCCGCACAGCGAAACAAAAATGGCTCGATTCGCCTCATATTCGGAGGATGGTCGATGATGTAGTTTTCTATGAACAAGTCATAAAAGTGACCTTCCGGTAAACCCATAGCCTCAGTAATTCGATCCAGTTGGTTAACAGACAAAGGCTTGTTTCCTGTCACAATAGCACTTACTGCTCCCCTATTCATATCCGCAATATGACCAAATTGTGTTAAACTCAATCCTTCTTGTTGTAGGTATCTGTCTAATTCTGCTCGAATCGTAGGTGTATGCTTCATGCCATAGCCACCCTTCGCATAGAAATTCCAGTATTTTATAATCATTTACTATTTTTATCCATTAATTAACAGTTGTCAATATCTTTTTTTGCGAATCATGTGGAAAAGCCACGTTTGTCATAAGGGCACCCCTGTAAACAAAATAACTCCCCACCGACATTAAGCCAGCAGGGTGTTTCGTATTTCCAAACGCTTGTGATTATTCCTCATTATCTGTAGTTGGACTGTCAGCCGACTTACCATCCACATAAGCCTCAGCCAGAATGTAAGCAATCACTGCACCGAATGTACGACATTACTATCGTATTTTGGACACAATCGTAAAAGAGCACCCTGACTTTCCGCGGATTCGTTTCTATGATCTAAGACACGCTCATAACAGGGAACTCATGAACACTGAAAAAACCACTTTACTAGACTAAAGGGTAGAAGAATGGTAGAAGAATGCTCAATTCAACAAAAAAAGCGCAACCTCCAAAAAGCTTGGAAGCCGCGCTGTGCTTGAGTTGATAGCTATGCTGGTGAAGGGAATTGAACCCCCGGCCTACGCATTACGAGTGCGTTGCTCTACCCCTGAGCTACACCAGCAGGTCAGTGTAACTGACAACAAAAACTATTATACTCTTAGTTACATAAAAATCAATCACTTACATCAACTTTTTCAGCTAGGATTTGGGTTTAATTCGGTAACATTTCCTGTCGCAGTGCCAGATAGTTTCTCTGCGACGGAACGGAGCTTTTGGTGACTGGAGGAAGGCTTGTCACGGCGATCATCAATTTTAACCGAGGTGGAAACACGCTTGGCTCCAGACAGGAATGGCGCTTCGTGCAGCGCAGCAATGGCGGTGAACACATCGTCCAACGAACCTTCAATAATCGTACTCATGGAGGTAAGCTCATAGGTAATTCCTTTTTGCGTCCTCAACACTTTTTGCATCTGGGCAACGTAGTCGCTCAGGCTTGTACTCCCCGTTCCAATCGGGATCACTGTCACTTCTGCAATAGCCATCGCCAAGTTCCTCCTTTTAATTTAAAATCGTCACTTCTTTAAAAATCTAAAATCTCAGGCCGATAGAGCGAGCAACCTTATTTCACAAAAAAGTTCATATGTATGCTGCTTGTTTCTGTAGGAAACATCTTTATCATTCATTGTACCGTTCAAACTGCCTCAATTCAAATACAGCCCGCGACTTCTCTGCATATTTTGATTTTCCATTCCTTTTCCTTTACGTATGGCTTCGAATGTTGCTATAATACTCCTTGCACTTATTTGAAATTTTAAGTTTATACACACAATATGTTGGGTTAAATATTCATAACACGTCTAAATATAGTGATGTAGCCGATAAATCGTACGGGAACCATCTTTTCCCCCTTCATTGGCAGGTGCATCGCTATTTCTATGTTATTGGATTACATACAGCCCCCAAATGCTGTCTGACCATCGCTTTTTTCGCCATTATCTTCTCATCATGATCATTTTCATGCCTATTCCCAAGTATGATTCCAAATCAGGAAAGCGAGGAATTAATCCTATGCCACAACTCGTAACCAAACCAAACAATCGCCAGTTGGCTTTTGATGAAATACGCATTTCCGTATATGCCGACCGTGTACTCAGCGGGCTGGACAAGCTGGATAAAGATCGTCTCATTCGCGGTGTAACTAGCAAGCTGCGCCGGGACGAAGTCACGGGGGATGACATCAGCAACGCGTTTGCGATGGCTGCCCTTGAACTGGTTAGCAAGGAAGAACCGGACTGGAAATTTGCCGCTGCACGTGCTTTGCTCACTTCCTTGTATAAAAAGGCGGCCACTCACCGCCGTTATAAATCCTATGCGGACGAGCCTTACGGCGCTTTTTATCCACTGATCACTGATTTGGTCCAAAAAGGAATTTACCGTCAAGAACTGCTCGACTACTATACCAAGGAGCAGATTGATGAGTTGGGCGATTCCATATTGCCGAAAAATGATCTGCTGTTCGATTATATCGGGCTGTTAACGCTGTCTGAGCGCTATTTGGCCAATGATTTTGACGGACGCGTAATGGAATTGCCGCAGGAACGCTACATGATCATCGCGATGTACCTGATGCACCAAGAGCCTGCCGACAAGCGGATGGATTTGGTCAAGGAAGCATACTGGGCGATGAGCAACATGTACATGACAGCAGCTACACCAACCATGTCCAATGCCGGAAAAAAGGTGGCCGGACAGCTCTCCAGCTGCTTTATCGACACGGTAGACGACTCGTTGGAAGGCATTTTCGACTCCAATACGGATGTAGCCCGTCTTAGCAAAATGGGCGGCGGCATCGGCGTATACCTCGGTAAGGTACGGGCGCGTGGCTCCGATATCCGTGGACATAAAAATACAAGTTCCGGCGTCATTCCGTGGATTCGCCAGTTGAACAATACAGCTGTTAGCGTAGACCAATTGGGTACTCGCAAAGGTGCAATTGCCGTATATCTGGACGTATTCCATAAGGATATCCTCGCATTCCTTGACCTGAAGCTGAACAACGGTGACGAGCGGATGCGTGCACATGACGTGTTCCATGGCGTATGTCTGCCCGATCTGTTCATGGAGCGGGTCGAAGCACGGGGCGAATGGAATCTGTTCTGTCCGCATGAAGTGAAGAAAGTGATGGGCTGGAAAGATGACAACGGTCGCCCACTGGGACTGGAAGATTTTTATGATGAAACCTTCGGTTCAGGTACCTTCCGCGAGAAATACGAAGAGGCGTCGCAGCATCCGATTCTCTCTCGTATTACGGTGCCTGCCATCGACATTATGAAGCGCCTGATGAAGTCACAACTGGAAACAGGTACACCTTACATGTTCTACCGTGATACGGTAAACCGGGCCAACCCGAACCGCGCCCATGGTATGGTATATTCCTCCAACCTGTGTACGGAAATTATGCAAAACCAATCTGCAACTGTAGTAGAAAAAGAAGAATTGGTCACCAAGGACGGACAAACACGCATCGTTATTTCTAAAATCCCTGGCGATTTTGTGGTGTGCAACCTGAACTCCATTCATCTGGCTCGTGCGGTTCCGGCAGGTGTGCTGGATCGCCTCGTACCGATTCAGGTACGTATGCTGGATAATGTTATTGATATCAACAACATTGAAGTACTGCAAGCACAATATACGAACAGCCAATATCGCGCTGTCGGTCTGGGTACATTCGGACTGCATCATCTACTCGCACTGGAAGGTATCCGTTGGGAATCCGATGAAGCGGTAACCTATAACGATCATTTGTATGAAAAAATTAACTACCTGGCCGTCAAATCCAGCATGGAGCTAGCGAAAGAAAAAGGCCGTTATGCCAAATTCGAGGGCTCTGACTGGTCTACCGGGCACTATTTCACTTCCCGTGGCTATACAGACGGTACACGCGAAGGCAAATTTGTCACTACCTCCGAGTGGAGTGAGCTTGCAGAAGAAGTCCAACAAAACGGTGTCCGCAACGCATGGCTGTTCGCCATCGCGCCTAACGGTTCCACGTCTATTATTGCAGGCTCTACCGCCAGCATTGATCCATTGTATGAGCTGCTTTCCTATGAAGAGAAAACAACTTACAAGATTGCTAACCCTGCACCGGACTTGAACGAAAAAACTATCTGGTACTACAAGACGGCTTTCTTGCTGGATCAACACGCTTCGATCAACATGGCTTCTGCACGTCAGCGTCATATTGACCAGGGCCAAAGCTTTAACCTGTATGTACGGCCTGATATTAAAGCAACTGAATTTTTAGAGCTGCACATCCATGCCTGGAAATCAGGTATGAAATCGACCTATTATGTACGCAGCCGCGCACTGACGATTGAAGAATGTGATAGCTGCGCATCCTAAATTAAAGGAGAGAAGCTCTCATGCAGTTACAGAAGATTTTTAACACGGAAGCGCCAAATCGCTCTACCCGTATTATTGAAGGCGAAAGCTCCGGTATTTTGAATTGGAACGATATTCGAATGCCGCATATGTATAAACTGTATAAAGTGCTGCTGCTGAATCACTGGATTCCAGATGAAATCCCGATGTCCAAAGACGCGTCCCAGTTCCCTGTGCTGGATGCCGAAGAACAGCGCACCTTCAAAATTAACATCGGCCTGCTGGCTGTACTGGATTCGATGCAAACCATGTTTGTCGGGGATGTAAAACGCTATTTTACCGACTCTTCACTGGAAGCTATTTCAGCGATTATCGGGCAGCAGGAAGTGGTGCATAACCAGTCCTATTCCTACGTTCTGTCTTCTTTGGTGTCCGATCAGGAACAGAAGGAAATTTTTGAATACTGGAAAAACGATCCTGTCCTGCTGGAGCGTAACACATTCATCTCGGATATTTACCAGGAGTTCCGCGATGAGCAGAACCCGCAGACCTTTTTCCAAGCGATGGTAGCGGATTTGATTTTGGAAGGCATTTTCTTTTACAGTACGTTTGCGTTCTTCTACAACTTGGCTCGTGATCAGAAAATGATGGCAACCAGCCAAATGATCTCGTATATTCAGCGTGATGAAAATCAGCATTGCTACTTCTTTGCCGAAGTGTTCAAGCAGCTGTTGTCTGATTTCCCTGAGCTGAATACCAAGGAAAATACGGATTATGTCTATCGCATGATTGACCGCGCTGTGGAGCTGGAAACGAACTGGGCCCATTATACGCTCAAAGAGGTTCGCGGCATTGACTTGAACGAGCTGAGCGATTACATTAAATACATGGCAAATATGCGCCTGAGACTGCTTGGTATGGACAAAGCGTACGAAGGCGTAGATGTAAACTGTATGCCTTGGATCAAACCATTCTCAGATGAAGCGCTGAATGCGACAAAAACGGACTTCTTTGAAGCAAAATCACGCAATTATGGCAAGGTCGGAGATGACAACGGATTTGACGATTTGTAAGCCATAAGATACAGCCTTAGCTCGGTACTTACCGGGCTAAGGCTTTTTTCATGAGAATTCACGCAAATACGCAAAAAAATCATGAAACACTGAATAACTATTCATATTTTCCTATTTGTACACGATATATATGAAGGTGAAAAAAACATAGTAAGGAGCATATTATGAAAAGCAGCGTTAAAAAAAGAATGGGATTACAATCCAAACTCTACTTCATCTTGCTCATTCCTTTAATAGTGATTGGCGTCATTGTTCTGTGGACGACCAATCAATCCATCCAGAATGCTTCTCTATCAACCATGCAGCTAAACAATGAAACGCTGGCAAAGAACACGGCCCAGTTATTGGACAAATCTGCAGTCAAGAGCTTAAATACTGATTCATCTGAGCAAAGCAGCGAGTATAAACAGCTTCGGAACGAGTTAAATACGCTCAGGCTGCAAACTGGAATCCTGTACATCTATATGTACAACCGTGTGGGCAATGAGTGGAAAATTACGGTGGATGGAGCCGCATGGGACGACAAAGACTACAGTCCATTCGGAACTCCTGTAAGTTTTACCCTTAAAGAAACGGAAGAGAAATTGAAACAAGGGGAAACAGTGACTACAGATATTACAACGGACCCTGAGTGGGGGACGATGTTTTCCTCCTTTACTCCCATTAAGGATACAGATGGAACCATCATTGGTTATTTGGGAATCGATAGATCCCTGTCCTCTGTGACTGAAGTATACGAACATACCTTGCCCGAGGCCTACCGATTAGTTATTCCTGTTATCTCCATCATTCTGATCATCTCCATTGCGGCTATGATGCTGGTAACCCGGCGTATACTGCGTCAGGTGAGATTTATTAAAAATACACTGGAGCAAGTAGCCGACGGCAACCTTACGGTTACATCGTCGCAAGTAACATATGATCAGTTAGGCGAAATTAGCAAATTGACAAACAAAATGGTGGAAGCCATGTCCAATATAATTGTAGATATTCAAAGCAGTTCTAGCACACTCCAGCATGCATCAGAGAATATCGTCGTGACAACGGAGGGGACACTCCACCAAACTGAGGAACTGTCCCGCACACTCCAGCAAATTGCCGATGTCTCTATTAACCAAGCGGATCAAGCAGTGGAATCGGTTCAACAATCTGACCGATTAGGACAAACGCTGGATGAAGTCGGAAGCCATGTGCAACAATTTACGGATACAGCCCATCATCTCAATGAGGTTCGTCATCAGGTAGCCAGTGAGCATGAACTGTTATTAGAAAAAGGACGAGAAAGCGCCCTGCGTATCAAGCAGATGCAGCATATGTCACACGCATTAACCGAAAAATCGCGCAAGGCGGCTAACATCGGTCAGCAGGTACAGGACATCGTAAAGCAGACGCAGATTTTGTCCTTTAATGCATCTATTGAAGCCTCACGTGCAGGCGAAGCTGGCAAGGGTTTTTCTGTAGTTGCTCATGAAATGGGACAACTTGCTCAGCAATCTGCCATATCGATTCGGGAAATCGATGAAATCTTAAGAAGCTTTGTTGAGCAAATTGAGCAAATGGGTGATCAATTTGATGAAAACATAAAGACCGTCAATGAACAAGAAATCCAAATTTCGGTATGTCTACAGTCTGTTGACAAAGTCACCCAGGTTTCACAGGAAGTTCAGGAGTTAGCCGCACATCTAGCTCAATTGACGGCAGAGATGCAAGAGGTACGTCACAGCGTAGATCAACACTTAAATCACACAGCCAGCGCGGCACAGCAGACTGCCGGAATGACAGAAGATGTATCAGCAAGTGCCCAGAAGCAGGCCCTAGCGGTAAAAGAACTATCCGAAGTAGCCCGCAATCTCACTACACTATCAAACAATCTGCAGCGTCATGCCGACCAGTTCCGGGTAAAAAACGCTGAATAGTGAATATTATGTTGGATTCGATTCAACTGAATGAAAAGAAGTAAACTAAAATGGAGCATTCGCTAACGTAGCGAATGCTCCATTATTATGTTTCGAAAGCCGAGCAGAGTTCACCTTTATCCGAGTAGGTGCATACATATAACCTAGAAGTGTGTATTCAAGCTCTCCAGAATCATACGCGTTCTTATGATGGGGGTAGCGCCGCTGTTTTCACCTGTTTCGTATAAGAAGGATAGCCTCCCGTATGCTGGAGCATTTCGATTTCACGCAAAATACGCGGCAAGTCAGCGACCGAGTTCATCACGATGTGGGCTCCTGCCCTTTTCAAGCCATATACACTCTGTCTGCGCCGTTCCTCAGCCACTCTGTCGTCCGCTTCATGGCTGGTCGTTTGAGCTGCGGTCGTCACCTTTTCGTTATGGTTCAAGACACCAATCGTCCATACACCGGCGTTCCGTCCCTCTTGCATATCGGCTGCTGTATCTCCTACTTTCACAATATCGCTCAGCGGAAATACCTGCAAGCGATGTGCAATTTCATAGATCATCCACGGATAAGGTCTTCCCTGCGAAACTTCACAAGGGGCAACCATACAATCCAGCGTATAGGGTGACTGTGCAGGCGTAAATACGTGACTGAGCATCTCCATCGGACAGGATGCAGTGGCACCTGACTGAATGCGACGATCCTGCAACTCCTGCAGCGCCCTGTCTATACCGATAGCAGGCTCAGCCCCTTGGATCAAGGAGCGGAGAACAGGGACAAGCTCGAGATAAATATGCTCAATATCCATTCTGCCAGGATGCGCACCAAAGCACTCCAGCCATTTTTTCCGAACCTCTGAAAGTCCCAGCACATTCGCAATATGATCCCGGATCGGCATTCCTCGCCCATGAGATACCTGTTCTTCAGTTACCTGTATACCTTTCCATCTGAAAATGTCACGCATTCCCTGGGTTAAGCCTCGTCCTCCGGGGTCTAACAATGTACTTTCAAGATTAAAAATAACCGCCTGTATCATGCAATCCCCGCCTTTCCGTACCGCGGCTATCCGCAATCTTTATTTTGCTTAGGAACATGATACACAGCTAACGTAAACTGAAATGTCGTAAACGGTAAGCGGATTGTAATTGAAAATAAATTCCTTGATTGGTTATGAATACCGAGTGTGATAAGAGGAGGAGTCGCAACATGAGACAGCCTTGGAATGAATTTAATTCCAAAATGCCTTGGCGGATGGAGCTTGGTTGTTATGCGCTGAATAAACTGGCCTGTGGAGGATTAGTTTTTGGTCTCTTATGGATCTACTGCTATCTGACAGAGGAAATAACAGGGATTCCTCTGACTATAGCAGGTAATAGTGGTGAACTGACCGCGCAGCTGTGGGCCTATGGTTTTGCCCTTCCTGCCGCTCTTGCCGCTGATGCGCTACGCGATCTTTTACCCTGGCTTCGCAAGCCCGAGCAGCTCACCCTATACCTCGCTGCAGGATTCAGTGTCTTTCTCCTACTAGGTTCTTTGATGTCGCCTGCCGGAACGGGCATTTTATGGAGCAACGGCATAGCAGGTGCAGGGATTACACTGCTGTATTATGGAGGAAGGCACTGGCTGAACCGTGAATATGGATTACAGATCATGCTGGCCTTCCTCCTGCCACTGCTGCTATGGCCTATAGGGCTTCAATAATGTCGCCTGCGATCACAGAGGCAGGATGCTGGCGATGACGTGCGGCTGTTTCTCCAGCCGCACCATGCAGATACACGCCAAATGCTGCTGCCTGCGAAGCATTCAAGCCCTGAGCCAGCAAACCTGCGATGATGCCTGTTAGCACATCGCCCGCACCGCCTGTCGCCATCCCCGCATGGCCTGTAGTATTGACGTAGGCCGTTCCGTCGGGACAAGCGATGACGGTGCGTGCTCCTTTGAGCACCAGCGTGACCCCACGTGTTCGGGCGTACTCCCGGGCATGGGTGATGCGGTCACGCTGCACCTCTGCTGTCGGTATGCCCAGCAGACGAGCCATTTCACCGGGGTGCGGCGTTAGTACGACCGCCGCACTTCTCGGCTTCCAAGCCTCCAGCTCAGGCCCCGCCGAGGCGAGGATGTTCAAGGCATCCGCATCAAGCACGAGCGGACCGCCGTATTCCTCCCACAGGCGGCGCAGCCAGCCGGTGTCCCCTGCAAAGCGGCCGAGGCCGGGGCCGACAGCCAGTACATCACGTGCCTGCGCGAGCTGTAGCAGCTCGTCTGCGGAGTCGGCATTCCATTCGCCGTCTCCGCCTGCTGCGGCGGCAGCGAGCATCAGTTCCGGCGCGGCGCCAATGACGCGCGGCAACAACGCCTCGGGCACCGCCCACGTGACAAGGCCGCTACCGATGCGCAGGGCTGCACGTGCGGCCAGCAAGCCCGCGCCGCTCATGCGCAGGCTTCCGGCCGCGACGAGAACATGGCCGTAGGTGCCCTTGTGCCCGTCCGGCACGCGGCTGCGGCTTACATCCACGTCCAGCGCAGCGCGCAGCGTGTCACGGGTCAAGAGCCGCAGCTGCACGCCGCACTCACGGGCAAGGCCGGGTGGAATACCGATGTAGCGCACCACCACATCGCCTGCGGTCCCGGCGCCCGGATATTGGACGAGCCCACGCTTCAAGTAAGCGAGGCATACGGTGACGCGCGCACGAATGCACGGCTCGTGCAGCGCACCCGTGTCGGCATCGAGGCCGCTAGGCACGTCTACCGACACGAGCGGCGCGCCGCTGGCATTGGCCTCGCGGATCAGCGAGGCGTAGGGTTCGCGCGGCGGGCCTTGCGTGCCCGTGCCCAGCAGGGCATCGACGATGCCGGAGGCGCCGCGCAGGTCGAGGGTATCCCGGCCATAGAGAATCACCGGGATACCCAGAGCCGCGATGATATCGCGTTGCGCAGCCGCTTCATCGCGTAGCGTGTCTGGCGGCTCGACGTACACAACGGTGACGCGTAGCCCTGCATCCGTTAGATGGCGGGCTGCCACCAGTCCGTCACCACCGTTGTTGCCTTTGCCTACGAGGATATACCAGTGTTCTCGTTCCCGTAAGTCATGTCGTCCTTGACTCCACGTCTCTGTCCGTATAACACCGCCATGTCCCGTTATATCCCCTGGTCCTGTGTGTGTAACCTCTTCTGTCCACTGCGCCCCCAACACTTCAGCACGATCATTTCCACGTGTTAGATCAGCATTGCCTACTGAGAAGCCGCCGCCATTGCTCTTCCCACTTCTTTCGGCACATAGCTTCAACACCTCGTCAGCTACCGCGCGCCCGGCATTTTCCATCAAGGTAAGGGCCGGAATACCCAGCTTGTCAATTGTATAGCGATCCAATTCTCGCATTTCTTCGGCGGTCACCATATACATGCTTTTCGCCTCCCGTATGGCTATCCCTGCTTATTAATATCCAACCGTAAAACGGGAATTGACAAACTCCCCTTCTACTAACTCATCAATCAGGGCTACCGCATAATCTTCGACCGAGATACGGCTATGGCCTAATTCGTCAACCACCAAATGATCCAAACCAATACGGAACTGTCCTGTACGTTTTCCCAATTCAATTATTCCGGCAGGACTACAATAGGTCCAGTCTACATCCGCAGCGCGGTACAGCTCCAGTGCATCTGCATGGGCAGCCGCCAGTGGCTTCACTTCCTCCGGAAACTCGGCGGTATCCATAAGGCGTTCACCGTTTTCTGTTTTCAGACTTCCCGCTCCGCCAACGACAAGTATGCGCTCCGCGCCGGAACGCCGAGTTCCTTCCAGCAAAGAACGAGTCGCTTCGAGCAGTTCTTCCTCTTCTCCAAACTTGGGACCGTATGCGCTAATGATAGCATCGTGCCCTTTGGCCACATCCGTAACGGAATTCGGATTTAGAATATCCGCTTGAACCACCGTCAAATATTCACTTTGCTCCGTCACACGTTGCGGGTCGCGCACCGCCGCCGTCACTTCATACTTACGCTTGATTGCTTCCTTTACTAACGCTTGGCCAATGGTTCCTGTTGCTCCGAAAATAATAACTTTCATATAAATATGCCCTCTTCCTGTCTATAATTTACTTACTGTTATTTATCCGTTTTATGTCCAGCTTAAACCCGTAAAGCATGTCAGCTTACAGTCCCCCCGGCTGTCGCCAGTACATCCCTTCCGACCTCGGACTGACCCATTAGACGCCGAATTGCGCATACAAGTGGTCGACCGGCTTATCCGCGATCAGCGTCACAAAGCTGCCCGTACGGTTGATTCGATGTCTCATAATGTTCTGTTGCAATTTCTACATTTTTATCCATGCCGAATCTCCTCCTGCTTGTAATCTTGTCTATTTTACCAAAAAATACTTCATATATCCTGGTCAAAGGGATACAAGCCCTTGAAATGCCTGTATGGTCTGTGCAATAGTGTAGAAAGAACAATGGAAGGAGGGATTGCGGGTGTCCCCGACGGACTTCGCGGCGTTAGCCGCATATATCTCACCCGGTCTGATTGCCTTCCTGCTGGCGTTGTCTTTGCTGGTATGGCTGTATGTTCACAGTGCAGCCCAGCTTCGAAATTCACGTCAGCAGCGGCTGGAAGAATTACAGGAATCGCTGCGTATCTATGGACGATTAGCTGGTTGTCTCCAAACCGCTACCCAGAACGGGTTCAATAACAGTGAAAAGCAGTACCAGAACGGACTCATCCACGCTCTTCAGGAAGCCAAAGCTGCTCCCTATTTGACCCCTCACCTTCAAGAGCAGGTTCAAGCATCCCTTCGGGAGTGTGACACATTCCGCAGAGAATTGCTTCTCAAATCACTGGAGCGTGAAATGAACAAACTCATCGAGGAACGGCGTCTTGTTCTGCTGGAATCTCATGCTCCGGGCTGGGGAACAGCATTGTGGAAGCTATTGCGCCCAGCAGCTGGTCCGTTGGCGCTGGCAGGAATCGTCTGGTTGGTCACAAGGCTGGTTATGGAACTGATAGCCTCCAGCCATGTCGATGTTAGTCTGCCCGATACTGCACAATCTGCCTCATGGCTCATAGGGTGTGCATGGATGAGGTTCGTTTCCGGCTTGATCGCCCTATTGTATGTTTACCGGCTGATGACCCTACGTAGGCAAAATGATCTGGACGTGACGGCATCCCATTTTCCAACAAGCCTGTTGTGCTTAGTGATCGCCGCTGTCGCTCTGTTTCAATGGATCGGACCGGAAGCATCTCCCTACATACTGGCTGTTCAGCTTGTGCTGTTCTTGATTGGCTTCCGACTTACCCGAGGCCGCTCGCGCAGTGATCGTCCTTATGTTGGTCATCCCGGCTTGATCAAGGCAGATGCTTCTCAACATCAGGATTTCCACGCAGCAGATAAAGATAAAACGGCTGACTCTTCTTTGGCAGAAGAACATATCCGGTCCTAAACACCAATGGCACAGGATTCTATTCCCGTATCCATCCTGCAAATCACATACCATCACAGGACATCCCAACAACAAAGAAAGAGATTATGGGGTGTCCTGTTTTTTGAACAATTTTTGGCTTTTTGAGGGGTTAGGCTTGTGCCAGTGATCAAGGAAAGGGTATATTGTTTATATAAATGTAAATCATATCGTTTTTTATGTATGAATATTGAAAAAAATCCATATATGTTAAACTACCATCAATTTATGATGTGCGTTAGAATTGGAGGAACTATGCAACTGGACATTTCTGAAAAATCACTTCCCGTTTATGAAGCGCTGGCCAGTGAGGTTCGGCTAAACATGATTGTTCTGCTTGCGGAGAAGCCTATGAATATACGTGAGCTGGCGGAAGCGTTGGGGCTCAGCAGTGCGATTATGACGATGCATGTCAAGAAACTGGAGAGAGCGTCCATTATTTCGACCAAAATGCTGCCTGGACGAGGCGGGGTACAGAAAGTGTGCTCACTGGCTACAGACAAAATTGAAATCGCCATGCCACGCTACCAGCAGGATGTACGACAATTCCATCAGACGGAGATTTCTGTCGGACACTTTACAGATTTTGAAATACAGGCGACCTGCGGACTGGCTACCGTCGAAAAGATCATTGGTGAATTCGATGAGCCTCGTTCGTTCTTGGACCCTGAGCGCTTCAATTCCAAAATTCTGTGGTTCAGCCAAGGATATATGGATTATAAGGTGCCGAATTTCCTACTGTCCAGTCAAAAAGCTGAGGAACTGGAAATTTCGATGGAACTATCATCCGAGGCCCCTTTTACCAATGATAATTGGCCTTCAGATATCACTTTTTTCCTAAATGATGTGAATTTGGGTACATGGACCAGCCCAGGGGATTTCGGGGATAACCGGGGTAAATACACACCTGCATGGTGGCCTGATTTTATCAATCAATATGGTCTCCTTAAAAGACTTCGCGTTACCTCTGAAGGTACCTTTATGGATGGCAAGCAAATATCTGACGTGACTTTAAGCCAAGTGCTGATTGATCAGAAGCAATGGAAATTCCGTATTGCCATATTGGATGATGCCCAGCATGTTGGAGGGGTTACTCTGTTCGGTACCGGATTTGGTAACTACAATCAGGACATCCTGTTCCGTTTGTACTACAAACATGCAGAAAATCATACCAAAACAGTAACGGTAGAAGCTGGCGATACTAGCAAATAACTTTTAGTTCACTTCAAGACCTGAACACGGCGTTTTGCCCATACCTTTCATGGGAAACAAAGCGCCGTGTTTTATTTTTTCATCCACTTATATCGTACTCTTTTGCCACATGCATGCTATGCGATTAGCGTATAGGTTCAATACACACAGGTGAAGGAACCTCCAGCACATATCCCGTTCGGGTCAGCCGTCCATCCTCACTATGGATGGCAAAAGATACGATGTTGTTTCCATCCTGATTCGCTACTACCAAATAACCGGACAAGATGTTGAAGTTACGCGGTGTGCTGCCCAAGGTTTCCACCCATTCCACCGTCTTCAGCTTGCCGCTGTCCAGATCGACATGGTATAGCACGATGCTGTCATGGCCGCGGTTTGACACATACAAAAAGCGTCCACAGGGCGTAATCCGAATATCGGCTGCTGTATTTTCTACATCTATAATGCCTTCTGGCAGTGTGGACAGGCTTTGCATCAATGTAAGCTCACCATTACGTTCGTTATAACTAAATACAGCGACTGTATTGTTCAACTCATTGGCGACAAAAGCATATGGACGCGAAGGATGAAAAACCAGATGACGCGGTCCAGAACCAGGTGGCAAATCTGTCTCACGATGGGTCACCAGTTTTCCATCCTCTGTCAAACGGTATACCACAATCTGATCCAGTCCCAGATCACATACCAGGGCATACTGTCCTGAAGGATCTGGAATAATCGAATGCGGATGTGCCGCATCCTGGCGGTCCTGGCGAATACCTGAGCCAGTATGCTGAACTTGCCCCGACATGTCTCCTAATCCTCCAGCTTCCGTCGCAGGGAACACAACGGCATTGCCGCCTGAATAGTTGGAAGCCAGCACATATCGTCCATCGGTTGTTACGGAAACATAGCAAGTATGCGCTCCCTCCGTCCCTTTTCGATCCAAAGGGTGTAATTCCCCCGTCTGGGCATTCACCTGATATGCATACAGCTCGCCTTCTTCTGTTTCACTGGCAGCATACAGCTTCGTCCCATCCGGATGTAGCGCCAGAAAAGAAGGCCTTTCAATTCCTTCCACACCTCCAACCATGCGCAGATCACCATTGTTCACATGCAAAGTACATACATATATTCCTCTTTCCTGACGAGACGCATAAGTTCCTGTATAAAATAACTGCTCATTTCGCTCTTCCATCGGCTCTCATCTCCTTCTAGCTGTTTTTTACATATTATCTGACTTTTAGCTCTACTATTTGTCTTGTTGTAAACTCATCATGCATTATTACCCAAGATTCTGTTGTTTCATTAACGTTTCGCGATATATGCAAAAAAATAGCCTCCTTCGGCGCCAACTGTGGTTCACAAGAACGTCACAGTTCACTCCAAAAGAGACTAAGTTTACGAAAAATACAATATTAAACCGCTGTGGTTTGCGTATCTCTGCTATTCCATTTTACAGCCAGCCCCAAACTAAGAATGAGAATGACTGCCCCAAAAATGTATGGCAAATTGATATGCACCTCAAACAATGTACCCGCAAGCGCAGGTCCTAGAATATTACCAATACTCATATAAGCATTGTTCATGCCGGCTGCAACTCCCTGCTCATCCCCCGCCATTTTGGATAAAGCAGTATTAATAGCTGGCCGTAGCAACGACGTAGCGGTAAAGAAGATGAGCGATACCCCGAGTACATAATAAAAGTTGCCGGAGAGCAACATAAGCACAAGGGAAATCGCTGAAAACAGAAAGGAACCGATGATGACACCTTTTTCGCCAAAACGATTCAACATCGGGCTAATGACCACAGCTTGAATCACGGTTCCGACCAGTGCTCCTACCGTAATAATGATAGCAATATCACGCTCATTGTAATGAAACTTTCCTGTCACGAAGAAAGGAAACATCGTTTCAAAATGCGTCAATCCAAAGGTGAGCGTGAATATCATAATCAACAGCATAAAGTAAGGCTTGCGGAAAGAAAGGGCAAACTGTTTAATCACATTGTCCCGTTTGACCTTGACATTCCGAAACTTCAACTGTTTCTCCAGCGACAAGGTTTCGGGCAGCATAATCAAGGAAATCAGTGCAGCTACGCCCGATACGGCCGCCGAAACATATAAGGGCGTACGAATTGAGATATCTGCTAGCAAGCCGCCCACACCTGGACCGATCACAAAGCCAAGAGACATGGCGGCACCCAACAACCCCATTCCTCTACCGCGATTGTGGACCGTTGTAATGTCAGCAATATAGGCCATCATCGGAGGAATCATAAAAGCTGCCCCTGCACCTCCCAGCAAACGTGAGATATACAGCATGGTTAACGATTCCCCAATCGCAAACAATACAGAAGACGCCGTCATGATTACCAAACCGATAATAATCATTTTTTTACGTCCGTATTTATCGGACCATTCTCCCGCTAGCGGCGAAAACAGGAATTGGGTTAAGCCAAACACGGCAACCAAATAACCACCCGTTTCACCACTGCCTCCCAAGGAGCTCATAAACTTGGGAAGGATCGGAATAATGAGGCCAATTCCCAGCATGGCAATAAACATATTAATCATCAAAATGACCAGCGGTCCCATTTTCAACTGTTGTGAATCTGACATGTAGCGTTTTGTCCTCCTCAGGTTCTTTATTTCGTGTACGAAAATCTTATTTTGCAACCATTCCAGCAAAACTCTTCATTATATTAATAGAGTGTGAGACAAATAACAATCATAAAATACTTCCGATAACCCTGAATCTTTCCTTTGGCAGAACAGCAAAAAGGAACAACCTGAATAGACGATGTTGTCCCTCTCACAACGAACGACCAGGGTGAATTTCTGGAACGGTCTGGCGGTCCTACGATCCCTGTTGTGGATCTTCGAATAGCTCCTGGATCATCTTTTCCTTGTTATTCAGAAATTGTTTCGTGATGATAAAATGATCAGTTTCCTCCAGCGTCAGGGTGTCGATCCCTTCATGTGTCAGATGATACAAGATGGAATCTGGATAAGCCATCAAAATAGGGGAATGAGTAGAAATGATAAACTGTGAGCCTTGCTGCACCAGCTCGTGAATCCGTGCAAGCATGGCCATCTGGCGCAAAGGCGATAATGCAGCTTCCGGTTCATCCAAAATATATAATCCTTGTCCTCTAAACCGATGCACAAAGGCAGCAAAAAAAGACTCGCCATGCGACTGCTCATGCAGCGATTTACCCCCATAGGAATCTCGAATCGGTCGCCCTCCTCCTTCTCGATCCAGCTCGTCGATGTGAGTCGCCACATTATAGTAGCTCTCCGCCCGGAAAAAGAAGCCATCCCTTGGCTTTTCCACCCCTCTCACCAGCCGGATATGCTCATACAGTGAGGAATGCGTGGCTTGTGTAGAAAAATTGAAATTTTTAGTACCGCCCTCTGGATTAAATCCCCACGCGACCGCGATGGCCTCCATAAGCGTCGATTTACCTACGCCATTTTCTCCAATAATATAGGTGACGGAAGGATGGAATTTCAGTTCGTTCCACTGGTGCAGGGCTTTTAAGTTAAACGGATATTGGCTCTCGTCAGCATCTGGAGGCCAAATCAGCTCCAGGCGACGTATGAAAAGATTGCGGTCCCATATACTCATGTCCAGTTCAGCTCCATTGCCAAGCAATTCACTAGGTTTTCCATCATTATATTGGAATTATTTACAGCAATCAATTGGAAATCCCATTTCGTAACCCTTCTGTTGTTATTCAAGCGATTATTGTAGGTATAATGTATAGTAATGTTCATTGGGCATGAATTCTAAGTACTTTATTTCGTGTATATCTCATTCTTTTCAAGCAGGTGAATCTATGAAGTCAAATCACAAACCTATCCAATCCTTTAAAGTCGTACAGTTCGTGATGACCATCTACAGGCAGCGATTGACACGTATTCTGCTACCGTTGGCTGTACTGGCTTTTATTATATGGGAGGCTGGACGAGAACTAAAGGACTTTAATCTGGCGCGTATGTTTCATGAACTGCGGCGAATGGATGCCACGTTTCTCATCGAAATTGGCTTGTTCTCACTGGCTGCCGTGGCGGCTATGAGCGCCTACGATTACGTAATCAGGCATCATTTCAAGCTTCAGGTCAAGCCTGGGACGACATTTCGCTACGCGTGGATCTCCAATACCTTCAATAATGTCTTTGGTTTTGCAGGCTTTACAGGAGCGGGACTTCGCACCGTACTGTATAAAAAAAGCGGTGTTCCGTTAGGTGTCATCACCTCTGCCGTCGTGTTTCTTTCGCCGGTCGTCATTACCGGACTATCTTTGCTGGCTTGGGGGGCCATTGTCCATTTGTATCCGGTACAGCCTGTGCTGGATGCTCATCCTTGGCTTCATTGGGCGCTGTGGGGAATGGCATTGTACCTGCCGCTATTTCTGATCATGCAGCGCTCCAAACGGTACTCCACATGGTTCAACAAGGGAGAAGGACAGCTTTCCTGGTCCACTATCTCCGCTTCCATTAGTGCTTCTCTGCTGGAATGGCTGCTGGCTGGCCTTACCTTTGCATGGATCGGCTCGCACTTGCTCCATGAACTTCCGATCCATGCTGTGTTCGGCATTTATGTGATAGCCGCGATTGCCGGGTTGATCAGTCTTGCACCCGGAGGGGTCGGGGCATTCGACATCATTGCCCTGCTCGGGCTGCAAATGGCGGGAGCCAACTCAGATCGGGCACTGGCTGTGCTGCTGGTCTTTCGCGTCTTTTATTACATCATCCCGTGGCTCATCGGCTTGGTATTAGCCGCGCTGGAAATGATTCCGCGTAACGAGCGCCTGAATCAGCTTGCTGAGACGGGTTGGGATTACTCCCTTAATGCCTGGCAGAAGGTATGGGGCTGGCCTGGTCAATTCCGGTTTTTGGCCGATCTAGGGGTATGGGCGCTTGGTAAGCTGGTACTCATCTCCGGCGTGGTGCTTCTTTTGTCGGCAGCTACGCCCGGTCTGTTATATCGACTTCGTTTTGCTGAGCATTTGCTCAGCCTGCCCGTCATGCGCTTGTCGCATGAAATCTCGGTCATCATCGGGATTATGCTTGTTGTCCTGTCCCACGGAATCTCTCTGCGTATTCGCAGAGCATTGCGGCTGACATTGATACTGCTGCTGACAGGAGCTATTTTCACCTTCACTAAAGGGCTAGATTTTGAAGAAGCCTTATTCCTGCTGTTTGTGGCGTTAATGCTATGGATCTCACGTTCACGGTTTTATCGGGTCAGTGCTCCGCTGAATCGGCACAACATTTTAATATGGGGTGGATTATCTCTACTCGTAACCGGGGCTTATTTTATCATTGGGGCAGGCTCCAACACTCCTTTTATGCGCCATTTGCATGCCAAGGTCCATCTAGACTTTTTTATGAACCGCAGCGATTACGGAGTTACCGCCGTGTTTAGTCTGATTTTGGCATGGGTATTCCTAACGGTGTATTTCTTTCTTCGACCTCAGCGTAGCATCGCCAATCTACCCGACGAGCAAGAGCTAGATAAGCTAAAAGAATTTTTGGAACGGCAGGATGGCAATCTCGTATCTCATATGCTTTTTTTGGGCGATAAATATCTGTATTGGACTAAAAATGAACAGGTCGTCATTCCCTATGCTCGCAGTCGGGACAAACTGATTGTATTAGGTGACCCACTCGGTCCAAAAGAACGTGTAAGTGAAGCCATTCAGGAATTCCAGCGGTTCGCAGATCGGTATGCGTTAACGGCAGTATTTTATCAGGCCTCGCCGGAGTATTTGTCCATCTATCACGAGAACGGCTATCGCTTTTTCAAACTGGGCGAGGAAGCACTGGTGCCGCTGGAATCATTTACACTGACGGGCAAAAGCAATCAGGCGCTACGCAGCGCCAAAAACCGCTTTGACCGCGAGGGCTACTCGTTCGAAATCATCCAACCGCCTCTAGAGGCGTCACTAATTGAGGAGATGCGGCATGTTTCGAATATTTGGCTGGACGGGCGCAAGGAGAAGGGATATTCACTCGGCTGGTTCAAAGAATCTTATCTTCAGTTGGCTCCGATTGCATTGCTAAAGGACTCTGAAGGGAAGGTCATCGCTTTCGCTACGATGGCCCCTGCCTATGATCATGGACGGACGGTCTCCATTGACCTGATGCGCCACTTGCCTGACACGCCAAATGGCACGATGGATTATTTATTCACACGGGTCATTGAGTGGGCCAAGGAGAGTGGATATACGACATTTAATCTGGGAATGGCACCGCTGTCCCAGGTAGGACAAAGCGAAAAGGCATTACGCGAGGAAAAGCTGGCTCGACTTGTTTTCCAATACGGGGGACATTTTTACGGTTTTCAGGGGCTTCGGCGCTTTAAGGATAAGTTCAAGCCCCAATGGGAGCCGCGCTATCTGGCCTATCCGGCTTCTGTCTTTCTACCGATCCTGACGCTGGAGCTAGTTTATCTCGTGTCCAAACGATCGGATTAAGCAAAGGGCTGACAACAGGAACTTTAATAGCCTAACACAACGTAAAAAAGGGTGTTCCCAACCACGAACGGTTGTAGGAACACCCTTTTATATTCACAGATCTTCTTAGAAGCTGCCTTTTACAACAACTTCAGACAATGGAAAACGTCCTGATGGACGCGCTGGCACTTGTGCCTTACCTACGCTAATAAGCATAGTTGGCAGGTAACGTGCTGGAATATTGAATTGCTCGATCAATTGTGCTGGAATGAAACCGCCCATTGCGCAAGTGTCGTAGCCCAAAGATTTAGCAGCCAGCATAATATTTTGTGCTGCAAGAGCCGAGTTCAGGATGGCTGCATCGCGAGCTACTTGTGGGTTTTGATACGCGCCGTTGATTTGACCTACCAATGCATCACGGATTTCCGCTGGCAGTGCGCCTGCTTCTACCGCTTGATCATAAATGACGGTGTTGCGGTTCGCTTCCAAATCACCCAATACGGCAATCGTAACGGAACTTTCCGCTACTTGACCCTGATTGTAGGCGATAGGTAGCAATTTTTGTTTGTCCGCTTCGCTTTCGATGACAAGGAATTTCCAATGTTGGAGGTTCCAAGCGGAAGGAGCTTCTACCGCCGCAGTCAAAATGGCCTCCAGATCTTCCTCTGGCAATTTAAAATCCTTAACATAGCTCTTTACCGCGTGTCTTTCACTAATAGTAGATAGAGTTTCATTTTTTGGACTGCTCGACATTCTAGGCACACTCCTAATTTCTTAATATATATCTAATTTGAATCCTCATTAACTTCCCAAACTACTGCAATTATAAAAATGATAGTGAATGATGTCAATATGTTTAAGTATGACCCTGCACTCAAAATACAGTACAATACGGATTAAGACATACATATCGGCAGATGCCTGCCGATGGGACAAGACACGGGTGAGTTCATTTTGTTCTCATTTGAATTAAAAAGGAGCGTTACTATGATTGGATCTTTTAAAAAAACGGATATTGCTTTGTTTGCCGCCTGGGTTGTAGCTTGTGTGGCAACTTTGGGCAGTCTGTATCTCAGCGAGATTTTGGGGTATGAGCCTTGTAAGCTGTGCTGGTTTCAGCGCATTCTGATGTATCCCCTGACCCTTCTGCTCGGGATCGCCTATTTTCGAGGGGATTCGGGGATACGCCGTTATGTCATGCCGTTGGCTATCATTGGAGGCGCGATTTCAGCCTATCATTTTATCATTCAGCGCATCCATGCAGCCGCCAAAGCAGCTGTGCAAACTTCAACTTCCTGCGGCAGAGTATCCTGTGAACAGGATTACCTGAACTGGTTCGATTTTATTACCATTCCTTTTCTCGCACTGATTGCCTTTATCCTTATTATTGCAGCCATGGGTTATATCATGCGTCAGGAGAAAAAATCAGCTCAAGGAGAGGTACAAGCAAAGGAACTCGCATAAGTATGAAAGAGACCTAATTATAGGACCCGTTACCACCAAGAGGCGTATAATCCGCTTGCCAGAGGAAAGACTGTAACTAAATATATCCATTGCATATGTGGTATAATGTAAAAGGTTTGCAGTCTGTCCAATAACGCTTATATTCCTTATAGAGGGGGCCAGTCCATGTTTCATATTAGCACCCCATTGCTGCAATATGGCGCAACCTTCGGTATGATCGTAATCGCTATTTCGGCTATTTTCATCCGTATGAAGACAGGTCATCGCCCGGTTAATGCCAAAAAAATCATCATCCCTCCGCTCGGCATGAGCACTGGTTTTATGATGTTTGTGGTGCCGGAAGTACGGGTTCCCTGGCTTTGGGCGCTGGGCGCTTTTCTGGTCGGCTGGTTTATTTTTTCTTACCCGTTGATCCGCAGCACCAAATTTGAATTGCAAGAAGGGCTGGTTTTCGTCCAACGCTCACGTACCTTCTTTTTTATCCTGATCAGCCTACTGATCGTCCGATTGCTGCTGCATGAATTTATTCAGCATTACATTACCATTCCGCAGACAGCAGGGCTATTTTTCATTCTAGCCTTCGGAACCTTGTTACACTGGCGGCTTCGTATGTATTTCCAATATCGTCAGTTCGTTCCGAACGAGACGGAAGTTCGCATCTGACAAACGGGTTTACATGCATGCTCGCATGTTGCTGTATAGACCAAAAAGACACGTTCTCCCAACAGGAGCCGTGTCTTTTTGGTCTTTTAGTCTATCAGGTCTACATTATGCATCCGGGAAAAAGGAGCTACTCGATTGCGTCCCTCTGTCTTCGCAGTGTACAGCATCCGATCTGCTTGCTCGATCAGCTCTTCACGCTCACTCTGGCGTTCGGGGGCCAGATGAATATGCCCAGACTGACTGTCATTCAACCCGTTAGTCTGTATGCTCCCGAGGGGTGCCTGCTTTTATTGCTGTGTCAAAATGATCGGACCATCTGCTGTAATGGCCAGCGTGTGCTCGTATTGCGCAGACAAGCCGCCGTCCAACGTGCGTGCGGTCCAGCCGTCCGCATCAATTTTACTGCGGTATGTGCCTGTGTTGAGCATTGGCTCAATTGTAATGACCATACCCTCTTTTAAGCGTGGTCCACGGTGCGGAGGTCCATAATGAGGAACTTGCGGTTGCTCATGCATTTCTTCCCCGATGCCATGCCCAATGAATTCGCGTACGACCGAGAAGCCTTCCGCTTCCGCGTAGGTTTGTATCGCATGGGAAATATCTCCGATCCGGTTACCGATGACGGCTTGCTCAATCCCTTTATACAGCGATTCCTTGGTAACATCCAGCAGCTTTTGCGCCTGCTCAGACACATTACCCACCGCATACGACCAAGCGGAATCTGCCAGCCAGCCATTCAGGTTCACAACCATGTCGATCGTCACGATGTCCCCGTCCTTCAACGGTGTCTTATTCGGAAAGCCGTGGCAAATCACATCGTTAGGTGAGCCACAAGTTGCAAACTGATAGCCGTTATAGCCTTTTTGCTCCGGTGTTGCGCCATGCTTCTTCATAAAGGATTCCGCAAAGGCGTCAATTTCCAGTGTCGTAATGCCTGGCTTGATCATTTTGGCAATTTCCCGGTGGCAAGCAGCCAAAATGTCTCCAGCTTTTTTCATATTTTCAATTTGTTCTTTGGTTTTAATGATAATCATTAAACGGTCTCCTTCTTTTCCGTGTTCGTTCCACTTTTCACTGCTTCTTTTTTCTGCTTCTATTGTAACGCTAAAAGCAGCGAAATGGAACCGATGTCAACTGACACCGTTTACAAGGATCTTAAACGGGGTATATAATATTCCATAACTTGTATACCAGTATGCAAAATTATTTCCAAGATAGGAGTATCCTATGAAATATCCAACAACCTGGTTACAGGGCGCATCGCTTGGGGAAAGGATTGCTTGTGAACTTCGGCTTCAGATTATACGGGGTATTCAGACGCCAGGCACTGTTCTATCTGAGAATCAGATTGCTGCCGATTTTGGTACCAGTCGTTCTCCGGTGCGTGAAGCCTTGAAGGCACTCTCGAGCGAAGGACTGATCCGTTTAGAGCGCATGGGTGCGATTGTCGTTGGCATGACACCCAGTGATATGGAGGAGCTATTCGATGTGCGAATGCTGATTGAGCATTTTGTTGTACAAAGGTATGTACATAGTGATAATGCCACATTGGTGACTGTTTTGAATCAGATGATTGACAAAATGGAAGTCGCTCTCAAGTACAGGGATGTCGTTGAATTTTCTCTTCAGGATTTTAATTTTCATGAGGCTCTGGTTCTGGAAGCAGGCCATACCCGTATTCTTCATACTTGGAACGGTATGAGACAGCTAATCCTGACGGTCATGTTAGCTGCGACAGAACAACGATTTGCGTCTAACATCGAAGAATCACAAGTCACGATTCACAAACATCGAACCTTTGCAAACGCTTTAAGTCAAGGGAATGCTCAGGAGTTATCGGGATTTATTGAGGATCATTACCGAGATACCCGCAACGCGGTTAACGACAGCGTCCTGTCTCCCTACAGAAAGACGTCGTCCTAGCCGCAACATGCGTGACAAAGAACCGATGTACCGCGCTTCATGCGTTTCTTGCTGGCGCGGTTCTCTTTTACATTAAAGTTGTCGACAAGTATACATTTAGCTACACATAAATGAATAAGGAGGCATTACTTCATGAACACATTACTCGGCTTGAGTCATAACGCGTCCCTGCTCATATGGGCGCTAGTTACCGTCATTCTTTTGATTTTGCTGATTGCCAAATTCAAATGGAATCCCTTCGTTTCACTGCTGCTTTCGTCGGTATTTCTCGGACTGGTTAACGGGATGCCGGGACATGAAGTCACTGCCTCCATCACCAAGGGGCTCGGCAGTACGCTCGGCTCCATCGCCATCGTGATCGGTTTAGGCACCATGCTCGGTAAAATGATGGCAGAATCCGGCGGTGCCGAACGCATCGCGACCACACTGATGGATCGTTTTGGTGAAAAACGCGTTCATTGGGCGATGATGATTGTAGGCTTTATCGTGGGTATTCCCGTATTTTTTGAGGTTGGTATTATTTTATTAATTCCCATTCTGTTCACGGTTGCCCGTAAAATGAATATGTCTCTGCTGAAAATCGGTATTCCGATGCTGGCAGGACTATCCACGGTACACGGCCTTTTGCCACCCCACCCGGCTCCGATGATCGCGATTGAAGCCTTTAACGCCAATATTGGACGCACGATAGGATATGCACTCATCGTGGGCATACCATCCGCCATTATTGCAGGCCCGGTCTTCGGCGCTTGGATTGGCAAAAGAATCATGGTCAGACCTTCCGAGAGGCTGGACGAGCAGTTCAGAAATACGACGGGACGGTCGCTGCCTCCTTTTTGGATTACTCTGTTCACCATTTTATTACCTGTTATTCTAATGCTTAGCGGATCAGTCGCTGAAATCGTAGACCCGGCCAATACACATCCGCTCACTGTATTTTTCAAATTCATTGGTGATGAGGTTATGGCATTGCTGATTGCGGCCGTGTTTTCTTTTTTCTCGCTAGGCTATGCACGTGGTCTAAAGAAAGAGGATTTGTCCCGTTTTACCAGTGAATGTCTGGCACCAACAGCCTCTATTATCTTAATTATCGGGAGCGGCGGTGCATTTAAAACGGTATTGATCGACAGCGGTGTAGGTCAGGCCATTGCAGCGGTCGCTACAGGAGCCCATATGAATGTGATTGTATTTGCTTTTCTGGCCGCTGCGCTCATTCGTGTAGCCACTGGATCAGCGACAGTCGCGATGACGACAGGCTCCGGTATTATCGCACCTGTACTGGCACTTACACCCGGCGCGAATGTCGAACTGGTCGTCCTTGCTACAGGAGCAGGGTCGCTGATCTTGTCTCATGTGAATGACGCCGGTTTTTGGATGATTAAAGAGTTTTTCAATATGACGGTTCCGCAGACTCTAAAATCATGGACTGTTATGGAAACCATCCTCTCCCTGGTCGCTTTCGGTTTGATTATGCTGCTGAGTGTGTTAATTTAACGATAATGAGCTAATAACGGTAAGTGAAGGGGAGATTGAATATGACAGACACCCGATATATGATCGGCGTCGATATCGGTACGACCAGTACCAAAGCGGTGCTTTTCGAAGAAAACGGCAATATTGCCGCCCAGCACCATGTGGGCTATCCGCTCCATACACCTGAGCCGGATGCGGCAGAACAGGACCCGGAAGATATTTTCAAAGCTGTCGTGACGACGGTGCAAGAGGTCATGAAACAAAGCGGAGTGTCAGCCGAGCATGTGCTGTTCGTCTCCTTCAGTTCGGCCATGCACAGTGTACTGGCGGTGGATAAGAACGGCAAACCGCTGACCGCCTCCATCACTTGGGCAGATAACCGTAGCGCCAAATGGGCCGAAGCGCTCAAACATGAATACAACGGACACGATATTTATTTACGCACCGGAACGCCTATTCATCCCATGTCACCGCTAACGAAACTAATGTGGATTACGCGGGATTTACCGGATGTTGCGACCCAGACGTATAAATTCATTTCCATTAAGGAGTACATCTTTGCCCGGTTATTCCACCAATATGTCGTGGATCACTCGATCGCCTCCGCAACCGGACTTATGAATTTGCAGCAGCTGGACTGGGACGAGGAAGCGCTGCACCTTGCAGGTGTGACGAAGGAGCAGCTATCCGAGCTGGTGCCGACAACGCATGTGCTCAAAGGGCTGGATGAGACCTATGCGCATGACATGGGCCTACTGAAGACGACTCCTTTTGTGATCGGGGCCAGCGACGGTGTCTTGTCCAACCTCGGTGTGAATGCGATCAAACCTGGAGTTGTCGCTGTTACCATCGGCACCAGCGGAGCCATCCGTACCGTAGTTGATAAGCCGCTCACGGATGCCAAAGGGCGCTTTTTCTGTTACGCCTTGACCGAAAAGCTGTGGGTCATCGGCGGCCCGGTAAACAACGGAGGTATAGTCTTCCGCTGGATCCGGGATGAATTTGCAGCCTCCGAGGTGGAAACGGCCAAGCGACTGGGACTTGATCCATATCATGTGCTGACCCAAATTGCGGAACAGGTACGTCCTGGCTCCGACGGTCTGCTCTTTCTTCCGTACTTATCCGGTGAACGTGCGCCCCTGTGGGATCCGAATGCTCGTGGCTCCTTCTTCGGTCTGTCCCTGCGTCACAAAAAAGAGCATATGATTCGCGCCGCTCTGGAGGGTGTGCTGTTCAATTTGTATACCGTCATGCTCGCCATGGAAGAAGTCATCGACAGACCGTCAGTCATTCACGCCACTGGTGGATTTGCACGCTCGGAGCTATGGAGACAGCTCATGGCGGATATTTTCGATCAGGAAGTCATTATCCCCGAAAGTCTGGAAAGCTCATGTCTGGGCGCAGCTATTCTGGGCTTGTACGCACTGGGACGGATTGATTCGCTGGATGCTGTGTCCGGTATGATCGGTACCACTCACCAGCACAAACCTGTAGCAGAACACGTGGATATTTATCGCGATTTACTGCCGATTTATATCCGCATTTCACGTAAATTCGAAGAAGAGTTCAAGGATATTGCGGAATTTCAGGCCAAGTCCCTACAATCTTTAAATTAGTGGAACCTGTTCTAACGCTGCTGCGTATTACCGTTTTATAAAAACCTGTTATGTCAGTTGGCAGGGTAAGAAGGAGGATTAGACGATGCTCAAACAATTACTGCACCGCCTGCTACATTCCACCTCTCATTCTCATAAGCGGCGATACAGCAGCTCAGACCGTTATTATGAACGTGAACGTAAACGCCATTCTTCTTCAGATGGTTACAAGAATAGTCACAATGGACACCGCTATTACAAGGATAAACGCCGTCATTACTCCAGTTCCTAGCCAAACAGCAAGAAGTAGCGACGGAATAGAGCGTAACACAAGAAGCATGCCACAGGCTCCTTCAAACCCTATAAAGCGAAGACCCTTCTTATCTCAAGGGCCTTCGCTTTATTGTTGTGCGCCCTTCGTTATGCAGGGCAACATCTGTGCATTTTACAGGAAATCGGCCAAGACCGAAATTACAGAAACAGGGTTTTAGAGATGATCACCAGCAAAATAAACAGAACCAGAATCGCTCCTACAGAGGTCCATGCTCCTACGCCGCAACCCATACCGCCTACTCCACACATATGACTCATTTACAACACTCCCTTCGCTCATTTACAGGATCATTGTATGTAGACCTGGTCAAATGCGTAAGGGGGGCATTCCCCCATTTTTGCGGCGAATGCCTGTTTATTTTTAGGGACGTTATGGGTTAACCTCAAGCAGCAACAATGCTTCCTCCAGCTCTTGCATAAACTGTCGGCTATTCTCATAACGTGGCCGAATCTGAAAAAGACGCTCCAGCATATGACGCACAGGTGAACTCAGCTTCAATTCTTCCTGCCAGCTTGCCGGCGGTTGATCCGGCTGAGGCTCGTAACTGCTATACAGCATAAAAAGCATTAAATGTCCGACATCGTACAAATCGCTGTAGACGGCGACATCATGTCGCTCGGGTGCGCGCTTTTCCAGCATGGATTCGGTAAATATATCCTCCTGTCGCTCTCCTACCGCCAGAGCAAGACCAAAGTCGATCAGGTAAGGCTTCCCCTCACGGTGAATCACATTGGGAATGCGGATATCCCGATGGATATAGCCCCGTTCATGCACATGCAGAACTCGCTCCATTAACTCCAAAATGTAGACAATGCATTCCTGTTCCGTAAAGGAACGCTCCTGTTCAAATATAAGCTCCTCCAACGTCGTGCCGGAGATGTATTCCATAACCACAACTATTCCGTTCGAATGTTCGACAATTTCGAGCAGCTTCGGAATATAGGGGTGTTCCATCTGCCGCATAATATGAGCCTCGCGCTGCAATAGCTGAACTGCCTCCGCCCGTTTGCTCGGTCTGGGCATTTTCACTGCCACCTCTTGTCCGCTGTGCCGATCCAGACAGAGGTAGGTTAGACCATAGCTCCCCATGCCTAAAAGCGAACGAACATCATAACGTCCGCTCAGTAAATCGCCAGGCTGTTTCGGATAATCCATCCATGATTCATATGCGTTTCGCAACCAAGCAAACATATTTATATCCTTTCCTCTACATGCCGCAGCAACGTTTCTTATACGGCTTGTTCTCGTATTCTTGTATTCCGTTATTATACCATCCACGATAAAAGACCATCAGAACCGGGAAGGTCTGATGGTCTTTATCAGAAAAGATGCTGGTTATGCCTCTCTGCGTCTGCGCGGTGTCAGACCAAGCCAGGACAACAACGAACCGCGCGATTTGCGTTGCCTGCCCTGGTAGGTACGCAAATTAGTAATTAGCTGCCGATCTCGTTCCTCGTCAACCTTTTCTTTCATCCAGCGTTTTTGATCCTCCAGTTGGTTAGACAGGCTGATATTCTTTTCCACCAAACGGCTGTGCTCTGCTTCCAGCTCCTCCAAACGGCTCCGCATTTCCAACAAAGCGGTTTGCACCATGTCCTGCATCTGCGCCAGTTCTTGCGGCTCTACGGACTCCCGCGTTTGTACGGCTACAGGTGCTTGCTCCAATCTATACTCAATGGTTGGTTCCAAAGTCTGCAACTCTTCCTGCGCCTGTAGCTGCATGGGTTCCTCTGACAGTTCCTGAGCATTCATTTCATCCTGTAACTCTGTCAGTTCTACCGTAGCAGCTGCTTGCGCCTGCATGACCGTCTCTTCCCTACCCTCAGCCGCCGCCATTATTTCTTCCCAGGTTGCGGTTAGTGACTCAGCATCCGAGATGGGTGGCAAGCGGAACTCTTCATCCTCCATTTGAAAGGGAGCGGTCACTCTCTCAAGGACCACCTGAACCGCCTGCTCCATCGTCATATGCTGCTCACGCAACGCCCTCCGCATCACCTTCAAGCACTCAACATCCTCAGCACTGAACATCCTCGATTGATTCGCGGAACGCTGAAACACATACCCCTGCTCCTCCAGCGCCGCTGCATATTTACGAAGGGTACTCGCCCCGATTCCCAACTGTTTTGCTGCTTCCGTCGTCGATTTGCTTTCTTCCATTTAATCATTACCTCCCCGGATGGTATGGAAAGAAATAAGCTTGTATATGTAGAATTCGCGAAATCCATTGGAAACCCTTTGGCAAAAATGTTCTAATATTGCAGACTGCTAAGAACCTTTGTCATAACGGAATATTTGTAGATATACAAGAAACGACATTGCAGAGCATACTTCCGTTCAAGTATGTCCTTGAAACTCTTTAAAGTACGTCACATAAATGTCATACTTTCATTGTTTTCATGGCACTATTCCTTCCATCAAGATAGTTCAGGTTATAATTTGCACAGAATTCACCTTAAAAATATAAATTGAAACATGCTCTCCTATCTTCCAGTAAAAGTATTGATAATTCACGTTCACTCTATAATTAATCCTAAAGAACACCTCTATTCACAGTTTATTTTTAATTTCCCGGAATGGAGGCAAAAAAATGGATATTTTCAAAAGATCAGCAATATGTTATGTTATGTAACGTAAAATGTATTTCAGGCATAATTTGTAGCATATTAACGTTCGCTGGAACGAGGAGGCAACATAGATGAAGGGGAAGGCAAGGAAAGTAGCTATTGTCGGCGCGGGAATGGTCGGTTCGAGCTGTGCCTACTCAATGGTTAATCAGTCCATTTGTGATGAGATCATGATGATTGACCGCACGTATGATCGGGCTTTGGCCCATGCACTGGATCTGTCCCATTGTATGGATTTTACGTCCACACGTACCAAGGTGCGTGCCGGCACGTATGCAGACTGCACGGATATGGACGTTGTGATTATAACGGCTGGAGCCAACCCTAAACCGGGTCAAGACCGCCTATCTGTGCTGGACGACGCAGTGCTTATTACCAGAGAGATTGTAACAGCGATTATGGAGGGTGGCTTCGATGGTATATTCGTCATTGCCGCTAATCCTGTCGACATTGTAACGTATATGGTACAAAGTATATCCGGTCTGCCGCGCAACAAGGTGATCGGCACGGGCACCTCCATTGACTCATCCCGACTCAAGACGTTGCTTTCTGAAGTATTTTCCATAGATCCGCGCAGCGTACAAGGATATGCGCTTGGCGAGCATGGCGAATCCCAATTCGTTGCCTGGTCACACGTCACGATTGGCGGCAAGCCGCTCTTGCACATTTTGCGTCAGCATAAGGAACGATTCAGCCACGTCGATCTGGACGACATTGCCCGTAAAACTCGGGATGCAGGCTGGGAGATCTTCACCCGCAAAGGCGCCACTTATTTTGGTATTGCCAATGCGCTGGCGTACATTACCCGTTCCATTTTAAATGATGATGGTAAAATTATAGCGGTCTCTGCTGTATTGGACGGCGAGTACGGGCACACCGATGTCTGCACGGGCGTTCCGGCGATTATCGGCAGCAGAGGAATCCAAGAGGTCATCGAGCTAGAGCTAAGTCCGGAAGAACAAGCGAAGTTCGACGCCTCTTGTCACCTTATCAGCAATAATATCCGTGCCGTTTCAGGCTTAGTGTAAATCAATAGCACAGTAAAAAACTCCTTACCCTCATTGAGGATAAGGAGTTTTTGCAGTCCCCGTATTTCGCCCTATATCTCTTTATAACGAAATACGTTCAGTCCCGCCAACGTAAATACGACAAAGCTACCTATTATAACCGTCAACAGTGTGTCAGTTGGCACCATGAACGCCCCGAAGTTGTCTCTTCCACTCGGCATCATCGCCAATAAAGGCTGTGTCCATGGATAGTACGGACCGTAGGTTTGAGAATTGGCGACCAGAATATTCGGCACGGTGAAGACGAAATTCAACGCAAGCGGTGCGGCAAAGCTGGACCACAAGAAGGACACCATCAACTGCAACGCAGCCAGCGGCAGGCAGGCTACCCAGCCTGCGAGCAAACTTTGAGCGATCACGGCCCAAGGGATTGGTCCGTTCATGCCCTGCACAGCTCCGACACCCAGCAGCGCTCCTCCGAACAGTAGCTGAGTCAATCCGACCAAGGCCATAATGATGGTCAACTTAGCCGCATACAGACTGGTGCGGGACAATGGCAATGACATGAGTTGCTTCCAACCGCCGCCCCCATGCTCGAATCGGCAGACTAGAGATCCAAATACGGCGGTCAGCATCGGCATGAACAGCATGGCATGTAATGTAAGCATGGCAGTCAACAGCAACAGCCAGTTCCCTCCCGGATTCGCCAGCAAGCCAATCAAGACGGCAATCGCCGGGCTGACGAACGCAAGCAGCCAGACGGGCGATTTGGCCATTTTCATACGTTCAACAGAAAGCAGCCGTATATATCCTCCGAACATTACGCCACATCCTTTCGGCTAAAATGGGCCGCTGTTAGCAGACTGAGAAGTATGCCCGTTCCGCACCCGACGGACGCAAACATCCACGCTTGAGGTGCAACCCATGCGAATTGCGGCCAGGCCAACGGAAACCATTCGGACAGCTGTGAAGCAAACAAGCTGCCGATGCCTAACGTAATGCCCAGTGTTACAGGCAGCGCCTGATTATGGAACGTGACCGTTAACCACAACAATAATACGAGCATAGGCAACGTGCCGCCCAAAGGCCAAAACCCGAGTCGTAGCAGTTCCCCTACGGGTGCGGGCTCTCCCCCGAAGCCAAGAATCATTCCCAACACCCAAGTCCCTACCGTCAGGAGTAGACAGGACACGCACAGCATCCCGATCGCCAGCGCCAGCTTGGCCATATAAACACTAAATTTGGAGATAGGCAAAGCTAGCAGCTGCTTCCAAGAGTTAGACGAATGTTCCACATTCGCCAGCATGGAAGCGAACATCGTAGCTCCTAATACCAGCGCAAGGGGGACAAAAATAGCGATGTTATCCATCAAGCCTTCCCATAAGCGCCCCTTGTATCGCGGAATCAGATAATCATAGCGGAGTCCAAAGTTCAGTCCCTGCATCGCTACCAGCCCTAGGGGACCGAGGAACACCAAGAACCAGATTCCCTTTCTGCGTGCTTTGAGCAGATCCGCCGTGAACGCTCGCAGCATCATAAGGAAGCCCCTCCTTTGCCCACTACCTGCATGAACATATCTTCCAGCGATTTGCGGCGTTCCTCCACACGGTATACGGCATGCGTATTTTCGACCAATCTTCTGACCAACAGCGCAACAGCCGCATCATTCATGTTCTCGAAATCCAGCGCCGATCCGTCCTTCACTGAATGGTAGCCCTGCTCACGCGCAATCAACTGGGCTGCTTCCGGTTCCGACACTACGATCCGAATCCCGCCTGCAGATTCCTGACGGAGATTGTGAATCGTGTTTTGAAAGACCAACTCTCCTTCACGGATAATACCCACGGTATTCGCCATATGCTCTACCTCACTCAACAGATGGCTGGATACCAGTACGGTGATCCCCCGTTGCTCGGGCATCGCCTGAATCAATGTGCGCATTTCCTGAATACCCTCCGGGTCCAAACCATTCGTAGGCTCATCTAAAATGAGTACTTCGGGATTCCCAAGCAGGGCTGCTGCAATACCCAGTCTCTGCTTCATGCCCAGCGAGTAGCCTTTGACTGGACGTTTGGCATGCTTGGTCAGTCGGACGACCTCTAATACTTCCGCAATGTTTTGCTTGGGTACATTCAAAATACGGCGAATGGCCTCCAGATTTTCAATTGCGTTCAAATGACCATAATACGAAGGATACTCCACCAACGAGCCGACTTTACGCAAAATATCGAGCTTATGTCTGCGAATATCTTTGCCGAATATACGGATCGTTCCTCGAGTTGGGCGAATAAGTCCAAGCAGCATGCGGATTGTTGTCGTTTTTCCCGCTCCATTCGGACCCAGAAATCCGTAAATATCTCCTCGAGCTATTTTCAGGTCCAGCTGATTAACCGCCGCGCGGCCTTTGTATATTTTGCTGAGACTGTTCGTTTCAATAATGTATTCGTTCAAGTTCCTCACCTCGACACCTATCGTAACGTGCCAAGTTTAAAGCCAAGGGAACTATGAGTTTAAGTTTTGTTTAAAAAACGGATTCGGGTCCCGGCTGATGAACTGATAATCTCCCTCTCCAAATTCATTTCGCGAGCCAGCAGTTCTGTAATCGCCAAACCAATCCCTGCGCCTTTTTCACTGGACTGTTGCTCCATACCGGGCCCTTTATCTACGATGACCAATGTCTCTGTCCCATTATCTTTCTGTACTTGAACACCGATATATCGGCCTGCGGCAGCATGGCGAACTACATTTTGAAAAAGATTATCCAGCAGACGGCGGAAGCCTTGCTCATCGACATTCCACACCATACTATGTTCGGGCAGGTCGATATCCACTTCAAAACCCTCCTTTTCCCACACCGGATACCAGCTGGCTACACACTCCCGCACTAGCCGCAGGATATCACGCGGTGTGTTATTCATAGTGTATTTCCCACTAGCTAGCAGATTATAGGTGAGCAGATTGTCGATCAGACTCCCAAGGTCTTTTAGCTTGTTTTCCATCAGTGTAATCGACTGTTTCCCTCTGCTGCTCAGATTTTCACTATCTAGTGTATACAGATGGCTACGCACGACCGTAAGCGGCGTCCGAATATCGTGTGACAGATCCGCGACCAGTCTCTTCCGCAGGTCTTCCTCTTGACGCTCACGTCCCCGACTTTCTGCCAACTGCTCAACCATCTGATTAAATGCTTCTTCCAGCTTGCCGATTTCATCCGGGCGTCCAGTGGTAACAAGAATAGGCAAGCCATCCTCTCCTCGCTGCGACATGGCGGCCTGAAGCTGCAACAGTCTACGCCGAATGCCTCCAAAAAACAGAAGAGATACGAATATAAAAGCGCCCAAAACCAATACGATAAAAAAGAGATAGTACATGAACATGCTACTATCTGTAGGTGGCTGTTCAAAGAACGAACGGGGCACTTTTAACACCATATAGCCCTGATTTACATCATTCTTGCCCCCTCCAATAAAGGCTACTACCGTAAACGGCCCCTCATAGCTTGCTTGCTTCATAAAAGCTATAGCCTGCGCAGCGTTCCATTGTTTTGGCATGTTAGGTTGTGTCGGTAACTCCAACCTTGTTTTACCTGCGGTATCCACCCAAAATATTTGTGAGTTAGGGAACATATCTTGTTGTATTTTGCGCAGATGGGCTGAGATTTGCTCTGGTGTGGCTCCCTTCAAAGCTACAGCTTCGCGATGCCAGCTATTTTCGGTATGGGTAGTAGAGGGATAGTAAGCGTTTTTAGGCTTGAGCTCCGCCCCCCAATTCAATAACACGCTATATATCAAGGCTGTAGCAGGCAACACAATGGGCAATAGCATCATAGCAACCACAATAATGACCAGATAACGGAACAACAGTGAACTGCGAAACCGACCTCCCTGACCTGGCCTAGAGCTGGGGTGCAGCCTCCTCCAATTTTTGCGCGTCCTGCTCATTATGCTTTCACCCGATATCCTACACCACGGATCGTCTCAATGATGCGGGGTGCCGCAGGATCGATCTCCAGCTTTTCGCGGAGATGTCGGATATGGACCATTAAAGTTTTGTCTCCGTCGATATATGGATCTCCCCACACCGCTTCATACATTTGCTCTTTTGTCATAATTTGGCCCAAATGCCGCAGCAAATAAGCAAAAATGTGGTATTGCTTGCCTGTCAGTGTAATTTCCTCCCCTGTATCACGGTTCACAATACGGTTATCAGGAGAGAACACAGAGAGATGCCCCAGTTGTAAAGATTCTTCGGGCACGGTTCCCGAGCGGCGCAGCAAAATCTCTATACGTGCTATGAGCTCATCCGGGTGAAAGGGTTTGGTTACATAATCGTCGGCGAAATCCAGTCCTTGCAGCTTATCGTCAATGGATGTACGGGCAGACAACATGAGAATGGGAAGCTCCGGGTACTCTTTCTTGAGCCGCTTCCCCATGGTGAATCCATCCAGACCGGGTAACATCACATCCAAAATCACGAGTTGGCACGTACGGGCTGCTTCCACAGCCCCATCCCCGCTGCGAAGCCAGGTTACAGCGTAATTCCGCTCTTCCAAATACTGATGCGTCCAAGCACCAATATCCTGGTCATCTTCGATGTATAGCACATTTGTTTTCATAATAGACACCTACTTATCGTTTTTCTTTTATGTAATGGGCATTATAGCATTTATGGTACATAACCCACTTAAAAAGGTTAATAACTACCTTATACGACATACGCTTCACATTTTCAAATTTGATTGCTCGTAAAAAAGGAGGACTACCCGATGCTGCTGGAAGCGATATACCATCACCCGAAACGTAATTGGGCTTTTGGTTACAATGATGAAACGATATTTCTACGGCTACGTGCGAAGAAAAATGACCTAAATACCGTTCATGCTCTCACCGGAGATAAATACGATTGGGACCGCACCCGACAGCTTGTCCCGATGTCCAAATTCGCTACCGATAGCAGGTTTGATTACTATGAATGCAGCGTAAAACCTACTCACCGTCGGCTGAAATATGGATTTTTGCTAGAAGACGGTGAGGAACGTATTTGGATGAACGAGGACGACTTCACCACCCAGGAACCCCAAAATGCAGATAAACTGTTCCAATATCCGTTTTTGAACCCGATTGATATTCTGAAGCCACCTGCATGGGTGAAGGATGCTGTATTTTATCAGATTTTCCCGGAACGTTTTGCGAACGGTGACCCCTCCATCAGCCCAGAAGGTGCAGAGACATGGGGCGGAACACCACAAAGAGACAATTTTTTCGGTGGTGATCTTCAGGGGATTCTGGATCACCTGGATCACCTGAACGCGCTAGGGATTAACGCCATATATATGACTCCTGTGTTCAAGGCGACGACCAATCATAAATATGATACAGAGGATTATATGGAGGTGGACCCGCATTTTGGGGACAAAAAGACATTAAAAAAACTGGTCGATGCCTGCCACGACCGAGGAATTCGGGTGCTGCTTGATGCGGTGTTCAACCATTCAGGGCGTACGTTTAAACCGTTCGTTGACGTGCAAGAAAAAGGCGAAGCCTCGCCTTATAAGGACTGGTTCCATGTACATAGCTTTCCCCTGAAAGTGGTGGATGGCATACCGACGTACGATACATTCGGGCTGGAACCGATGATGCCCAAGCTGAATACCGAACATCCTGAGGTGAAAAGGTACCTTCTGGATGTGGCAAAGCACTGGATCGAAGAAATCGGCATCGATGGTTGGCGGTTGGATGTGGCAGACGAGGTGGATCACGCCTTTTGGCGGGAATTCCGCACTACGGTCAAGCAGGCCAATCCAGATGCGTACATTTTGGGTGAAATGTGGAATGAATCGTCTGAATGGCTTCAGGGGGATCAGTTCGATGCAACGATGAATTATCCGTTCACCTACGCGGTGAATGATTTTTTCGTCAAAAAAGTGACCGATGCTCAAAGCTTTGCCTTCGCCATCGGACGACAGCTGGCCCGCTATCCACAGCAAGCATCCGAGGTTGCCTTCAATCTGCTGGATAGCCACGACACACCGCGCCTGCTGACACTGTGCGGGGATGACAAGCGGCTGATGCGACTGGCCGCCCTGTTCCAGTTCACGTACATGGGCGCACCCTGCATCTATTACGGCGATGAGATCGGCCTGGATGGAGATGCCGATCCAGGCTGCCGCAAGTGTATGGAGTGGGACACCGACAAACAGGACCGCGAGCTGTTCGACTTTTATCGCGAGCTGATTGCGCTTCGTAAGGGGCACCCGGCCCTCCGTGATCAGGGGAGCATCACCTTTTTGGAGGCACAGCCAGAGGGCACCTCACTTGCCTACGAGCGCCGCAGCGAGGAAGAAGTACTGCTCGTGCTGCTCAACCGTTCCGATGAGGATCACGTTTTTGAACTGGATATTCCTGAGCAAGAATGGAAATTAGCCTTTGGCGAAAGCCAGTGGTCCGTTAGAGAGAAGGGGCTCCTTGCCAAGCTTCCACCCTACGGATACGCTGTACTGAAGGCAGCGCCTGCTCAGTAGAAAAGGGCATAAGCCTCTATAGGCGGATGCTGATGAAAGTACCTGCCGAATAACGGCAAAAAAGCGAAACCATCAGGAACAAGATAGTTAACTTGTTCCCGGTGGTCTTTTTACGTTGAATATGAGCTTCTATTGTCGATTATTTGTTTTTAACATCTGTTCTTACTACCCCAACATCCGAAGCATTGATCGAAATGGGGTTACCGCCTTGTCCTGTCTGAGCTGAAGAAGGTGCTACCTGAGCCAGTACAGCAGTTTACGCAGGTAGCGTCTGTGTTTTCAATTGCATGTACAACTGGTGCGTCACCTGCTGCGGCTCAATACCCAACTCATCTTCCAGTATTCTGATGAAGCTTTCATAATGCTTTTGCGCAGCGGTATAATCGCCCAGTTGGGCGTAGGCTGTCAGCAGCAGACTGCAGATATCGTCTGAGTACGGCTCCCGTTGCTGTAGGCTGAGTAAGCGCTGAACAGACTGCCGGGTACGACCTGAGCGAAGCTCTTCTCTCGCCAGCTCAGAAGCACATGCCAGATACATATTGCGCAGCTTCTCCCTTTTTGCATATGCCCACGGGTAATCGTGCTCCTCCAGATAGTTGCCACGGTATAGTGCCAACAGGCTCTCAATACGCGGCTTACCGCCGCTACCGGATGCAGCCCATTCGGATATTCCCCGCTCGAATAGCTCCACATCTGTAATCCAGCCATTGCGGTTCAAGCGGTAGCGATCCAGATTATATTCCAGCTTCGTATCTTGCATCCGTTCTTTCAACGCCTTGCGGATTTGGTAAATGGACGTGTGCAGGTGAACAACAGCCTTGTCCAAATGATATTCAGGCCACAGCGCATCCAGCAGTTGTTCTTTGCTCACCCATTCCCCTTCATGGTGTAATAAGAAGGAAAATAGCTCCTGCGACTTTAATGTGCGCCATTTGAATGGTTTCGCACCTACAGCTTCCTGTCCATCCTCCAAAATTTCAAGTTTTTGAAAACAACGTACCTTGGGGGATTGCTCTGCTGAAGCTCCCAAACTAGAAGAACGGGGATCAGCCAGCGTGGCTGCAATCCGATCTAACGTTTTGGATAGCCGCCGGGCATGAACGGGCTTTAACAAGTAATCCAGTGCTTGCAGCTCGAACGCTTCAATAGCATAATCCGAGTACGCGGTCACAAAGACGATATGAATATGGGAATCCAGCTGTTGAATCCACTCGGCGGCCTCTAGACCATTCATCTCTGGCATTCCGATATCTATAAAAACAATATCCGCACGTTCTGCTGCCAGATGATCCAGCCCCGCTTGTGCAGACGTATATTTGCCCATTACCGTTAACCGTCCGTCCGCCTCCAGCAACCGTTCCAAGTAGGTTAATGCCGACCTCTCATCATCAATCAAAATCGCCTTCATTTGTGTCCGTACTCCCTTCCTGCTGCAACCATTTATCATGATGTTCTATTTACATGCTATCTGCTTTATCCATACGATTTTTAATTTCTTATATTTTATATATCGTATCATTGCGGGCGTGACTTTAGCTTTTCCGACAAATGCACTGTACTTTTTTTTATTCATCGGTATTCCGGGGCGAGGTCGTTTCCGGCACACGGAAGCTTACCGTCGTCCCTTGCATAGGATTACTTTCAATTCGCAATCCTTCTCCATACATATGGATAAGACGGCGATGGATATTACGCAGTCCCACGCTGGAAGATACATGATCCTCCGACAGCAGCTGTTCCAGTCGCTCGGACGGAATCCCTACGCCGTCATCGGTCACGCTGACCACAAAATCGGTTCCATCCTCCTGCACAACCACTCGCACGGTTCCACCTGTTGCCCGTTGCATCACACCATGCCGTATCGCATTTTCCACGATGGGCTGAATGCTTAATGGCGGGATGAGCGACCGGATGTTCCTTCCTACCTCTACGGTCACCTGCAAACGTTCTTCAAATCGTGCTTTTTCCAGTGCCACATACGATTCTACCAATTCCAACTCCTTGGATAATGGCACCGTATTCTCCCTGTTCTGAAAATCAAAACTGCCCCGCAAATACTGACTCAGCTCCATGAGCAGCTCCGCTGCTTTGTCCGGGTCTACGGCTACGGTCGAAACAATGACATTCAAGGCATTGTACAGAAAATGCGGCTTGATTTGTGCCTGTAAAAAGGCCATTTCCGAACGCACCGCTTCCTCCGCCGAATGACGCATGTTCAACAGCGTACGCACACGCGCCTTTAATTCCTCAGCATCAACAGGCTTACGCAGAAAATCATTAGCTCCCGCCATAAAACCTGCGCGGATATCCCCGGGCAGGTCGCGTGCCGTCAGCAGCAACACCGGTAGCTCGGACAGGGAATACCGTTCCCGTATCCGTCGGCACAGCTCAATACCGGACATTTCCGGCATCATCCAATCCGTAATGACTAGGTCAAATCGGGAACGGCCATTCAGCATGTGAAGTGCCTCCTCGGCATGATCCACCGCCACCACGCTACAACCTGTGGTATATAATAGCTCCTCCAGCACCCGAAGATTAACCGCATCATCATCTACAGCCAGCACTTTGTAAGGAACAGTCTGAACTTGCTCCAGTGCATCTTCTTCCTGCGGAATCACATTCCGACCCGACGTCACACCAGGCTGCAATATCACCGCAGACGAAACATCTTTTTGAGCTTCATGTGCCAACGTTCCAGTCTGCGCTAAGGGCAGTGTAAAATAAAAGGTCGAACCCTTGCCCAATCTAGATTCTACCCGGATATGACCACCATGCAGCTCCACCAGACGACGGACTATGCCTAATCCAAGCCCTGTTCCACTGTATCCTTCATCCTCAGCATTCGCCCCTCGGTTAAAGGGTTCAAATATATGCGAAAGATGCTCCTGGGCAATACCGGACCCGGTATCCTTCACACTGATTTCCATTTCACGGTTCCCCGCTTTGGCAGAGATAACGATTTCGCCTTCCTCCGTAAATTTCACCGCATTCCCCAACAAATTGTACAAAATCTGAATCAGCCGATCCTCATCCGCATCTACCTTGGGCAACGAATTGGGCAATTCTTTGACAAATTGAATCTTTTTCTTACCCACTGTATGACCCAATACCTCCAACACGGACTTCACAGCTGCCTGTACATTGACAGGCCGACGATTTAAGGCTAATCTGCCATTTTTCAAATTAGAAAAATCCAGAATATCGTTAATTAAATACGAAAGTCTGCGTCCTATATTCGCAATCAAGACCAAGTTGTGCTTTTGCGGCTCATTGAATTGTGTCCCGTAGCGGTCTAGCATGGATTGAGCGATATTAATGACTCCATGCAGAGGAGTGCGCAGTTCATGTGACGTATTGGCCAGAAATTCATCTTTTAACCCATCCAGTGTTAGCAACCGTCGTGACAGGTTCTCAACCTCCATAAACGAATGTACAAAACGTTTGGCCAGCAGGAGCGTTTGAGCCAATACGAATATGAGCATTTCATAGGCTGTCACCCCACGCACATCTCCCCAGCCCAGAATATACACAAAATTAGTCACTACAATCATAAGAATGCTCATAATACTAATGACTAGCAGTGCAGCGTCATCCGTCCGTTGAAGAAGCCCACGAATCAAGATCAGTAATACATATCCCACACTGACTACACCAAAAAGAAGAATAAATGCTTCAAAGGATGAGAGTACCAATGTAGGCAGAAATAGCCCCATACCCAGCATCAGTGCGGTTGTAATATTATAGAGGCGCAGCACGAGCCGATTCATAACAATCTGCGTCGAAAGATGAACATAGTGGATCAGAAAATAGTAGAACAGGGTTGACGAGAACGACTGTATTTTCAGTATCCATTCATAAGGTAAGTCCGGTATTCCCCAAGCCAGCAGCTTTTCTCCATGTGTCAGAATATAAAATAAAGCCGCGATACAAAAGCATCCTAAGTAAAGCAATGCCTTCTCCTTTTTACGTAAAAGGTATAGCATGATAAAAAATACGGTAGGAATAAAAAATCCTGCTATCAGTATGGTGTCCTCTGCCATTGCAACTTCCCGGCTATGCGTAATACTCTCGTAATCCCCAAATAACAGTGGATAAATGATTCCACCGGAGGAGTAGCTATAATTAGCCACATGCACGGTAATATCAGCCGAATGTCCATCTATCGCTGCAAATCCAACATAGGGAACATTGCCCTGCTTGCCCTTGTCGGCAGAAACAGAGGGAATACCACTTGCTCCCACGTTTTCTCCGTCAATCCATACTTGACTGGCGCTGCGAATGTTTTGCATATAGATGCCGTACAGATTTTCCGCTTTTTCAGGCAACAGCACACGGATATGATAGGTTCCATATCCGGTCGCCTGTCCCTTAGGCATCCACTGATTCCATTTACCAGGCACATCCACAATCTTGGCAGAAGAACTCGTTTCCAGCCTCAACTCTGAAGAACTCTGATGATTTTCCCAATCCTTATCTTGTTGCATTTCATGAAAGGATGAAGGTTGCACAAGCTGATTGGGGTAAAATTTCCACTCCCCTCCCAGCTGTATAGGGCCTTCCTTTTCAGGGTCCCAATTACGCAAATCAATAACACCGTTGTGTGCTTTCCAATGACTGTTTCCAGATAAAACACCTGACACTAACGGATACACCGGCAACGCAACCGCAAGCAGAAGTATAATAAAAAATAAAACCCCCTGTTTTTTCATAAATCCCCCGCTCTTTTCAATATCGTCTATCTTTTAGTATCGGTTATTCTAACCAGCTGTATTAGAAGCGCTGCCCATGCAAAAAGGGACGCCCGCCGCAGACAAAAATCTGTGCGGAATCGTCCCCTTTTATACACCCTTGTACTCCCTGCATTTCCCTTGTTAAGGAATCATGCCTTCATCATTGCCACCGCCAGGAATCGAGCCTGAATCGTCTCCGCTGCTATCGCTTGGTGGTATTACTCCTCCACTGCTGTCGCCGCTTCCTGTTCCGCTGTTGTCGCTTGGCGGCGTTGCTCCTCCGCTGCTATCGCTGCTTCCTGTTCCGCTGTTGTCGCTTGGTGGTGTTGCTCCACCGCTGCTGTCGCCGCTTCCTATTCCGCTGCTATCGCTCGGTGGTGTTGCTCCACCGCTGCTGTCGCCGCTTCCTGTTCCGCTGCTATCGCTTGGCGGCGTTGCTCCTCCGCTGCTGTCGCCGCTTCCTGTTCCGCTGCTATCGCTTGGTGGTGTTGCTCCACCGCTGCTGTCACTGCTTCCTGTTCCGCTGCTTTGTTGCTGGCTGGCTATAAAATCTTTATACTCCTGAATCGCATCTTCCAGATTCATATAATTTTTCTTGATTTCCGGCATAGGATAATACTGGTCCAGACGATTGTATGCATCCACTACTCTGTGAAAGTAGACCGTCGTAGGATCTGTACCATTTACTGTAAGCAGATTGTTCGCAATGTTCTTGAGCTCATTGATATCAAGATCAGTTACGATCCATTTGGATTGGTAGTTCGAAAGTGCTGTAATCAAATCTGTGTTAGCCTGATCTACCTGAAGCTGTGTAATATCCGGAGTATTAAGCACAAGGCTTGCCTGATTAATTTGCCCTTGAAGTTCTTCGTTATCTTGTTGGGTATAATGACGGCCGAACGTCTGAACTTCATTATTAGCTATACTTATGTTGAAATTTAAGAACATGGTATCCACTGCTATTGGTGCAGCATACTGGCTCTGTACCTGTTGCAACTCCTCGTATACAGGAACCACGTCTTGCAATTCAAAGCTAGGCAAACCTAAGAAGATGGAGGCATGCTCTGAAGCAGAAGACAAGGCTTGCTGGGCTTCAGCGCTTAATGAGCCTGAATTTTGCACCAAAATTCCATTGATCGATGCCTGCATTTCAATGATTTCGTGTCTTAATTGTAGTCTTTTCTCGTTATATTTTTCAATATAGTTCCCTTTAGCCTGACTTAATTGATTATAAGAGATCACCAATTGCTCCTCAGGAGTAAACGGCATCATGAGTGCAAAGTTGGCTTGTTCTGCTAGTTGCTCTAAAGGGAGCATTTCCGTATTCAAATAATTACGAGCGATAGGGTCAGACAGCAGTTTTAGATGAACGTCATGAACCAGCTGTTGCAGTTTTTCCCGAGTTGTAGCAGGCACTGGTGCAGTGAATTCCGCAAGCCTTTGACTCAGCTCCATGTTCAAGTTCAATACATCCAGTTGCGTCATAGCGGTGTGCATCTTCTCTGTATATTCCTGAATGAGGTTGCCCAGTTCGGCATTTTGAGAGCCACTCTGATCGTAGATAACCTGCGCTTCTTGTAAAGTATTTTTAAGCACTGAGAAGTCCGCTGCTTGCAGTGCCAAGAATGATTCTGTGGTACCTTCTATTTTTTGTGTCCATTCGTCCAACTGCTCCGTTGTAGATAATGGATTCAGATATACGTTTGATCCTTCCCTCACTACGGACTTGTAACGCGCTTTGTCTGTTTTCAAATTCTCCACATGATCCGTTACATCGAGAAAATGCAGATAGGCATCTCTGAGTCTTACCGATGCTTCGTATACTTTAATTACTCGACGCAGGCTTACTACTTCCCGATCCACAATATTTTGAGGCGCATTCCCTTCCAACACATTATTGCCAAATTGAATAGCTTGACTTAGTGATTCATCCCAAAGAGGCGGGAATTCGTCGCTAACCATTCGATTTTGCTCAAGGGTAGTCGAAGCTACCTGAATCAGTCTAACTAATTCCTGTGTTCCAATCGCCGGTTCTGTGGCTGAATCTGTGTACACAGAAACATCCTGTTTCAATGTGCTGAGCGCTTGATCTACCTCTGCCTGTGTAGCTGTAGTATTGTTGAGTACCAGCGTAGCCTGATGGATTGCTGCCGACAGGCTTTCCTTCGCCGTAGCCGGGTAGAGTGCCTGATCCGGTCCACCCTCACCTGCACGATCCAGCAGATCTTTGGCTGCATGGACTTCTGCCTCCAGCTGACTGCGGTCTACGTTGACAATATCACTGTTGTGTTTTTTCTTATCTTTGCTCTCTGTTTCCGTGACAACTGATCCAGCAGAGGACGAGTTCGTCGTGCCATTCACGAGACTAACAGCTTCTTTCATCGCATCATAGTTAATGATAACATCCTGCGGCTGTTTTTGTTCCGGCAGGTTAAGCTGGTTGATTGTAGCTCCCTTAGCCAGCGTAATAAAAGGAACGCCCACATATTGTGATGCATCCAGCAAACCAATACTGCCGCTAACCAACAGCTTGCCCAGTCCCTGTTGCAACGAAACGCGGCTAATCGCGGCATTTCCCTCGGTCACGATCGATGCATCATTTTTCAGCGTCAGGTTGTCGATCTTCGTCGTCCCGGTTGCTGTCAGCTTTGCATCCTTAGAGCCCAGCTCCACACCAGACCATGCCGTATTTTCCAAAATGGCCGATACAGGCTGGGTCCCTGAGCCTTTGATTTCCAATACCCCTGTAGAGGACATGTTCTTCAAGGTTACCGAGCCATTAACGATCAGGCGCCCCTCAAAAGACACGCCCTTGCCGTCAAAAACGCCACCGTCTGCGTTAATTTCCAGCTTATTCACACCTGTCAGTGTACGCAAATTACGGTTAAGGTCGAATTTTGCCCCTTTTAGTACAGCTTTGTTATTTTCACCAAACAAACCTTGCAAAGATCCTTCCAACTGATACGGGATATTTCCGATTCGAACAGTATTGCCCTCTGATTTCACTTCTCCTACCGGATGATCCAGCAGGCTGACGAATACTTCCGCACCACTCTCCCGGTTCAATGGATTTTTCAAATCCGTTGTAGAAGCATCCTCTGATAACAGACCATAAGAGCGGGCAACTTGAACTGCATTTTGCTGTGCATTCGCTGTGCCGGCATCCTGTAAGTCCATTGCACGTACGAGCGATACGATCAGTTCTTCCTTGGTAATGGCATCCCCCGGACGGAACAGTTCCCCGTTACCTGTCATATACCCGGCTGCACGTACAGCCTCAATATAGGGAGCGCCCCATGCATCTGACGATACATCCATAAAAGAAGTCTGCGACTGGTTGTTAACTTCCAACTGGAACAGACTGCACAAAATTTTAGCCGCTTCTGCACGGGTCAAATTTTTTTGAGCCATAAAATCGCCCTGATTACCGCCTGTCATCAAACCCAAGGTGCGAGCTTGTGTTACAAATCCAGTTTCGCTTTGCGTATCTGCTGTCGCTGCATAAGCAGTCTGGACGCCGCCCACCCAAGGCAGAGATACGATTGAACCTGAAGCAATACCCAATACCATCGCAGATGCAATCCATTTATTTCGATTTACAAGTTTCAACATTTCCACTCCTAGACACTATTTATTGGCATATATCCTGTTTTATCAAAGGCTTTAGTCATGTTTAGTTCTACGATTTATGCAACCAAGGAACTATGCTAAGAGAAGTATACGAAACCCCACTGAACCGATTCTGAACAATTAGTCCTACACGAATCATTCCGGAGCAAAATTGCTTGACTTGGAGTGAACTCCAAATGTAATAATATCCGGTGTAAGTAGCTGGAGTAGACTACATTTGAAGAAAACAATATCTAGGAAAGCGAGGTATAATCAAATGGACTATGTGAAACTTGGAAATACCGGCTTGGATGTATCCCGGCTTTGTCTTGGGTGTATGGGCTTTGGGGTTGCAGAACGGTGGATTCACCCATGGATACTAGATGAAGAGCGCAGTCGTCCCATTATAAAAAATGCCCTGGAGCTAGGTATTAATTTTTTTGATACCGCGAATGTATATTCAGATGGAACTAGCGAAGAAATTGTTGGACGGGCTTTAAAGGATTATGCGAATCGAGATGAAATTGTCCTCGCGACCAAGGTTCATTTCCGTATGCATCAAGGCCCGAATGGTGCGGGACTTTCCCGAAAGGCTATCATGAGTGAAATAGATAAGAGCCTTAAGCGACTGGGGACAGATTATGTGGATCTGTACCAAATCCATCGCTGGGATTACAATACCCCTATTGAAGAGACGATGGAAGCATTACATGATGTTGTGAAGGCCGGGAAGGCAAGATATATTGGTGCTTCTGCTATGTACGCATGGCAGTTTCTAAAGGCGTTACATGTCGCTGAAAAGAATGGATGGACCCGATTTGTTTCAATGCAGAATCATTTAAATCTCTTATATCGTGAAGAGGAGAGAGAGATGCTGCCGCTTTGTAAGGAAGAAAAAATCGGTGTGATTCCATACAGCCCGCTTGCAGGTGGAAGATTGACGCGTGATGTGCAGGAAACAACACATCGTTCCGAAACCGATCAGGTTGCGAAATCTAAATACGATGCGACTGCCGATACCGATCGATTGATCGTGGAGCAGGTTGCGGCCATCGCAGAAAAACGTGGAGTTCCTCGCGTTCAAATCGCACTTGCCTGGTTGCTACAGAAAGAACCGGTAACAGCTCCCATTATCGGTGCTACGAAAACGTCTCATCTCGAAGATGCAGTAGCTGCTCTTTCGATTACGTTAACACCTGAAGAAATTGCATTGCTGGAAGAGCCGTATGTTCCTCATCCGGTTGTTGGCGCTCAGTAAATATGGATGAAATGACAGTTTCGAAATAAGAAACGACAAGAACGCCCTATCCATTTACATAGGGCGTTTCTTGATCAGAAATCAGGAGGTGAAGTCTGCATGTTGATCGCAGAAGTAAGCAAAAAATTTGAACTATCTCAGGATACACTCCGCTATTATGAACGCATCGGACTTATTCCGCGTGTGAACCGTAATAAAAGTGGCATCAGGGATTACACGGAAGAAGATTGCAGATGGGTTGAATATATTAAATGTATGCGAGGCGTAGGACTTCCCATTGAAATTTTGATTGAGTATGTTAGGTTGTTCCAGCAAGGTGATGAAACGATGAATGCTAGAAAAGAGCTCCTAATAGAGCAGCGCAAGCAGCTCATTGCAAAAATGGAAGATATGGAAAATGTGTTGGAACGCATGGATTATAAAATTACAAGCTATGAACAGACAATAGGTGAAAAAGAAAAACATCTAATTTAACCCCTGCGTGCTTTGCGGGAGAGCAGATTCCCCAAGGACTGAACACCTTGTACAAACAAGACTAGAATGATGACGGTAATCAGCATAACCAGCGTATCAAAACGTTGATAGCCATATGCGATCGCCAGATCGCCAATTCCGCCTCCGCCGACCGCACCAGCCATAGCAGTAGCACCAATCAGACCAATGGCTGCTGTCGTTAACGACAAAATCAGAGAACTGAATGCCTCAGGAAGCAAAAAGTATCGAATGACCTGATACGGGGTCGCCCCCATCGCATCTGCTGCCTCCAATATCCCCGGATTTACCTCCAACAGCGAGTTTTCGACCAGCCTTCCGATATATGGCGCAATATATATAATCAAGGGGACAATTGCCGCGCTGGTCCCAATGGATGTATTCACAATCAGACGGGTTAACGGAATGATCGCAATCAGCAAGATAATAAACGGTAAGGAACGAACAATGTTAATGATCGGATTCAAAATATTGTGCAGCCATTTGTTCTCCAGAATCCCGCCCGGACGGGTGATGACGAGTAAAATACCGATAGGGATACCGATCAGGGCGCCAATGAATAATGATATGCTGACCATGAGCACGGATTCATACAAAGCTTCCCACAGTTGATCCCAGGTGATCGTAGTTCCTGTAATCATCATAGACTCTCTACCTCCTGAATATGGACTCCTTTGCTCTTGAGAAAATCAACAGCCTGCTGAACGGCATGCTGTCCACCGCGCAGTTGAATCGTCATATAGCCAATCGTCGTTTCTTGAATCTCCGTCATGTTGGCAAACAAAATGTTCACGTGGATATCATGCTGCCGAATCAATTCATGAACCACCGGATCAGAAGCAACCTGCCCTATAAATTCCAGCTTGTATATTCGCTGTGATTCTTGCTGTTCAAACGTTTGCAGCACACTCTCGGGTACCGTATCGTGAATGACCGTGCGTACAAAGCTCTGCGTCGTTGGGTGCTGCGGCTGCCCGAATACCTCCAGGACATTGCCCTGCTCGATGATTTCCCCCTTTTCCATTACGGCTACCTTGTTGCAAATCCGCTGAATCACCGACATCTCATGGGTGATGATCAAAATGGTGATCTTGTATTCCTTATTGATTTTGCGAAGCAAGTCGAGAATTGACTGTGTGGTCTGCGGATCAAGTGCTGAGGTTGCCTCATCACAGAGCAAAATGGACGGGTTGCTCGCAAGCGCCCGTGCAATCCCCACACGCTGCTTTTGTCCGCCGGAAAGCTCGCTGGGGTAGCTATTCGCCTTGTCCGACAATCCTATGAACGCCAAAAGCTCTTTTACACGCCTCTCTATTTCCCGTTTGTTGCGCTTAAGCAGCACCAACGGAATTGCAATGTTGTCGAACACTGTCTTTGATTCCAGCAGATTAAAATGCTGAAAAATCATTCCGATCTTCTTCCTTACCTTCCGCAGCCCAGAGGTTGAATAGGTATTTAACTGTTCCCCCTCAACAAGAACCTCTCCGCTGGTTACTTTCTCCAGACGATTAACCAAACGGATCAGCGTACTTTTCCCTGCGCCACTGAATCCGATAAATCCGAAAATATCTCCTTTATCCACTTTGATATTTATATTTTTTAACGCTTCAATACTTAGACCTTTTCTCACATAGGTTTTGGATACATTCCTAAGTTCAATCATGAGTCCTAACTCCTTCCGTTCTCACAAGTATGTAAGATGTTCTAAGCTGATTGCTTTTCTTTGGCATAAACGATCGAACTAAATCCGAGTATTCTAGTAAGTTTTATAAAGTATACTACTTCGATTTAATATTCATGTCAATATGTGTTTTGAGTCTGGTTAGTTCACGTCCTTGCATAAATCAGCATGATATTGCAAATGGTATGAAATATGCCGAAGCATACACACCTTGCCCGAACGGGACGGAAGCGGAGGAAGATAGATGAAGCGAATATTTACCTTGTGGCTATGCGTTGCAGTTATAGGGATGTTGACAGTTACGGCAGAACCCGCATGGGCTACTCAGACTGTTGACGGACAGCCTTATCATTTTGGGTTCAAAAAAAGTAAGGGAGGGGAGCTGCCTTCCATCGCACAAGAAGGCTTTATGCAACTAATCGAAAGGCAAGGTGGCATCTTTCTGGGGGATACCACTAAAAAAGAATTATTTCTCACTTTCGACAACGGCTATGAGAATGGGTATACTCCCAAAGTGCTGGATGTATTGAAGGCCAAAAAGGTTCCCGCCGCCTTCTTTGTGACGGGGCATTTTGTAAAAGACCAGCCTGATTTGATGCGACGCATGGCCAGTGAGGGCCATATTATCGGAAACCATTCATGGAGCCATCCTGATATGAGCACCATTTCTTCGACAGAGATCCGGTCTGAGCTAGATCGGGTACGAAATGCATCGGCAGAGCTAACCGGGCAAAAAGAAATGAAATACGTCCGGCCGCCTCGCGGCATTTTTAGTGAAAAAGCATTGGCTTCCTGTCGAGAAGCCGGATATACAAGCGTATTCTGGTCTGTGGCTTACAAGGATTGGGACACAAATATACAGCAAGGAACGGACTATGCCTATCGTCAAGTCATTGGTCAGCTCCACCCTGGTGCGGTCATTCTGCTCCATTCCGTATCCAAGGACAATGCCGAGGCACTTGGTTCTATCATCGACGAGGCTCGCAAGCAAGGGTATGAGTTTAAAAGTCTAGACAACCTTAAGGTGAAACATTATCACTAAATAGTAATCGAATTTAATGAGTCGATACGTTATCAGCCCGCAAAATATCCATAAATGGAACGCGCTTCAGAAGCTTGGTGTGCAGCCCCGTAAATTTATCGCCTTCGGCAATGATGCGAACGATATTCCGATGTTCAGGGAGGCACACCATGCCGTCATGATTCATCACCATCTTGAACTGGCTGCCTTCGCGACTGAATCGATCCCTAATGAGGGGGAAAATCAAGAAGACCGGATTATCGCCAAAATACGTGAGTTGGCTGAAACAGTTACCATTTAGCCAAACGCCAAGAAAGGGAAGGTCTCTCTATGAACCTTCCCTTCCTTTTACCATTCTAAAGATAGCAACGCCTATTGCATGGTTAGCTTATACACTCGGGCTTCATAAGGGCGCAGCTTCAAGGCATGCAGTTGTTCCCCTTGAACCGGCTTGTAGTTGGACAGCAGCAGCTCCGCCTTAGCGACAGGAAAGTCCTCCTCGGGCCAGTGGTACACCGGATCACGGTCAAAGAAATTCAAAATGACGAGCAAACGCTCTTCTCCCAGCATACGAGTGAATACATACAGCTCCGTATCCAGCGGCAACAGCAGCTTGTATTCGCCATAGACTATGACCTCATGTTGTTTACGCAGAGCAATCAACTTGCGATAATAGTGGAAAATCGAGTCTGGATTACTTCTTTCTTCCTCTGCATTAATGTGTGTGTAGTTATCGTTAATCTTCATCCACGGCTCTCCATCGGTAAATCCGGCTGAGGGTCCAGCATTCCATTGCATGGGAGTACGCGCATTATCCCGACTTTTCCGCCAGATCTCTGCCATAATCTGTTCCTCAGACTCACCGATCTTCCGTTGTTGCTCATAATAATTCAACGTTTCCACATCCCGATAATCATCAATGGACGGGAATGCAATATTCGTCATCCCAATTTCCTCACCCTGATAAATATAAGGCGTACCCTCTAGCATATGCGTGAAGGTTGCCAGCATTTTGGCCGACTCCACACGATATTGTCCATCATTCGCAAATCGCGAGAGAGCCCGCGGCTGATCATGATTGTTCAGATAATTGGCATTCCATCCTTCCTCATGAAGCACTGTCTGCCAGCTGCTCATTATTTTTTTCAGCTCCACCAGTGTCCACGGCTTGGATTTCCATTTTTCCGTCCCCAGCCCTTGGGCATCAATAAACATGTGTTCAAACTGGAAAACCATATTCAGCTCATGCCGCTGGTCCCCCACATAATCAAGCGCCTGTTCCGGTCCTAAACCAGACGTTTCGCCAACTGTCATTAAGGGATAACGCTCCAGTAATTTTTCATTCAGCATCCGTAGAAGCACATGTACCTGTTCCAGATTGGAAAAAAGCTGATAGGCACGTACCAGGGTTCGTTTGTCAGGATTATCGGCATCCGGCAGCCCTTCGGCTTTGACAATATGGGCAATGGCGTCAAAACGGAAGCCATCAACTCCCTTTTTCAGCCACCATTCCACCATGCGGTAGAGCTCGCCCACCATCTCTTCATTTTCCCAGTTCAGATCTGGCTGATGCTCGGAATATAGATGCATGTAATATTCGTCTGTAAGCTTGTCATATTTCCACACTGAACCGGAGAAATACGATTCCCAGTTGTTCGGATATCCGCCATTTTTGCCTGTTCGCCATATGTAGTAGTCCCGCTTCGGATTATCCTTGGACGAGCGTGACTCCGTAAACCACGGATGCTCATCCGATGTATGGTTTAATACCAAATCCATCATGATTTTGATGCCTCGTTCATGCGCCTGGTGAAGCAGTTCGTCAAAATCCTCCATCGTTCCAAACTCATCCATAATGGCATAATAATCGCTAATATCATATCCGTTATCGTGATTAGGCGATTTATATACCGGACAAATCCAGATTACATCAATACCCAGCTCACACAAATAATCCAGCCTGGACAAAATACCTCGTAAGTCCCCTTTACCGTCTCCGTCAGAATCCTGAAAACTGATCGGGTAAATCTGATATACAACGGCTTCCTTCCACCATATTTTTCTAGGCATGTTTCCCTCCTGTAGCTTCTCTGTACATCCTATAGCTTATGCTCTTAACATACACGCAATACCTGTCTGCGAATCGTTGATGTAGAGGAACAAGAGTCTTGTAAGCTTGCTTCGACGCATTAGCAGAGCCGCTATAACCTACGGAGATTTATTTTAAAAAAATATTTTGCAAAACAGGTTGTAAAAGTGGACCTGGCGTTACCTATATTTATGAACGGCCCATATACATGTACTCAAAGCGGTGCCACTTTTGAATAAAAGGAGGAATTGACATGAACCATCGACCCAAGGAGCCAAAGGATCTGATTGTGGAAACTGCTGTGATCCCGCCCAACTTCCATGTGGACGTGGAGTCAGCCACTGAGGGGGGAACACGCCGCCTGATGCTTAGCGATAACCCGGAGACGCTTACCAACGTGACGATACCTACCGAGCAAGCCACCCTGTGGCATGACGTGGTTCGCACGACAACCCGAACAGTCAAACATCGCATTTTCGGCTGGCATTATAACAAAATCGGCAACGCTGTTAAACTGGGCATCACCGTAGAGAACAGAAGCGCCGCTAAACTAGAAGTACGACATATTGAACGTGCCCTTAAGATTGTGCCTGAGGATGGCAACTGGATTATAGATGTCGGGCAGTCTATTGCCAAAAGCTGTTTGGCGGGTACGATGGAACGTCTGAAGCCAGCAGACCGTCATAAATTCAGCAAAGGCACCGTCCTGCTGGAGGAATTTGAGCTGCCCGAAGGATCGCTGGCCGGATTCATCTATGACCTCACAGTAGAATTTGCTGAAGGCCACGGTACGCTGGATTATGTGATTCGCACCGTGATCAGCAAGGATACGGCGACCGATCTGCGCCAGATTCATACGGATGCGCTTCCTCCCGTACCTCCACCACAGGCGCATCCACGAGGGGTGTGGTCCTTTTCCGAAACGAATGCGCGGATGCCAGAGTACGTGGTGGGGCAGAGCGCCAACTATCGGGCGTGTGCCACCAAAAAGCTGAACGGCGAGACTCCTGCCGATCTGCTGTTTACCGGGGCACGCAGCGAGCTGGGGCCTGCGCTAGATAATCGCGGACAATTCGGAACCATATACAACGCGACCATTCCCATCGTTAATGACAGTGACGAGGTACGTATCGTACGAATCTACGCCAATCCACGTGGGGGCGCGTTCGCCGGATCTGTACGTGTGGACGATCGTGTATATGGTATTCCTCTGCTACGAGATAATACCAAGGTATGCCGATTGGCTGATATCAGCGTCCCTCCCGGCAGATCCAGCTATGATCTGAGCTTCATGGTCGCCGGCAGTGCAACTACGCCGCTAGGTCTGTACGTCATTACAGTATAGCTGTGCTCACGATAACTGGATGAGCGAACGTGGGGCCAAAATTTTCACAGGATATGGTCTGCTCTATAGTAAATGAGCTGTCCCAAAGCTGGTTTTAAACTTTATTGGACAGTCACGCTTCGTCATTAGTATAAAAAAGCGCGAGTGCAAGGGTTATTCCCCCTATAGCTCGCGCTTTTTGGTTCATGCTCACCCATTTGAGCGGATTTGGTCAAACGAAGGCACGTAGTCCTCATCACCGCCATACCAGGCATCGGCGATGACCATACCCGGTTACCCGGTTTGTGTCAGAATAAATATCGCTCTATTTGAACCGCTGGACCTGCCTCGAAGGCATAATGGTCAACTCTGGAATATTGACATGCTCCGGCTGCTCTAGTGCATAAAGGGCAGCTTCTGCAACATCATCGGGATGCAGCGGCAAAACGCTCGAAGCAAACGCACGAATTTCCTGCTCGGGATATCCGGCCACCTGCGAAAATTCCGTCGCCACCGCCCCGGGGTGAATCGCAGTTACACGAATTCCTTGCGTACTGGTCTCCAAACGCAATGCAGAGGCTATAGCGCTAACACCGTACTTGGTAGCGCTGTATAGTCCTCCTCCGGCAACCACTTCCTTCGCTGCAATAGAGGAAACAATGACAACATCCCCCTTGGCCTGTTCCCTCATTGGCTGAAGTCCGTACTTCAGTGTCAGGACAAGACCGTGCACATTCGTCTTGTAAAGCTCCTCCCACCTTTCTAGTTCCACTTCTGCCAGTGGGCTTCGATACCCGAAGCCAGCATTGGCAACGATAATGTCAAGCCGTCCCCAGCGTTCAAGAATGGCGCGGACCGCCTGCTGTACGTCTTCAGCTTTTTGGATATCGGCAGGTATTGCCATGACCTCGTACAATTCCTCTTGGTGCAAGTCGCGAACCAATTCATCCAATCGTTCCTGACGGCGTGCCAATACAGCTACATACGCGCCTCGCTTTGCCAGTTTTTTTGCAATCGATGCCCCAATGCCGCTGCTTGCGCCTGTTACCAAAGCTACTTTCCCGGCCAGGCTTTCCTTCGCTTTCCAGGATAATCTCAACTCATCCAATATCATGTTATACCCTCCCCAAGCTTATTTGGTTAAAAGCACGCGATGAACACCCTGGCTGCCTCCAGGAGCTGTACCTATATATAAATATCCGTCATGGTTCACAGCCGTGGTTACCCCATAAAGCGAGCCTTCAGGATCATGCCAGCTTCCGATAAGTTTACCCTGCGGATTAAGCTCCACAGCAAGCCCATGCTTCACAGGTGCGCTTGCACCGCTGAGCAGCGATTGAGGCAATTTGGCCATCATTCCAGCCAGCCACGGGCTTCCATGCATCTGATCTACAAAGGGAATACGTGTTGTGAAGAGACCGACCCAGAAATGGCCTTGATCATCACGCGTAATGTTATCCGGAAAACCGGCAAGATTATCCACAAAAATATCCGAAGTCCCCTTCTTCGGCCCTTTGAGCCAGTATCGGGTCAATTGGTAGTGATACGACTCTGCCACAAGCACAAAATCTTCGTCCGCAGACAAGGCAACCCCGTTCGCAAAATAAAGGCCTTCCAACAGAACTGTCGTCTGCTTGGTCACCGGATCATATTTCAGCAAACGTCCATGTGGCTTGTTCTCGGCGATTTCTTTGAAGACTACACTGCCATAATTGGAGGTGTCAGAAAAATAAATGGTACCATCTTTAGCAATATCCAGCTCGTTGGCCAAATAGATCGGTGTGCCGTCGACTTGATTGGCCAACACCGTCACGTTTCCGGAAGGATCTACCGACAGCAACCCCTTCTTAACATCCGTAACGATCAAATTTCCACTTGCATCAAACATAAGTCCATTGGGCGTTCCTTGGGTATCTGCATATAGCTGGGCCTTTTGCGGATTGCCCTTAGTATCAAAGGCAACCTTATAAATTTTCCCGTCGGAGTCTCCCGTATATAAATTTCCTACCTTGTCAAAGGTGATAAATTCCGGAAACTTAGGGGCATCTGTAACAAGCTCTGCGGAGCTGAGTTTGTTGTTTTGTTGCCATGGACCCGCTTGTTCAAATGAGGGGGCCGAAGGTGCAAACCATTTTGCAGGCTGGACAGGGGAAGGGATGAGCATAAAAATAACCACTCCCAGAAGGACTACCGCCAGCAGCGATACTCCGGTTCTGCGTACCCATTTACGCGGTTTCTTATTCTTTCTTCCTTGAGAATCTTTGACAGATAAATCAGCTTTACTGGGCATTAGATTGCCTCCTATGTGATGTGAATAATATTTCAGCATTTGCATAATTCGATTCCCCACGCTCGAAAGTACAATATATAGACGAACTAAACCGTTTCGATCTATATATTGCTGATTTGAAATCGCTCTTGGGATTTATGCAAAATGCTCATTTATATTTGAACGACGATTTTACCGAAATACTGTTTTCCTTCAGCCAAAAGTGCAAAGGCTTCGCTGATTCGGCTGAGCGGGAATACCCGGTCAATAACAGGATGTAAACGATGGCGGGAAATGGCACGATTCATATTTTCGAAATGTTCCCGGTTACCGACTTGGCTGCCGCGAATCGTCGCAGCCTTCTGCAAAATGCTGGTGACATCGAACTCAGGAATAGTCAAGCCCGATAAGAAGCCGACCATGTTCACAGTCCCTCCGGTACGAAGTGCATTGATGGATTGCGCCATTGTTGCCGCTCCCCCTACATCCAGGACATGGTCGACTCCGCCGTCTGTCAGCTCCAGAGCCACCTTATCCCACTCGGGAACTTCCGAATAGTTGATTGTCTTCCATGCGCCGAGATCCTTTGCCCGTTCCAGCTTGTCATTGCTGCTCGATGTGATAATTACCCTTGCTCCCGCCATCAGAGAGAATTGAAGCCCAAAGATGGAAACACCGCCTGTTCCTTGCAAGAGCACCGTATCCCCCGCTCGCAGCCCGCCGGATTCCATCAGCATGCTCCATGCGGTTAATGCTGCAATCGGCAAGGTGGAAGCCTCCTCCCAAGAAAGGTGATCCGGAATGGCGACGACCCCTTCTTCATGCAGAACGATATATTCAGACGCCACTCCACTGAGTGGGCCTCCCAGACTGTCCTTTAAGACCTCCGCTCTCGTGCTCCCGCCAATGAATTTCTGTTGTAAATTTGCCGCTACCCTTTGTCCAATCTGAAATTTTGTCACCCCTTCGCCCACAGCTACAATTTCACCCGCTCCATCAGATAACGGAATGAAGGGAAATTGAATGCCGATTGGCATTACTCCGTTAATGATTACCAAATCCCGGTAATTCAGAGACGCTGCCCTTATGCGGATCAGAACTTCCAGCCGTCCTGGCACCGGTATGTCAAGTTCCGTCAAGGTTAACTCTTCAAAGCCAAAACCATTTTTCAGTTGCACTGCTTTCATTTTGGTAGTCCTCCCTGTAATGTTAAACTTTTTACCTAGCATGAATACAGTGTATTACGTAAGAAACACTGTTTCCTATGTAATACACTGTATCCAATTGTCTTCAAAACGTCAATCTTTACTTTAAAAATAAAAATGGTCGTAAACTGTTCCAGGCTTTTAACGTTCCTTACCAAGTAAAATTCGAGACTGGGTGGCTTCGCTTGTCCAGAACTTGCTCAGGTGAGGCAAGCATGACCAAAAAACGCGAGTTGCAAAGGTGAGATAACCTCTGCAACTCGCGTTTTTTTACGTTAATGGTGATATAAGCACTGTCCAATAGAATTGGAATTTGCTTATGCCACAGCCTTATTTAAGCTCCAATTTTTATAAACTACGTCTACTTAAATTTGTTCCTGACTATATTACGCTACTAAGTATAAAATTAGAGGGCGGACCGGGCTCCGGCTTGCCAAACAAATAACCCTGAGCCAGTGATACACCTGCTTCACGGCAAAATTCAAAATCCTCCATCTGCTCTACGCCTTCAGCCAACACTTGGCCTCCAAAACGAAAAGCCGATTCTACAATCCCTGTAATTTGCCGCTTCTGATCACTGTTACTATGACAGCCGTCAATTATACTGCGGTCAATTTTAACATAATCCGGCTGAAGGCAATTCATAAGCTCTGTCGTAGAATAACCTGCCCCCACATCGTCCAGGGCTACCGAAACTCCTCGATTGCGATATTGATCAAAGATATGATGCAAAAAATTAAGGTCGTCTATTTCTTCCGTTTCTACGACCTCAAATACAAAATCCTTCGTATTCATGGATAACTGATCAATCGTCTCAAAGGTGTGATTCAAGCAATAAGCCGGATTATAAATGGTCGAAGGGAGAAAGTTAATAAAACGTTTAATTCCCGCCGGAAGGCATGCTGCACTTTTTTCAATAGCGGAAATACGAGCCGAGCGATCCAGATGAGCATGCAAGCCAGCTTCACGGGCAATTTCAAACAGTCGGAAAGGCTGAAAAGGTCTCTCCGCATGTGATGGACGCAGTAAAAACTCAAACCCGATAATATCCAGCTTATGGTCAACAATAGGCTGCATATGGCTGGAAAAACTTTGATCCTTAATGATATTCACGATATCCGGATGTTGCAGTCTGGCTTGCAATTGACTAAATAAAAGCCAGTCCTCATATCCTTCGACATGATGCAAGCCGGTCACCACAACTTGCATATGGTTCAAGTATTCCTGCGGCAGACGAGCCAGTCCGTTAACCAGCTGTTCCAGCTCCGAACGGCTATCATAACGAAACTCTATGCCACCCTCACGCTCATGTTCCTGCTTCATTTGTTCCGATAGCATACCCAAACCATCTAATGCTGGAGTAAGCGACACCCTGGAATGCCTAATTCTGAGCAATCCTTGATCCTTAATAGGTAATATGATGCTGCAATTGCTGCATGTCATAATGGTCCTCCTCGGAACAATTTTCCGGTTTTTTCACCATTATATCACAAATAACTAGAACAAAAGTACTATATAACTACGTGTTTTTACAAAAAACTAGCTTATTCTTAACGACAACTTAGGACTTAAGTATATATTCGACAAAAACAGAAAACTTTTTGCACTCATGATAAATTCGGGGGCTGTTGTTTTTGGCATTAAAAAAAGCAGCAAATCTCTTGGTTAAAGAGACTTGCTGCTTCATTCTGATATTGATTGAAAACTAAAGTTCGAAGTTATTTGGACGCCTTTGGCTTCGTTGTTTTAGCTGGTTTAACAGTCGCGGGTTTGGTCGTTTTAACAGCTGGCTTTGCTGTTGCTTTCGCGGGAGCCACAGCTTCCTTTACAGGAGTCGTTGCTGCACTAGGCTTAGCACCAGCTTTTAAGCTGTATTTGGCAAAGCCGTCTGCCGCGCTGCTCAAGAATGAAATTTGTTGATTTCCTGCCAGCACGTCTTTGGCATCAGGAGAGGACTCGAAAGTAACCTTTGCCTGACCAAAAGGAGCAATAGACCAATTGCCATCCGCCGCTGGATTAATCGTTCCGTTCGTACGGATATAGTCAACAATGACCTGGCGACTTTCATCCGGTGCTGCCATCACAATTCGTTTGCCATCTGGGTTGGCCAGTTTGGATGAGGAAGCACGATAGTTATTGGTGGCCACGATAAATTTCTGTGCAGGATCTATCGCTTTTCCATTGTATTGCAGATCCTTGATACGATGAGCTGAAGAATCAATAATAGTTCCCTTGGCATCATATCGTGCAGGCTGAGTTACATCAATCTGGTAATTCACACCGTCAATGACATCAAAATTGTAGGTTGGGAAATCTTTGTTAATCAGCGATTGCTCCTCAGTTTGCTTTGGATCAATGCGGTTGAACTGACCTGCAGACCACTCCAGCCATTCCTGAATTTCAGCACCGGTCACTTCTACAGCATGAACCGTGTTCGGATACACATACAGGTCGGATACGTTTTTAATCGCTACCGTACCTTCAGGAATATTGGTGTAATACTCGGCTCCGTTTCGACCGCCGGCCTTGAATGGAGCGCCTGCCGACAATACGGGAAGTTTTTCGTATTCAGTTCCTTTAAGATGGTTTTGAACATACCATTTCTGTGCATTCGTCACAATTTGAATAGAAGGATCGTCCTGCACTAATGCAAAATAGCTGGTAATCGGTGCAGTCGTTGTTCCGACAGGTTGACGAATATAATCCAAGGTTCCTTGATGCTCTTCCTTGATCGAATCTGTCAGTTTGTAGTCAGGAGTAAACTGCACAGCCTGGTTAGTGGTATTCACAACCGGACGTACTTCAGACTGAGAGTTTGTTACGTTCCACTCGCGGTTTTTCTTTTCCAGGCTCAGGTCAATAATACCCAGCTCCTTGCCCCATGAGGAAGCTTCCACGGCCGGTACGCCGTTAATGGTTCCTTTATCTAGATCTACACCCTTCATTTCTTTAAAATCAGGACCAGGGAAAGATTTATGAGCATGCCCAAACAGAATAGCGTTAATTCCGTCCACCTGGCTTAAATATTTAACGGCATTCTCCATCATTGGCGTTTGCGGCACATCCTCATAACCTGTGTGCGCAAGCACGACAATAATGTCAGCACCTTCCGTCTTCATTTGAGGAATAAACTTTTTCGCCGTTTCCACAATATCCTTCGTAACGACTTTATCCTTCAAATTGGCTTCATCCCACTGCATAATTTGAGGTGTGACCAAGCCGATGACACCCACTCTGAGCGTATGCTCTTCACCTTTCTCATCCGTTACCGTTTTATCAAGAATTTGATAAGGGGTAAAATAATTTTTAGTAGCTTGCCCCCCCTTATCAACATAAACATTCGCATTTACGTAAGGGAAATCGGCTCCCTTGAGCGATTTTTCCAGAAAATCGAGACCATAGTTGAATTCGTGGTTGCCCACTGTCGCCGCATCATAGCCCATCAAGTTCATCATCTTGTAGACTGGATGGACACCGCCTTCTTTTTCATAGGTTTTGTTTCTGGCCATATAATCGCCTAATGGATTGCCCTGTAACAAATCACCGTTATCGAACAGCATACTGTTTCTTGTTTCACTACGTGCCTTCTGGATCAAAATAGCTGTACTAACCAAGCCATATTCGTTGGTTTCTTTGTCCGAATAGTAATCATAGTTCATCAGCGACGCATGAATATCCGTTGTTTCCATGATCCGCAAATTCACCGTAGCGCTATCGCGAGAATCGCTAGCTGCCCAGGATGGAGCGGCCGAAAACACCAGCATGCTACAAGCTACAACGGCTGCTGTAAACCCTTTAAACCAATTTTTACGAAATAACAAAATATACCCCTCCTCATTAAGGTGTATGCCTCATATACATACTTTTGCACATATATGTAAGCCTTGAACCCACCATTTCTATTTTAATCCAACGCCAGACAAAAGAGTAGTCATTCACTTAAATTATTTATGAAAAAATAATTAATTCTCTCAAAAATAAAAAAACCAGCAAACCTCCTAAAAAACTCGGAGATTCACTGGTTTATCCATTTATATTCTCATTATTTATTCCACACTTGGCGCTCCGTTTGCTGACCCACATACTCAATGCGAGTCGGATTCACGTCCAGAATGACATAATCGGGATCATCCGGTCCGGAAAACCATTCCTTCAATGAATCGTTCCACACTTGTTTACGTAGCCCCTCATCAGCTGTAATCTGGACAGTAGCCTCCACTTCTACGACTTCCTTTGTACCGCCAACTTCATAACCCAGCAGCAGATAAGCATTCGGATTATCCTTTAGCTCATCCACTTTATGCGTTTTACGATCTGTCGCCAGATGAATGTTCATTCCATCGTTAAAAAGGGCCATATAGCGTACTTTCGGTTTGCCACCCTCTACCGTGCCTAACGAGCAAAATTTGTTGTTATCCAAAGCCTTCACAATGGCTTGTTCTAGTTGGCTACGATCCAATGTTTCCGTTTTACCCACAGTACAACAACTCCTTTTCACGAATTAGAATTCTCTACGGCCATGCCATTGGGCACCAGCCCATCTGAACCTACCTGCGCAGCTGTTCTGAAAATAACATGACCCGATCAGATCGGATTGATGCATGCTCATTTTCAGATCAAAGCTCACAGTAAAAGTGTACCCTGTCGTTCGGCAAATGAACCGTCATCTCTTCCTCCATGCTGGACAGACCCGCATTCAAGGCATATAATCGTCGTAGTAAACCCGAATAAATGAACCCATTAAACCTTACAATGCCAGGGGTGCTGGAATCGGCCGGCTGAGAGTGTGTCCCAAGACACTGACCCTTACAACCTGATCTGGGTAATGCCAGCGTAGGAATGCTTAAGCAAGATGTGCCTTTTTCACATAGGACCATCCCTTACTTTGGTATATACAAGCGCAAGCGTCCCGGAACCTCGGGGCGCTTTTTTTGTTGAAGATTAAGTTGTTGGAAAGATCGCGTCCGGCAGATGTTATTTTTATGAAAATGGGGAACATAAGCTGTCTGATTGGACGGATAACGGGTAATTAAAGGAGAGAACACAACGATGAAGCGCATGAAAATGTTAAGCCTGGGACTGATCAGTCTGTGGCTCATGGCCCTGACCCTGACCGCTTGTGGTGGAAGTCCCTCCACATCCCAAGAAGCGGCTCCCGCTACCAACACTCAAACGTCTACTCCGGCAAAGGAGCTCAAAGATGTTAAAGTCGTGCTCGACTGGACACCCAATACGAATCATACGGGACTCTATGTTGCCAAGGACAAAGGATTTTACGAAAAAGCAGGTTTGAATGTCCAAATTATTCAACCTGGTTCAGGCGGAGCCGATCAAATGGTTGCCTCTAATGCTGCACCTTTTGGTATCAGCTACCAAGAAGGCGTCACACAGGCTCGTACGCAAGGCGTGCCGCTTGTATCCATAGCTGCAGTGATTCAGCATAATACCTCAGGCTTCGCAGCCCCGGTAGATCGCGGAATTAAGAGCCCGAAAGATTTTGAAGGTAAAAAATACGGCGGTTGGGGATCTCCCGTAGAAGAAGCGGTCATGAAATCCATCATGGATTCAGACAAAGGTGATGTGAGCAAAGTGAAGATCGTCAACATGGGCAATGCAGACTATTTTACAGCCGTGAAGCGGGATATCGACTTTGCCTGGATTTTCTACGCATGGACCGGAATCGAGGCCCAGCTTCGAGGTGAGCCATTGGATATGCTGTATGTAAAAGATTATTCCAAAAGCCTCGATTACTATACACCTGTAATTGTGAGCAACGAACAGACAATAAAAAATGATCCAGAACTGGTAAAAGCGTTCATGAACGCTACCGCACAAGGCTATGAATACACTATCGCCCATCCAGAAGAAGCCGCGGACATCTTAAGCAAAGCTGTACCGGAGCTGGATAAAAAACTGGTACTTGCCAGCCAAAAATGGCTGAGCCCGCGTTATCAGGACGATGCCGCGCAATGGGGTGTGCAAAAAGCGGAGGTATGGCAAAACTATTCGGACTGGATGTACGAACGCAAGCTGCTCAGCAAGCCTTTGGAAGTGGATAAAGCCTTCACAAACGACTTCTTGCCCAAGCGCTGATCATTTGTTAAAACGCTAAATAAGACTGAACTAGAGAAGTGAACGAAGTTCCACTACGCAGTCGGATGGTGCTTCCCATCGCTGTTATACCCAGATTTCTTTTATGAATATCCAGAGGTTGAAATCTGGGTACAAAGGCGAACGCTAACGCTTGTACAGCACCATTCCGCCCACTTCGTTCTCGTTCCACTTGGTTTATTCTTTAGTCTCATAGTGTCTAAGCGCAAAAGCAGGTGCGCTTATGTGAGAAAAATACAAAATACCGTACAACCTAGCTTAAAAACTAAGGTGCTTTTAAGGCGGTTGGCAGCGTAGCGGTTCATTTGAATCTGGAGAAGCGCAGCGTTCGCCTTTGCCGTGGGATTCTTACCTTTTAAAATTTATTCAAAGAATCCCACGGCAACAGCGATCGTAAGATCAAATGAAACGCGAAGCGGTCTCCCCGCCTTAAACCACCCTATTTTCTCAAAACAACTCCACAATAAAGGACAGGTGAATTTTCATGGCTAACACACTGCTCAGTATTCAAGTAATCCCTAAAACTCCTAATAACGAGGACTCTTACCCGTATGTAGATAAGGCGATTGAGGTCATTCAGCGCTCCGGCGTCAAATATCAGGTGAATCCATTGGATACGACCATGGAGGGCGAGCTCGACGAGTTGCTGAAAGTGGTTAAAGAAATGCACGAGGCTTTGACGGAAGCGGGCAGTCCCAGCGTCATTTCACAGATCAAAATCGCACATAACCCACAAGGCATCAGCATGAACAAGCTGACCGAGAAATATCGCCCATGAATCCGAAAGGCAAGAACGCATCCTGGTGGAAAAGCGTATGGCCGCCCCTTGTGGCGGTCCTCTTCTTTTTAACGGCCTGGCAGGGGGCGGTTTCCTATTTACATATTGAATCCTGGCTGCTGCCAGCTCCATCCCTCATCGTACAAGAGGGCATGGCGCAATCGGCGTTGCTTGGCACCCATACATGGGCTACAATTCGTCTGACACTTGCGGGATTCGCTATAGGGACAGCTACGGGACTGCTGATCGCCATCGTTCTTCATACGATTCCTTTTCTCAAATCTGCTCTATACCCGCTCTTGATCCTTAGCCAAAACATTCCGATCATCGCCCTCGGTCCGTTGCTCATGGTGTGGTTTGGTTTTGGCGTGCTGCCCAAGCTCATGGTCATTACCTTAGTATGCTTTTTTCCCGTGGCTGTAGCGGCCATGGACGGGCTGACTCGAACAGACCGTACGATGATGAACTATATGCGGATGTCGGGTGCAAGCCGCATGTCTATTTTTATGAAGCTGGAGCTGCCACATTCCCTGCCGCAAGTCTTTTCTGGCGTTAAAATTGCTGCTACCTATAGTGTGATGGGCGCGATCATTGCCGAATGGATCGGAGCTAGTGAAGGAATTGGATATTATATGCTGCTGCAAAAATCGGCCTATCGCACGGACCTCATTTTTGCTGCCATCGGCATTATTGTCGCACTCAGCTTACTCATGTTTGTGGTTATTTTACTACTTGAGAAATGGTTGGTTCGCTGGAAACCCGATCGAGAGTAGCTTCCTCCTTGAAGTAAATACAGCAAAGAAAGGACGTGGCGCGTATGAGTCTGCATCCGATTGACTTATCATCACACAACGTGGCTAATGAACAACGAGCCGGGGAACAACAGAGTCCTTCAACTGCTCCTCCTGCTTTGGAATTGGACGGGATCAGCCTTGCCTTCCGCGAAAAGCGAAGCTTACTGCCCGTACTGCAGGATGTATCCCTCACAGTCAATCCAGGAGAATTCGTTTCCCTCATCGGTCCGTCAGGCAGTGGCAAAAGCACGCTATTTCACATCATCGGCGGGCTACTCAAACCACAGCAGGGACGTATCCGTATGCACGGACGGGACATGACTGGTGAACGTGGGCATATCAGCTATATGCCGCAGCAGCCTGCCCTTTTCCCGTGGCGTACCACGCTGGACAACGTACTGCTTGGGCAGGAAAATGCTCCACGTAAAACTACAGCAGTCCCCCCTGAGCACGCCAGTGAACGCGAGCGTCGCAAAGAAGCCTTGCAATGGCTCGAACAGGTTGGACTTGGTAAATTCGCCAAGGCGTATCCACATACGCTGTCTGGTGGAATGCAACAGCGCGCCGCCTTTCTACGAGCACTACTCAGCCCGCAGGAATTAATGCTGCTGGATGAGCCGTTCAGCGCACTCGATGCGCTAACACGTGCAGACATGCAGCAATGGTTATTACGGATGTGGGAGAAGAACCGCCGTTCTGTGCTGTTTATTACCCACAGCATTGAAGAAGCACTGCTGCTCTCCGACCGCATCTATGTGCTGTCGGCGCGACCTGCTTCGGTGGTGCATGTCGTAGATGTCCCTTTTCCCCGCCCGCGTAGGGAAGAAATCACCCTCGATCCGCTCTTTATTGAATGGAAGCGGACCATGACCAGCTGGATGCGCGAGGAAAAGTACAAACTGGACGCCAACATGGACAATGCTCAGAGCGTCCACAAGAATATCCCGGAAGATGGATTGAATCGACATGAGTGACGTAAAAGTTCGATGTGCATTGAAATGGAACATCCAAACAAAGCCAGGCTTGGATTTGACCGCAATTGAGCCCGCTCCATTAATCGACGCGCATATTCATGTAGACAGCTACCCGCCTGAACAACAGGAGTTATTGCTCGCTTCACTTGCCGATAGCAGCGTCCAAGCCGTGATAGCCGTGTCGATGCATCTGGGCTCCAGCCGAGCCAATCTACAGTTAGCCAAGCGTTACCCCGAGCTGGTACGGCCAGCCTTTGGCTTTCATCCCGAACAGGCTCTTCCACCGCAAGCTGAGCTTGACCTCTTATTCGACTGGATGGACGAACATATACAGCGGATGGTCGCCGTGGGTGAAGTCGGCTTGCCCTATTACAATCGGCTGGAAGCCTCACAGAGCGGTTCACCTTTTGACCTCGCTCCCTACATAGCGCTGCTGGAGCGTTTTATCCAGTTTGCAAGCAAGCATAACAAGCCCATTGTCCTGCACGCCGTTTATGAGGACGCAGACATCGCCTGTGACCTTCTGGAACGTCACAGCGTCACGCAAGCGCATTTTCACTGGTTTAAAGGCTCTGCCGCCACAACCGAACGTATGGCCCGGAACGGCTATTATGTCTCCTTCACACCGGATCTCCTGTACGAAGAAGAGATCCGCAGTTTGGCAAGACAGTATCCGTCTGATCAGATCATGGCAGAGACAGACGGTCCCTGGCCGTTCGAGGGGCCTTTTACCGGACAACAGACACATCCACGGATGACTGCCGACGTCATTCGCGCGTATAGCAAGCTGACCCATCAAGATGAATCTGCCGTGCGTCAATTATTTCATGAAAATACGAGACGCTTTTACTCACTATCTGATTGATAAAGGATACCAGCTATTTACTAACTGAAAGGTTTACAACCACAACATGCAACTAAAGCAAAGAACCTCCTTATTTACGCGGGACTTCATCATGCGTAAATAAGGAGGTTCTTGTATTTTGCAGAGTTTTTGTCGCTACTCAGCTTTTATTGCTTTAAGAAACCCTTCTGTTCCAAAAATGGCTTCAACTGCAAACGTGCTGGCTCGGTCAGTCTCGCGGCCATTTGCTCAGACCATGGCGTAGAGCGTTGACCGCCCGTACGCTCCTTCAAATATTCGGCTGATGTGTGGTCGTATACCTCTACAGCCTTCATCGTCTGATTTTTGTCGTAGCCGTTCATATGCAAAACACCGGACAGCGGAAGACGTGGGCGCAAGCCCGTTTCCTGATCTGGTACACCAATACACATACCGAACACTGGATACACCAGCTCTGGCAACCCTAGCAACTCAGATACCTCTGCTATTTTAGTACGAATGCCGCCAATGTAGACGATGCCCAGGCCCAGTGATTCAGCGGCTACCGCTGCATTTTGTGCAGCTAACGCGGCATCAATGGTCGCAACCGTATAGTTTTCGACGGACCCTTCGTAGGAAGGCTGGCCTGGCTGGTGGTGAATCGTCACCTGCTTCAAACGGTACAAATCTGCGCACCATACCAGAAACGCGGGGCATTGCTCAACGTAAGCCTGCCCTCCTGCCAACTCGGCCAGTTTTGTTTTTAAAGAAGGATCGGTAACGGCAATAACGGTATATGCCTGCACATTACTGGACGAGGATGCCATTTGGCCAGCTGCCACAATAGCTGCGAGCTGCTCGTCGGTAACGGCGGCGTCTGACTTGAACTTTCGCACAGACCGGTGATTCATCAACAAGGAAATCGTATCATTCATGACTGCTTCACTCCTAATCCATAATTTAAGCTCTTTATCTACTTCTAGCTGTGAGTATACGAAGAAGTTCTTGCATGCTTGCATGGCACTCCTACAAATATTATGAAACTTTCGCGAATGATAAGCAACCTGACGTGATGAGGGTTAACAGTATGGTTTAAAAAAACAAACGCAACAAAAAGCAAGCACGCAGAAAACCAATTGTGCGTACTTGCTCTATACTCTGATAATAACTTTATCTCGCTACAGATGTCCGGCAGCACGCTATCCTGCTGGTGCATCCATACATTTACAGCTTCACCCGTTGGAGACGCAGTGCATTTAGCACAACCGAAACAGAGCTAAATGCCATGGCTGCTCCCGCCAACCATGGAGCAAGGAAGCCCAAAGCGGCAATCGGAATACCGATCACGTTATAACCGAGCGCCCAAAACAGATTTTGCCGTATGTTTGTCATCGTCCGGCGGCTCATTTCGATCGCGTCAGGAATGCTGTTCAGGTTGCCGCGCATGAGGGTAATATCCGCCGCCTCCATGGCCACATCCGTTCCCGTGCCCATCGCCATCCCAATATTAGCAGTAGCCAGCGCAGGCGCATCGTTAATACCATCCCCAACCATAGCTACGATCATGCCTTGTTCCTGAAGCCGTTTCACTTCCTCAGCCTTTCCTTCAGGCAGCACCTCCGCCAGCACTCGTTCAATTCCGGCCTCGGCGGCAACAGCCCGCGCAGTCCGTTCATTGTCACCCGTAATCATGATGACTTCAATGTTCATCGCCCGCAGACGGGCAACGGCCTCCCGTGACGTTTCTTTAATCGTGTCCGCTACGGCCACCAGTCCGGCATAGGAACCGTCCACAGCGACCAGCATCGCGGTTTTCCCTGCGTTTTCCAGCTCATTCATATACTGCTCGGCTGAGTCATCTATTGCGATGCCTTCCCTGCTCATCAATCGGCGTGTACCCGCCAATACCTGCTTACCTTCCACATGCGCCTTCACACCATAACCCGGAATATTTTCAAAATCTGTCGGTGCTACCAGATCAATTCCTCGATCTGCAATCCCCTTTACAATGGCTTCCGCCAGCGGATGCTCCGAGCTTTTTTCTGCTGCACCGAGCAACCGCAGCAAATCGTTTTCAGCCAAGCCGCTTGCACCAACCATAACATCTGTCAGCTCTGGCTTGCCATTCGTAACTGTTCCTGTCTTATCCAATACCACTGCGTTGACTGAACGGGTCATTTCCAAATGCTCGCCGCCCTTGAACAAAATACCGTATTCAGCGGCACGTCCCGATCCTGCCATAATGGACGTTGGAGTAGCCAAGCCGAGCGCACAAGGACAAGCAATGACGAGAACTGCAATCATTTTCTCCAGTGAGCCTGCAAAATCAGTCGGCGTCACAAGGAAAAACCAGACGATAAAGGCTAACACAGCAATAGCAACAACAATGGGGACAAAAATACCGGAAATCTGATCCGCAATCCGCTGAATCGGGGCCTTAGAGTTTTGTGCATCTTCCACGACCTTAATAATACGGGACAACGCCGTATCACCACCCACACGCTCGGCCTGAATACGTAGTACCCCGTTTTTATTAAGCGTCGCCCCTGTAACTGCGGAACCTGCTTCTTTTTCAACCGGAAGACTCTCACCACTTAACATGGATTCGTCCACTGCGGAACGTCCGTCCACGACCACACCATCGACAGGAATTTTCTCGCCGGGTCGTACAATAAAGATATCCTTCACACGTACCTGTTCGATCGGTATATCAAGCTCTTGTCCATCACGTACTACACGTGCCGTCGTCGCCTGTAGGCTCATCAGGCTCTTGATCGCCTCAGACGAACGCCCTTTGGCTACCGCTTCGAACCATTTACCCACTAAAATAAGCGTAATTAGTACTGCACTTGTCTCGTAATACAGCTCTGGCATGGTCATGACAGGCATTCCCGCCATCCCCTCCATGACATCAGACGGACGCAGCGTAAGGTACAAGCTGTAAAAATAAGCCGCAGACGTACCCAGTGCAACTAACACATCCATATTCGAACTCCCGTTGCGAAGCGCTTTGTACGCGCCCACATAAAACTGCCAACCAATGACGAACTGAATCGGCGTTGTCAGCACTAGTTGGAACCATGGATTCAAGAACAGTTCCGGCACATAAATCCATGACGTAAAGGAAAAATGAGCCACCATCGCCCACAACAACGGAAACGACAGCACTGCGGACACAATCCACTTCCATTTTTTACGATGGATATCCTTACTGCGCACATCCGCGATATTGTCCTCAGCGCTCTGCGGGATCGCTCCGTAGCCTAGCTGTTCAATCTTGCTCACCAGATCACCAACCGCAATACTCCCCGCGGCATATTCCACATGAGCTGTTTCCATCGCCAAGTTTACCGTGGCACCTGTTACACCAGGCATCCGATTCAATCCCTTTTCAATCCGGGTTGCACAGGCCGCACAAGTCATGCCCGTCACATTCAGATTGGCTTCTTCACTGACAGTTCCAAACCCAAGAGAAGCAATTTTATCGCGAAACTCAGGGATCTCCACCTGCTTGGGATCATAGGATATCGACGCCTGCTCCAAAGCCAAATTCACATTAGCCTGTGCCACACCATCTATTCGATTTAAACCTTTCTCAATACGGCTTGCGCAAGCGGCACAGGACATCCCCGTAATGTGAAGCGTTGTCTGCTTGTCACCGTCGGTCGCACGGTTTTCCATGATAACCCTCCTCTTATACCCCAGTGGGGTATATCATATCCAAAAAGAAAAAGCTTCTAATATGGAAGCTTCTCCTTCGAAACAAGTCTTTCACACATAAAATATCTTCAACTTAAACAACATCATAGCCTTGGTCTTCAATGGCTGTTTTCAGAGCTTCAACGTTCAGCTTGGACTCGTCATATTCTACATTCACTTGTTTCGTTTCGAGGCTGACCTTGCCGGTAGCGCCAACTTTCTCCAAAGCCCCTTCTACTGCTTTCACGCAATGATTGCAGTTCATGCCTTCTACGTTCAATGTAACTTGTGCCATTTCTTTTCCTCCTCAGGGATACTTCCGTACCCATAATGTGTATGAATACTACTCTTAACGAATTAGCTTTTTGACCGTAACCAGCAGCTCGTCAATCACTTCCTGCTCTCCTGCCTGCATGCGCTCAATGACACAGCTTTTCATATGCCCTTCCAGCAGCAGCTTACCGACACCATTCAGTGCGGACTGGACAGCCGCAATCTGGTTCAGTACATCGTCACAGTAGGTATCCTTCTCAATCAAGCCCTTAATTCCGCGAACCTGACCTTCAATACGGTTCAAACGGGATACGAGGCTGTTCTTGAACTCTGCCGAATGATGACTTTTTCTAACTGTCTTTTCCCCGTCTGTTCCACAGTGATTCTCATGGACTTCAGTGTGGGAAACAGGTTGCTCCTCAGCCATACATCAGCCTCCTGTGTGGTGTATATATGCATTTGTTATACCCCTATCATAATATACCCCCACGGGGTATGTCAACCTTCCAGAAAAATGTCACTTTTCTGCCCTATTTTATACTTTCGCGCGTGCTTCCTTAGCAAGTACGACAAAGCTTAATAGCGCACCAACCTCAGCTATAGCTATAACGACCGCCATCGGTACGGGGGTTGTTCCACTCCCCAAGCCTACTAGCGGTGAAGCGATGGAACCCAGCAATAGAGGCAACAAACCAAGCATGGCGGACGCACTGCCTGCGGAGCGCTGCTGACTCTGCATTGCCAATGAAGTCGTCGTTGTACTTACAATCCCTACGCAGGAAACGACAAAAAACAGAGGAACTAAAACAGCAAACAATTGGCCTCCGGTAAAAGCTACAGTAAGCAGGCTGATTCCGGCTACAGCCGCAATTATCAGACCCGACAAGAGTAACTGTCGTTCGCTGAAGCGACCCACGAGTCTACCCGTCAACTGCGAAAACAGTACAATCCCCAAACCATTCACTGCAAAAATGATGCTATACGTCTGAGGGGAAACCCCGAAAATATCCTGAAGCACGAATGGTGAGCCAGCGATATACGCGAACATCGCTCCTGTAATCAGCGCCTGTGAGAGGGCATAGCCCATAAAGCGTCGATCGGCAAACAGATGACCGAGTGTTCCCAGCGTCTGCTTCAAGCCACCGGACGAACGGCGGTTAGTTGGCAACGTTTCTGGCAAACCCAACACGACGGCAATCAGCATAGCCACGCCGACTACACAAAGCACCATGAATACACCACGCCAGGAAACAAAGTTCAATATGACACCGCCCAGTACTGGTGCAGCAATGGGGGCCACGCCGTTCACCAGCATGAGCAGTGAGAAAAAGCGTGTCAACTCTTTGCCCGAGTAAAGATCACGGGCTACAGCTCTGGAAATCACGATCCCCGCCGACCCCGTAAGCCCTTGAATAAAGCGAAGCGCAATGAGCATACCGATATTCGGCGCAAACACGCATAACAGCGAAGCAGCAGCGTACAGAATGAGCGAGATCACCAGCGGTCCTCTGCGACCCCTTACGTCGCTAAGCGGACCAGCAACGATCTGGCCAACGGCCAGTCCTAACAGACAGGCGGTCAAACTAAGCTGCGCCAGCGAAGTGGTCGTATGCAAATTGTCGGCTAATGTAGGCAACGACGGCAAATACATATCTATGGACAACGGCCCGAAAGCACTCAATGCACCCAGGACAAAGGCGATCCATAATATTCGCGATTTGGTCATATCTGCCGCAACCATAACAGTATTGGATAACCGGTTCATAATAATAATCATCCTTTTCACAAAATATAAATAATTTCTTCAATACATCATGATATCACTCATTTCGTCTAGCTTCGAATAATTACACGCTAATCCGCAATTTTTTTTCAAAACTGCTATATATCAGGCAGGAATTTACCAATTTCAGGTCGAATTATACGGTAACCAAAACAAAAATTTGTGGAATCTGGAGAATGATAATGGTCTATGATGGAGTGCTACTGGGTCTCATTGTAGGTCTGTTCAGAGGAGGCTGGCGGCAAGGTCTGATCCGTTTCAGTCAAATTCGCCTTATAGCCGGCTGGATGTTCCCTGTGCTGCTGCTGGTACAATTCATTATTTTTTATGCCCAGGAAAAGTGGGCTTGGCTGGCAGCCATTAACGGGTATCTATTTATGGGAGTCTACGTGGTTGGATTGATATTTCTCTGGTTGAACAGACATCATAAGGGATTCAAGCTTATTATAATCGGCGTATTGATGAATTTTATCGTTATGGCGGTGAATGGCGGCAGGATGCCGGTCTCGTTGAGCGCTTCGGAGGTGCTGGGTCCCTATTATACAGATATGCTTAAATCTGGAAGTGTCATCTCGAAACATTACATGATGGATGCGAGCACGCGTCTATCATTGCTTGGTGACATTATTCCTCTCTCCAAGCCCTATCCCCGCACGCAGGTAATTAGTATTGGAGATGTTGTCATGAACTTCGGGATGTTCCTGTTTATCCAAAGCATTATGGTCGTGAAGAGAACTAAGGATAAGCAGCAAGAAACCAATCCCCACCACGCCTAGTACGCACCTTATTCCAAGGAAGGGAGGGAACCCTATGAAAAACTTGAAATACTCCCGCGTGATTATCAATGCTATTATCGTGGCTTCTGTCATCATTGCTTTGACTTCCGGTTACAAAATCGGGGGCTAGTCACCGATAAGAAAAAAAGGAAGCACAGGCTCAACAAAACAGGCTGGATTCCGGCCTGTTTTTTCATGTGAAATTTTCGATTACAAAATTGTAAATTATCCCATTCACCCCTGGTAGCTTTGACATCAAGATACGACAAGGCAGGAGAAGAAATGATGAGTATAATAAAAAAGCTGCAAGAACGGGTTACCGCGACGGGAATATACGTGTTTTGCATATGTATGGTAGGCATGATCGTCCTCTTGTATACGAACCAATGGTCCTTTTTGCACTATACGACAACAGAGTGGGTCACGATCTATTCCCTATTGGGAGCCGTTCTGATTCTGGAGCATTTTACATTCCAGCTCCCCCCCGCCAGTAACAAGCAGTCTATGGATTCCTCCGTGTATCTGGCTTGTATTTTTGTGCATGGCACCGAAATTGCTATTCTAATTTTGCTGTTAAATGTAATCATCGCTATGTTCCGGCACACAGAGTTGTCCTGGTGGAAACATACCGTCAATTTTTCCATTTACGCTCTTTCCATTTCCCTGTCTTCAACAGTATTTGAGCTAAGCGGCGGAACGCAGGGGGCTTTAAACCAAGATCATTTTGTTTCCTACCTGCTGGCCTTGATTTGCTACTTTGCGGTGAATACCATCACACTGGGCATCTACTTTTATATCGCATACAAAGGGTCCTTCAATGAGCTTAAACAGGCTTTTTTGGCTGAATCTCTGCTCGTATACTTATGTACACTCATTCTGTCTTTGGTATTGACTACACTGATTTATGACAATGGCATTTTAGGACTTTTGCTGTTCCTTGGGCTAAGTATGCTCCTGTCTCACGCATTCAAGCAAATGTTCACGCTGTATCGGGAAATCGAAGAAAAGGCGAACATGGATCGCAGAACAGGGCTATACAATCACAGCTACTTTGAAAATACACTTGAAGCTGAATTAAATATATCCAGATCCGAGAATACTCCTCTCAGTCTGGCTCTGATTGATATAGATGATTTCAAAAAATACAATGATCATTTCGGTCACCTCAAAGGCGATCAGCTACTGGGATTTCTCGGTGAATTTCTTAAAAAGGAGACCTCCGGCACCCACATCACCGTATCCCGCTATGGTGGAGAAGAATTCACCCTGCTGATGCCCGATCATACCGCTGAACAAGCATACGAAATAGTTAATACTATTCGAAAAAGATTAAATGATTCTCGTTATGAGGGTGTTGAAATTTTTCCACACGGCTGTCTGTCCTTCTCCGCAGGCATTGCACAAAGTCGCATTGACATCTACGACAAATCACAGCTGGTCGATCTGGCGGATAAAGCCCTGTACTACGCCAAGAAACAGGGAAAAAACATCGTTCATACGCATGGAAGTTTAAATGAAGTGGAGCGCGAGGTCGATCTGGGGCAGGATATTCGTGATCTTGAACAGCAGCTTAATTTGTTCTTGTACAAGGATATTAACACTTTCAAGCATTCCAAACGGGTATTCAGATATGCAGCAGACATGAGCGATGTGCTTCAGCTCGGACCAGAGGATAAGCGGCGTTTCATACTAGGTGCCCTCATTCATGACATTGGTAAACTGGAGATTCCCTGGAATATCCTCAATAAAAAAGAGAAGCTGTCCGCTGAGGAATGGCAGATGGTGCAAGCGCATGTCATGTGGGGCAAACGAATTGTCGAAGCCAACGAACGATTCATAGATTTGGTTCCTTTTGTGGAGCTGCATCATGAACGTTATGACGGAGGAGGCTATCCGTTTGGCTTTAAGGGCGAGCAAATTCCACGTTTATGTCGGATGCTGACGATCATCGACTCTTTTGATGCGATGACAACTGAGCGCCCCTATCAACCCACCAAAACGTTCGAGGAGGCCATTGAAGAACTACGTGCTTGCTCGGGTAGCCAATTCGATCCCAAACTAACGGCTACTTTTATCCATTATATTCAACATAAGCAACCTGCTTTCACGGATTTCATGGAAACAGGGCTCTAATTCCTTCATTGGCTCTTCCTCTTTGCCCCTAGCGTGGTTGAAATCGTCCTGAATTCAACCACGCTAGGGGTTTTCATATGATTGGCATTTTGTATAGTGCTTATTATTTCAAATTTCATATAAATGTCATAATTCGCTCCATCTATTCACGCTATATGCACTATGATTAAGATAGGAATGGGTTTGTCCGTATAAAATGTTACAAATGGGGATATCCTCGCTTCAAGTAATCGAGAGAAGGTGACTTCACAGGCATGTTGTACCTGTCCAGACCAGCCCGTGTGGCTTGTCTTTTATTGCTGTGTCTCCCCCTTCTAATCCTGTTTCCTCACTCTTCGTGGGCTCATGCATTTGTCATTGAATCCAGTCCGACCGAAAATCAGGTTTTGGACAAGTCGCCTTCTCAGGTGACCATCACCTTCAATGAAGATTTGCAATCTGCCTTCATGTCGATCAAAGTGACCGACGAAACAGGCAAGCGGGTCGACACAGGAAAAGCACAACTCAACCCGAATCATAAAGCCACCATGGAAATCCAATTGATTCCAGGGGTGAAAAATGGAATTTACTCCGTCAATTGGAGAGCTTTATCCGCAGACGGACATCCGGTTAATGGAGTCATTCCATTTCAAGTAGGCAGCGGTTCCAATGCGCCTACCCATCAAGCTGCCGCATCTGAAGGCTCAGGGACATCACGAATCGACTTAATCGCTGTCCGTTGGTTTCTTTACATAGGACTATCGCTGCTTTTTGGAGCGATTTGTTTCCGGCTGTTCATCTTACCGAGCATAAGCCAAGACAAGAATCGAAGTGAACAGCATCAGCAAAATCAGCGTCCCTTTGACACATTGCCCCGCTGGACTAAGCTGCTATGGAGCGGCTACGGCATAACGTCTGCCGCCATTCTGATCAGCCTGCCACTTCAGGCTTCATGGGATGCCGGGGTTTCCATCAGGGAGGGCTTCTCACTCCCTATTCTGGGAGAAGCTCTCCAGTTTACTGGAGCCGGGCAAATTTGGTTTATCCAGATGATTCTCGTGCTGCTCCTAAGCGTAACGCTGATTTACGCGCTGGATTACAGCATTTCGGATCGCCAGCGCCGTCTTTGGGGCTACAGCTCAGCTCTCCTAACGCTATGCCTCATGCTGTCCAAAGCCTTTGTCGGTCATCCGGCAGCGGCTACCCACCCAGCTCCGGCCATTGCGGCGGACTTTGTCCATCTCGCAGCAGCAGCTTTTTGGATCGGCTCACTTGCCGTCATGGTCGTGTGCCTGCCTGTTGCCGGAGCGGAGTTGCCCGTATCCGAGCGGGCAACTCTGCGGCAAGCCGCCCTGCGCCGCTTTGCCGGCTGGGGCATTGCTATGGTGGCAGCGCTACTTGCCACCGGTATATATGGAGCCGTGCTGTACATTCCGGCCCCCTCCATGTTGCTGAACACGTCCTATGGACTCGTTCTGCTCGGCAAGGCAGCGCTGCTGGTAGTCATGCTGGCCTTTGCGGCCAGCCAGTTCCGCAGCGCAAGGCAAGCGGCGCCCAGCAAGCAAGCCGCCCGGGGATTGCGTGCCGAGGTGTCCGTCGGCCTGCTCGTGATGCTGTTGACTGCGGTGCTCACTCACCTGTCACCCGGCCAGGCACCTGCTGTACCGTTTGAGGAGACTCGCACTACGGGCGGATACAACGTTACGCTGTCAGTCAGTCCCAATGCTGTGGGCAGCAATGAATTTAAGGTATCCGTTCAGGATAGCAAAGGTGCTGCCGTTTCGGGAATCCAGCAGGTTACATTAACGCTCACTCCAGCAGACCCTGACCAAGATCAACAGGAATTTGTTCTGCCCGTGAAGCAGCAACAGCCATTCCACAGTCAGGAATTGATGACCTCCGAAGGAACATGGGCGGTAAAAGTACATGCTCTGACGGCATCACTCGATGCGGTTGATGCTGAATTCACCCTGCATGTAGGCGGTAAAAAATAATTATTTTATGTTTAAAAGGAGCGAATTGAATATGAATACAACGATTCAAACAGCAAAATCCATATTTTCCAGGTTTGCGACCTCTGTGGGTCTAATTGCGGCGGGTGCCTTACTTTTTGCAGGTATGGCCAGTGCACATGTGACAGTCAAGCCTTCTGTTTCACAACCTAATGCGTGGGAAACGTACACATTGAAAGTACCCGTGGAAAAAAACATTCCAACCACCAAAGTCGCCTTGAAAATTCCGAAAGAAGTCGTTTTCAAACAATACGAGCCTGTACCGGATTGGAAAGTAGCCACCGAAAAAGACAGCTCTGGCAAAATAACCACCGTGACCTGGACGACTGAAAAAGACGGCATTCAAGCGGGTCAGTATCAGCGTTTCAGCTTTGTAGCGCAAAATGCAGACCAAAATACCGCAGCACCCTGGGACGCCTTCCAATATTACAGTGACGGAAGTATCGTGGAATGGACAGGTGACGAAGGAAGTAATAATCCACATTCCATTACTGAAATCACGGCGGATGCCACGTCCGCAACTCCTGCCCCTGCCGCAGACAGCGGACACGATTCAGCGGGCACGGCAGCAGGCCATACGAGCACAGATGCGGCTAAAGATAGCAGCAGCCCCGCACCTGCTTCGAACAATGCTGTAGAAGCTACACCTGCCGCTTCTGCTCCAGCCAGCTCTGCTGCACAAACGACAGCACTCGTCCTCTCGATCATTGCAGTCGTTCTTGGTGCCGCAGCTGTCGGCATTGCACTCAAGCGCCGCAAGTAATCTGGGTTACGGATAAAGGTTAAGACCGTTTTAAAAAGAAAAGCTGACACCTATTTAAAAGGGGTCAGCTTTTTTGGTATGAAAGAAAACGATAATATTCAGCTTAAATACATACTTAGGTTCATCTCATCCTATTATTTCACATTCACCTTTCTATCATTTTTTTGGTAAAATAGGTAGAACCCTCACGATTCTAACATGATAGCATTGCAATCTATTGAGCATAGGAGATCATAGGATGAAAATCGTAAATAAGGCTCTGTTATCTAGTGCTATTTTTCTGAGTACCACAGTCGGTATCTATAGCCCCTTGGCACAAGCCGAGGCCAGCAAGATCAGCATTATGCTGGACGGATATCCATTACCGTTCCCCGTACAACCTGCCATGATGAACGGCACGACCATGGTTCCCTTTCGCGCTATTTCTGAGGCTCTTGGCATTACAGTGAAATGGGATCAAGCCAGCCAAAGCATCACTGCTACCAAAGCGCAAGGCTCTGCTACCAAGCAGGTGGTTCTAAAGATGGGTAGCCGCAATGCCACAGTGGACGGACAAACGGTTCAACTAACAGCCGCTCCGCAAACCGTGCACGGCAGCACCATGATTCCGCTGGGCTTTTTCGGGCAGCAGTTTGGAGCCACGGTGAACTGGAACCAGGGAACACGGACGGTCTCCATTACATCGCCACGTGAAGCTATGTATACAGTAGGCTTCTATGCGCTGTCTTCCTTTGACCAAAAATCTAAAATACCGGATTTTAACGCAGTTGCCTTCGGCTGGAGTCGAATTGATACGAACGGACAATTTACGACAAACGGCAAGGAATACAAATGGCCTCAAGCCGCTGGAACCGTAACACCGGAGTCCATTGTGCAGGAGGCAGACAGCCAGGGGACTTCCCCTTACCTGATGGTCTATTCTGGAGATGGCAATCACGAGCTGACCAAGATTTTGGAAAATGCGCAGCTTCAAGAACAGACCATTTCCCAAATCGTCAGCACCGCCACCGACAAACAATTTAAAGGCATTACGCTAGACCTGGAAGGATTGGGCTGGAGCGGCGATAAAGCTAAAGCGCGTTCAGACTACAACGCTTTTATTCAAAAGCTATCGGCCAAAGCGCATCAGGCTGGACTCAAGCTCACCGTCGTTCTGCATCCGCTGAACAGCTCTTACTCTGGCTATGACTACAAAACGCTGGGCAATCTGGCGGACGATCTGATCATCATGGCCTATGATTACGGACAGAAGGCTACTCCTGAGCCTTTGGAAAAGGTGGATGAAGCCATACAACTGGCCTTGAAAGAAACCTCGCGGGACAAGCTCATTTTGGGGATTTCGATGGGTAGCGAAAAAGACAGCACCGTTAACGCCAAGATCGGTTTAGCCAAACGTTATGACCTCAAAGGAATCGCTATCTGGCGCTTGGGTATCATTGGAGAAACAGCCTGGGCACAGATGAACGAAGCCATCGAGTTTAAATAAGTGTATCTGACCTTATTCCGCCCGCTAATGATTTCTTAGGCGTCTTCTATGAAATCATTTGGCGGGCTTTCTTCATCCCCTTTAACAAAAGTGCTTGCCTGATTTGGAAGTTGTCGTCACAGGCTCGCAACCCTGTTCTCCATAGAAGATCCCCCAGTCTCTCATAAAATCCAGCAACGGCCTTAACGTATCTCCTAACGGGGTAAGCGAGTATTCCACACGCGGTGGGTTCTCATTATAAATTTCACGGTGCACAATGCCATCTCGCTCCAATTCGCGCAACTGCAAGGTTAGCATCCGCTGTGTAATATTAGGCAAGGTCCGTCGAATTTCGTTATAGCGCCGCGGTCCTGTGGTCAAATGATACAAGATGACTCCCTTCCATTTGCCGCCTATAACCCCGACGGTTTTCGCTACCGGACATCCAAAATTAACGCTAACTGCATGTTCCATCTCCTGTGCCATGTATACCCCTTCTTTCTGTAGAATGTGTAAACCAATAGCCCCAGACGTATGACAAGGAACAAATATGTGCGTACTTGTTCCCTGCAAAAACTTTCTATATGATAACTATATATTCGATATCAGCTCTCATTATAGTAGCAGAAAACCCATAGAGTACCAACTAAACCTATACCCAAAGGAGTACATTTTATGTCTAATACATCAGCTAAAAAGCAGGAAATTCTGGACGCCTTTCTGTTCAGGCACGCCACGAAAGAATTCGATCCCAATCGCATCATACCGGAAGAGGATTTTCAGTTCCTTCTCGAAACCGGACGACTTTCTCCAAGCTCCGTCGGTTTTGAACCATGGCAGTTTGTAGTTGTACAAAATCAGGCATTGAGAGAAAAGCTGGCTGCAGTTTCCAGCGGCGGTCAAAAGCAGATTCCTGCGGCTAGCCACGTCGTCCTGATTTTGGCGCGCAAGGATGTTCGTTATGATTCTCCTTACGTGGAGTATATGTATAAAGAGGTTAAAGGTATGTCTGAGGAGGACTTTGCCTCACTGCCAGGCCGCTATAAGATTTTCCAGGGTGAAAATCAACGCTTACTGGAAAACGAACGTACGTTATTTGACTGGGCTTCCAAGCAAACCTACATTGCCTTAGGCAATATGATGACAGCAGCGGCTCAGATCGGTATTGATTCCTGTCCAATTGAGGGCTTTAACTACGATCAAGTGCATGCCATATTGGAGGAAGAAGGACTGCTGGAGAACGGGCTGCTCGATATTTCAGTCATTGCTGCCTTCGGTTATCGTGCTCATGAACCCAAGCGGGAAAAATCCAGACAACCACTGGAAAAGGTCACACGCTGGATTCTGTAATCTAATATCCCGAACCTCTTCCCAAACCCTGAACATTGAAGCACATAAAAAGCGGGCTTGCGGCACTTCATCTGAATGATGAACCTACCGCTTGCCCGCCTTTTTAGGTCACTTCAATCTCTATTAAAATACCCTTGGAAGCCAGGTTGTCCAAGCACTCCTTCATATACTCATCGTCATGCTCCACATATGCACCCGCGCCTGCCAGTTCCTCACCCAGTTCCGCCTCCCAAGGCTCACACTGCTTACCGCGATACAACGGCTGTTCCCACAGGGGATCAACATTGTACCCTCTGCTTTTCATTTCGTCCATAATGAGCCTATGATAGCGCACCAGCAGCATGGGGTGATAATCGAACACATAATTCACGGTGGCGTGTGGCTTGCCCCACCCGTTCCCGCGCAGGGCACAGCACTCACGATGTTGCCCCAGCAGTTGCGGACGGGGTAACTTGTCGATTAATTGTTCATGCCAAAGCCTCATGCTTCCACAACCCTATCTGTCGCTTTTTCTGTTCTAATGGATTAGCATACGGATACCTGTCAGCACAATACCGATCAGGAAGCCTGTAACTGCGCCATTAATACGTATCCACTGCAAATCCTGTCCCAGTTTGTCCTCCATCAGTGCAATCAGGGATTTGTTATCCATCTTGTCTACATTTTCGCGCACCAAGTTACCAATCCGACTATGGTTAGCTTCCACCAGTCCAGTAATACCCTCCACAATTCGCACATTGATCTTGTCCAGCAGCTCGGTATTCCCTCTTAAATCAGTCAGCATCCGATCCAATAGCGGTAAAATATAGGTCTGCACATAGCTTCCGTCTTCCATGTAGTCCAATAAGCGTATACGCAGCTCTTCCATTTTGCCCAGCACTGACGCATCGCCTTCCCAAGCTTCAACAAGGCTATCCTTCCAGCCGTTCAACCCTTCCTGAACCGTATCTTTCGTCGCCAATCGGGTCACCTGTGTTTTCAGACCATCCAGCACAGCCTGACGGCGCGGGTGCTCTTCCCTTTGCAGTTCTGCTACCTGATCCAGCAGGAAATGACGAATCATTTCACCCATACGCTCTTCGTTCAGATAGCCGAGGAATGCGTTCAAAGCAAACTGCATCAGCCCGCTCACCTGCAAACCACTGACAGCCTGCATCCCTAAGGTACCCAGCGTATAACCCGTTTCGGGTCGCAAAAGCCAGGACTCGGCTTGCTCCAGCGTATAATCCAGTGCGCGGCGATCATAGCCCTTCGCGCTGGTCTGACGAGCAAGCGACTCCAGCAGCGGTCCGGCGTCAAAGTCAGTCACCTGCCGCTTGAGCTCCGCCACGATGACCGGAGCCAATTCCGCGAGCGGGAGCGACTGGACAAGCCGCTTGGCAAGAACATCTATGGATGCCGCCGCCTCCGGCGTGCGCAATCCTTTTTCTACACCGCCCAGCACCAAATCGGCCAAACGGATATCTGCAATTTTAGACGCGATGCTGTCTTTGTTTAGCAGGTTATTTTCCACCGTACTTACCAATGCATTCGTGAGCTTGTCCCTATTTTTAGGAAGCAGCGCGGTATGTGGTATCGGAATGCCTAGCGGATGACGGAACAAAGCAGTGACAGCGAACCAGTCTGCCAGTCCCCCTACAAGTCCTGCCTCAAAAGCTCCGGCTAACAAACGAGCCCAGCCATATTGCTGGAAGGGCAATGTGGCTGCAAAGCCTGCCCCTAGAATAACGAGCGACCAAGCCGCTGCGGTTTTCGTATTTTTTGGTTTTCCCATCCTGTAATCCTCCAAACTGACTGTCGAGTAAGTAAAGCACTATACCTGTATTACCCATCATATCATTGCCCGTGTCATTTCCAAAGTTGAAAGCACTTGAGATGAAACGCGCAAGGGCACTTTTTGCGTAATTTTTTATGCATATATCTCTCTTTTTTACATTCATGTTTGTGAACAAAATCACAGCACTGGGCCCAAACTCTTATTTTCAATAATAAGCCTTACGAACCATTTTATCAGAACCAAGTCCCATTTTTTTTAAACCGAAAGGAGAAGTGAACAAGAAAGTTGAATGGGCATAAGATACCTTTTTTCAGTACCATGTTGGTATTTGACCTCAGAAAGGATTTGAATCCATGATAACCCCAGATTCTTTCAACAGCATTCGACTTTTTCATATGGATTACCAGGTTATATATCCATAAAAAGTGATACTCCCATAAAATTCAAACACATATTTTGCTATATAGACATATTTGATGTGATAAAATAAACTTTTATAAATAGGGAATCATGTTTAATCAGTCATTATATATTGGTAATTCAAACCAAGATATGCTAGATAAAATTGCTTTTTTGTAAAGGAATTGAATATGACAACAGACCAAAAAAACAACGTGGGCCTCTGGAATGGCGATCCGGTCGTTATTGTACGCACTCCCTCCGCTTTTGCCAAGCAATCCCTTTTGTATATCCAGGAAGTAGGCTACTTCCAAAAAACTTCTGCTTTTATGATGGAAAGGAAAGAACTTGCCTCTTTTTTGCTTGTCTTTACGTTGTCTGGTAAGGGAGAATTACTGTACCGGGGCAAGAAATATATCATAAAACCTCAAGATTTGTTCTTTGTTAATTGCGAGGAATATGTTCAATACAGCACCTCCGGTCATGAATCCTGGGAGTTTATCAGCCTGTACCTGTATGGCAATCTGATTGAAAATTTTTACGAACAATTTGCCAAGCATAATAAACCGGTCATTTCCATGCATAATCCGCATATTATATTGGATAAGCTCCATGCTCTGATTTGTGGGCAGTCTGACAGAAGTCTTTCCGCTGAGCTACTAACGTCCAGGCTCATTGGTGAAATACTAACGTGCATTTTGCAACATCCCTATGATCATCCGTGTGTGAATGCTGAAACCCTGAGCGAAGTACGTCGGGTACAGAAATATTTGGATCAGTCCTACTGTGAGCGAATAACACTGGACTCGCTGGCAGATATGTTTGAATTAAACAAGTTTAATCTGGCTAAAAATTTCAAAAAGCAGATCGGTTTCTCTCCGATTGATTATCTCATTAATGTCCGCATCACAGCCGCTCAAAGCTGGCTTAAAACCAGTGACATGTCCATTGTGGATATCGCAAGGTACGTAGGGATTCCCAATACGAGCCATTTTATTAACCTATTCAAGGAGCATGTAGGAGAAACACCTCATTCCTTCCGCAAAAAATGGGGGAACCGTTCAAAGTTGTAAATGAGAGGTTACATGAAATCAGTTTGATAGATGATAGACGCACAAGCTATTCAAGTTAATGGCAAAACTGTCGAAAGGCAGTGACGCAAAACTATAGGGCCTTCCTTTCCAGATGGCAGCCAGCTACCAGATGAACGAGCTTTTTATTATGTCTTTTTTACATAGATCCATCACAAATTGCTTTACCTCTCTCGAAGAAAGCCCTGATCGCTATGATCAGGGCTTTCAGAGTGTCGAGAAAGTCCAGAGGACTTTTCGACACTTCTATTTTTATATGGGGAGACGCATCTTTTAAAACAAAAATCGATTTAAAACGATCTGAGGCCCCTAGTTTTTAGACCACTAAGACAGTTTTAAACCCCCTGCAAAAAAACAGGGGGTTTCTCGACAGCCTGAAAGCCCTGATCGCTATGATCAGGGCTTTTTTTCTATTGGGATAGTCATGTCAGCCTAGCATGCTGAATATACTAATTTCGAACTAGGAGGAGGGAAGGAAAAAACATAACCGCCGAAGCATTGCCATATTACGATGAATAGGAGAATCACTTGGAGCATGAGAACAAAAATAAATGTAATGATCATTGCCTTATTGCTCATTGTCCAAAGCTTTTTCAGCGCAACGCTGGCTTACGCAGATGCTCCAGCCCCAGAACTGCCGCAGAGTGCTGTATCCGATCCTAACCATACCGTTACGGATGCTGTATACGTTGTCCCAAACCTTGAACCTCCTAGGGAGATTCCTTCAAACACGGTTCCCTTCGTTCAAGGAGCAACCAGTTCAAAGTCTCAACATGATGCAGCTCCGCAGAGCATATTAACGAAGTTGAGCCTGACCGACGAAACAGGGCGTGTCATTGATGCGGTATATAGTCCAGACAGCCAATTCGACATCGGATCAGCCATCCAACTAGGCTATGAATGGGAGCTTCCTGACAATACCTATAAGTCAGGGGACACCTTCACCTTTCATTTACCAGAACAGTTTGTCATCTACACTGATATCTCATCTCCGTTAGTCACTACCGACGGAACCGTGGGATACTTCACAGTAGATCGTCAGGGCAAGGTGATCATGACCTTTAACCAATATGTAGAGAATCATTCCAATGTCAGCGGCAAACTGCAAATCAAAACCGAGTTTACGAAAGAAACGGTGAAAGGCAGTACAGAGATCATCATTGCGATTCCGATCAAAGGCGGGGTACAAACGGTCATCGTGAATGTAAAACCCCAGTCAGGGCCAACCCTAAGCAAACAAGGGAAAATAGCTGGCACCAATCAGATCGACTGGACCATTGATGTGAACAAACAACTAAACACCGTAAAGCATGCCCTCATCACCGATCCAATTCCTTCAGGGCTGGAACTCAGAAGAGACTCTATCCGGCTCTATCATCTACAAGTCAATATCGACGGCTCGACCGTTGTTCGAGACCTAGTGAATGCAAGTGAATATGCCATTGAAGCAGATCAAGCCGGGACAGGGTTTGTGATTCATTTTCAAGACGATAGCATTAACACGGCCTATCAGATTCAATATTCCACGCGTATTATTGGCGATGAAACTCGTTTCTCCAACACAGCAACGCTTTCAGGAGATGCGATAGAGAACGTTGTTGCTACCGCTACTGTTCAGGTGGAACGTGGTGAATTTTTGTCCAAAAAGGTTGAAAAATATGATCATGCCACACAAACACTCTCGTGGGCCATAAGATATAACTTCAGCGAGACAAAAATTCCCGAAGCCAAAGCTCTTTTAATTGATCATTTCAATAAAACTCAAGAATTGCTGCCCGGTTCTTTGAAAGTATTTAAGGGAAACACACTGGAGGAACTCCCATCGTGGGCGTATACTGTCATCCCAGTTGATTATCCGGACCGCAACGGCTTCAAACTTCAATTCAACTTCGACGTAGATTCAGCCTATACCATCCGATACCAGACTCAAGCCAGAGGCCGTGTCTATGATAATGGAAAAGTTATAAACATCATAACCTCGGATGGAACGCAGAAGATTGTATCGACGGAAATCATAAGCGGAGTTATGACTAAAATGTATGACACACCCAATTACAACACCAAAATCATACCTTGGGTGATTACCATCAATACAGACTTGTACATCATGAAAAATATCGTCATTCAGGATGTGTTTCCAAACGGGGGCTTGGCTTTGTTACCGGATACCCTGAAAATTCAAAGTGTTGACGGAACAACGGAGCTACGTGCACCCACGGATTATGAGCTGATTCCGCTATCACAGGACTATAAACAAGGATTTACGCTCATTTTTCATAAAGCCATTCAGAAGGCTTATACAATCAAGTATTCAACTACCTATAATAATGACTGGAAAACGGATACGACGAAGCCCGAGTTTCGTAATAAATCCCATATAGAATACCAGTTTGAAGACGGAGAAAGATCATCGCAAGAAGTGGAGTGCCCGATCTGGCCGGACTTTATGACACAACGAAACGGTGCCAAGCAAGGAAGCTATAATGCGACCTCCAAGCTCATTACCTGGGACATTAAAGCTAACTACAATCGCAAGATCCTGAATCACGCGGAAGTGAGAGACCCCTTGTTGCAAGGTCAGAAGTTACTGCCCGCCTCCGTAAAAGTATACGATATGACCTTACTGGGATGGTGGGATGGCGTACAAAAAGGGGCTGAAATCCCAGCAGATCAATACACCATTATTCCTCCCTCCCAGCAAAATGGTAATGAATTGCGTATCCAGTTCAAAAATAAGATACAGACTCCCTACTGGATTACCTTTCAAACTTCATTGGAAGGAGAACTGATTGAAAAGGAAATCCATAATCAAGCCCTTCTACTGGATGGACAAAAAACTGTCTCCGAATGGGCAGCGCAAGTCACGGTACCTCATGGCGGAGAATATGTATCTAAAGTCGGTGCACAAAATGGAAATAAGATTGACTGGAGCATCCGCATCAATGAAGGACAGTCCCATGTATCCAACGGTAAAATTATAGACCAGCCTAGCAGCAATCAAATCTTAATTGAGGATTCCTTTCATTTGTACTCTACAATCATCGCTGCCAACGGAAATACCACCAAGGGCACCGAGTTGATTAGAAACCAAGATTACAAGCTGTATATCAAGACAGATGCTCAAGGCCAGCAAACGTTTGAACTTACTTTTGCTAAGGATATTTCCACTGCTTTTATACTTGAATACCAATCGTTCATTCATGCTGAAGACAAAGCCAAAGTGAGTAATAAGGTTGCCTTTGAGGGGGATCGTTTGACGACAGAACTGCGGGAAACCAGCCAGGAAATCATCGTACGAACGTCTTCCGGCTCCGGTTCTGGCGGGGGTGTGACCGAAAGTCTTGAGCTGACCAAGGTAGATCAGGATATGCCTGACAAGGTACTGCCTGGCGCACAGTTTGCGCTCTATGATAAAGGTCAAAAAAGAACCCCTCTCATTCAGACCACCAATCAGGAAGGCAAAATCATCTTTTCCTCCTTGCTTCATGACGATTACATCTTGGAAGAATTGGCAGCACCGGAGGGCTATAAAATCACCGAGGGCAAGCTCGAGATCAAAATAGACGCAACACTGCGGCAAAGCTCTGGCGTAAAGAGGGTTGTGATCACCAATCGTAAAGAAAAGAAAAACGACCCTGAACCACCTGTAGACCCGGGAACTCCAACAGACCCCACGAATCCCTCAGGACCAGGAACGCCTACTCATCCAGACCCTTCACCCCCGTCCGGAGGCTCAGGTAAAAAACATGACAAAGATCCGGAAATACCCGATACTCCGTCTATAACCGTGCCTCCGTCATTGCCAAAGTCTCCGGAGGACATAGCCCCTCCACAGGAGGAACCTGCGCCTATACCACCGGAGCCAGAGCTGCCAGCCGTTATGCCTCATCAAAATCCTCCTCCTCCGGTGGATTCGAAAGACGATCCCGAACCTAAGATCCGTCTCAAGGTTCCAGGGAAAGAACCTGAAGAGCCAGAGGATACACCTGCGGTACATCAATTACCCCAAACAGGTGAAGGCAGCCCCGTTCCGTTCTATTTGACAGGCATAGCGATGGTTATATGGGGCGTATTTTTGAAATTTAGACGGACAAACAAAAAATAAAATTAATCACCTGCCCTGATCTCCCGGCTCATTCCATTCCCGATTGGAATGAGCGGGAATGGGGCATTTTTTTAAAAAGTATGTATAATCCGTACTTTGCTTAGGGGAGGCGAGATTGCTGCGTCTGCGTAAACTTTCCTACGTATTCATTGTGTTAGGCTTACTTTTTATTTTGTTTCCTAAAGCGACGGAATGGAATGAGGATCGGGAACAAAGCAAGCTATTAAAAGCAGCCGAGCTACCAACAGGAAAAAGCGATGCGCTATGGACCGCCAGTCTTACGGACAGCTATGCTCGCTTGTCTACTCGTCTTACGGAAGTTCCGGTTAGTGAAGCGCGACAAAATACTTCCCCACCTCCTGCTCCCATGGCAAGCGCTAATGAACAAACTCCCATAGCCACTATTAGTATAAGTCGTATTGCTTTAAAGCTCCCTGTGTTGGAAGGCGCAACGAGGATAAATATGAGACACGCGGCTGTACATATGCCGGAAACGGGGACGCTGGGACAAGCGGGGAATGCCGCCATTGCTGCTCATCGGGCCCGTACCTCTGGACGTTTATTTAATCGTCTAAATGAATTGAAGATTGGGGATAAGATTGTTGTCAACACTCGGGGTAACCAATATGTATATAGCGTTTATAGCCTGAAGGTGGTTGATCCTACGGACGTGTCTGTTCTGAAAAGCTTCAAAAAACAAAAGCTGCTCACGCTGATTACATGTGACCCTCTCGTAAACCCCACCCATCGTCTCATTGTTCAGGCCAAACTAAGCACCTAAAGCCATTTTAAAGTACCTATTTCTATGAGTAAAAATAAATCAGGCGGGCCATTCCTGTTCATTACAGAAATACACCCGCCAATGCTCACATCATGATTCAGTTGGATTCTTGGCAATCAGCTTGAAATCATCAAAGTGGAATCCTGGTGCAACCACACAGGTTACCAGCACGGGCTCATCCCCAAGCGGACGTGCCGTTTGCCATACTGCTCCTGGGACGAGTGCTTGTGGATGCTGTCCTGCCTCCACATCCGCACCGACGATAATCACAGTTTCTTCACCAGGCTCTTCTCCGCTTCCACCCAATTTCAACTCTACAGGGCTTCCGCTATGATATAACCATAGCTCATCAGAATGGACCACATGCCACTCGGAGAACTCGCCCGGATGCAGCAAGAAATACGTAGACGAAGCTGCAAAGCGCGGACCGGAATACACATCCGGCAGTACAGGCTTCGGAATTTGGAAATGGGCCTTCCACATCTCTTTGTACCAGCCGCCTTCTGGATGGGGCTCCATGCCCAATGCCGTTACTAGCGGTGAAATAGCTTTCGTCATTGTCTAACCTTCCTTTACCCTAAATTCCTTCTTCCCTACTGTAAAACATAGCGTTGCTTTTGTCACGTTTCTCCCTTGGCATGTCGAACGCTATTATTACATGTCAAATTAAATAACATTAAATTGTGAATATTCATTTAATTTTATCATATAAATAGCAGTTAACAAGCAAAAGGACATACCAAAATATACTACGCGTAAAGTTTGATGACATAAAATCTTGTTTTTTATTGTAAGCTTATAGTATCATGAGAGAAATTTTGAAATTCTAATAGAGCTTGATCATGTCAATCCGTCTACTAAGCTATGTATCCAAGCCTAAAAGGGGTGAGCTCTCTGATCCAGTTTCGCAATGTCAACAAGCATTACGGTCACTTCCATGTACTCAAAGACATCAATCTTCAAATTAAGGAGGGCGAGGTCGTCGTAATCATCGGTCCCTCCGGCTCGGGTAAAAGCACCCTGCTTCGCTGCATCAATCGTCTGGAAACGATATCAGATGGGGAGCTGATCGTTAACGAGGTCCCTGTACATGACAAAAAGATTGATATTAATGCCTTCCGCCGCAACATCGGGATGGTGTTCCAACATTTCAATCTGTATCCACACAAAAAGGTGATTGAAAACATTGTACTGGCACCTATGAAGGTACTGGGCATCTCGAAAGAAGAAGCTACTCAAACAGCCATCACCTATCTAAAGCGCGTCGGAATCGAAGAAAAGGCACAGAGCTACCCCGCCCAATTGTCCGGTGGACAGCAGCAGCGGGTCGCGATCGCCCGTGGGCTCGCGATGAATCCAAAAATTATGTTGTTCGACGAGCCTACTTCAGCTCTTGATCCCGAAACGATCGGAGAGGTGCTGGATGTTATGCGCTCGCTCGCCCATCAGGGCATCACAATGGTCATTGTCACTCATGAAATGGGCTTTGCACGTGAAGTGGCGGACCGCGTGATTTTTATGGATAAAGGACAGATTTTGGAAGACAGCCAACCTGCCGAATTTTTCCAGAATCCGGGTGAGGAACGGGCTCGCCTGTTCCTGAGCCGTCTGATTCATCATTAAACAGACTACCAATGTTGCGTAAATCGAAAGGGGAATGTTCTGATGAGAAAAAGATTTCAATGGAGTACTTTGGTGCTGGTAGCTTTATCTTGTCTGCTCGTCTTGGCAGGCTGTGGAGGCAAAGAAGGAGCAGCAACGTCGGGGAATGAGCCGGCAGCAGCCAACGGGCTGGAAGCGATCAAACAGCGTGGCAAACTGGTCGTTGGGGTTAAATACGATACCAAGCTGTTCGGACTGAAAGACCCGGCTAGCGGAAAAGTAGAAGGCTTTGATATCGACATCGCTAAGGCTGTAGCCAAACATATTTTTGGCGATGAAACCAAACTTGAACTAAAAGAGGTCACGTCCAAAACACGAATCACCTTATTGCAAAACGGGGACATTGACGCCATTATCGCGACGATGACCATTTCGGATGAACGTAAAAAACAGGTTGATTTCAGCGACGTCTATTTTAACGCCGGGCAATCTCTGCTCGTGAAAAAGGGGAGCCCCATCACCGGGCTGGAATCTCTGACCCCAAAAACCAAGGTGCTCGCCGTGAAAGGCTCTACTTCCGCCAAAAATATCCGTGAAAAAGCTCCTGAAGCAACGATATTGGAATTCGAAAACTATCAGGATGCTTTCAACGCCCTCAAAGCAGGTAAAGGAGAAGCGTTAACTACCGATAACTCTATTCTGCTCGGCATGCAGAAGCAAGATCCGAATTATATTCTTGTAGGCGGGAACTTCACAGAGGAACCTTACGGCATTGCAGTGAAGAAAGGACAGTCTGAACTGCTGCAAGCCATTAATGATACGATCAAGGAACTGAAAAGCAACGGTGAATACGATAAGCTCCACGAGCAATGGCTTGGGGTTAAACCCGAATAGTATTCTTGTGAAGGAGCCGCGATTGCGAGCTCCTTCCTTTCTTAGGTCTGGATAAGGAGGTACATTCGCAGATGCTTACTTTTGATATCAACGTACTTTTTGATCATAGCGACCGTTTCAGAGAAGGCTTGCTTCATACCGTTCAAGCTAGTGTCATTGCCTTGATCGGAAGCTTTATTCTAGGGGCTATTATTGCCATCCTCCGAATTGCGCCTTTTAAATGGCTGAACTGGATCGGTACCGTCTATGTAGAGGTCATCCGCAATATCCCATTGCTGATCGTCGTACTGTTTTTTTATCTCGGGCTTCCCACTTTGGGCATCCCTTTGGACGGATTCGTATCTGGAACGCTTGGATTGACCGTATACACGGCCTCCTTTATTGCTGAAGCCATACGTGCCGGCATTCAATCTGTGCCCAAGGGGCAATTTGAAGCGGCAAGGTCCTCCGGGTTGAGTTACAACCAGACGATGATCAGCATTATTTTACCGCAAGCCATCAAAATTGTACTGCCTGCAATCGGCAACCAATTCATTAATCTGGTCAAAAACTCTTCCGTGCTGGCTATTGTGGCCGGACTGGACCTAATGTATTACTCGGACCTCATTAACTCGGATACCTTCCTGCCCATCACAGTCTACGCCATCACGGCGCTGTTGTATCTTATCTTGACGGTTCCGCTTAGCTTTCTTGTACTATATATGGAACGGCGTCTGTCCAAAACATCCTAAGGAGGGAAGCCCGTATGGATTTCGGTGGATTATTTGTGTGGCCTAATGTGCGTTTTATACTGGAGGGCTTCCTGCTCACGCTGGAGGTTGCTATTTACTCTATCGTGTTCAGCTTCGTTCTCGGTATCTTATTCGGCATCCTGCGCTATACCCGCTTACCTGTCATTTCACAGGTTGCAGCCTTTATCATTGATCTCATTCGCAATCTTCCATTATTGCTCATTATTTTCTTCATCGGTATGGTTTTACCATCCATCGGATTGTCGATTTCCCTCAAGTGGGCAGCCATTACAGGCCTGTCGATCTTCGAGGGAGCCATGATCGCCGAGATTGTGCGCAGCGGTCTGAATTCGGTCCATAAAGGACAGGTGGAAGCCGCACGTTCCTCCGGTCTAAGCTACTCTCAAACCTTATGGCATATCATTCTGCCCCAAGCGCTTCGTCGCATGGTGCCCCCGATTGTCAGCCAGTTCATTTCCCTATTCAAGGATACCTCACTGGCTGTCATTATCAGTTTGCCGGAGCTGACGCATAACATTCAGATTGTCGGTGGGCAAAATCAATCCTTTGTCATTCCAGCCCTGCTGTTCGCAGCTTTCCTGTACTTTGCTGTCAATTACAGTATGTCACTGATTGCACGCAGGCTGGAAGTTCGTACACATTAAAGCTCGTGATACTCATCAGCGTTGCCACTAGTTGGAACGCACTGTTAATACAGCTTGTATCTTTTCAATTAATCGCTTCAATGCTTCTCCCTGATAACGGCCAGACCGATAAATCAACTCTAGCTGACCCTGGAGCACGCCGCACAAAATAGGTACAGTGCAAAATTGTGAGCGATCCAATTCTGCCGCAAGGGACTCCGTCTGTAGGGTTACGGCAAGTCCCTCCTGCACCCAGCGCAGGATTGAAGGTATGGAATTTGTCTCCAAGACGGTTGCAAAGGGATACCCGCGATCCCGGAAGCACTTCTCAATCAGCTTCCTGCCGGGATGACACTCTGGCTGCATCGCCCAGGATACATGCCTCAATTCGTCCAGCGTAATGGAAGATCGGTTGGAAAACACATGCTCTACCGGAACAACAAGACAGTAGTTCTCCGTACGAAGAGGAAGCTGGACAAGCCTTTCATCCGTACCCGAATGCAGCGTAATGCCAACATCCATTCGGTTATCCAGCAGCTGTTCTGTTACATCAAATGATGGATGGATGTGCAGGCTGACTCTAGGAAATGACTGATGAAAATGGATAAGCATTTCATGCAATGACTCCTCCAGCTCCGGTAATGCGATACCAATCCGCAAACTCCCGCGTTGCTCGGTGCGCAACTCCTCAATGGAAGCCTTTGCTTGCTGTAAATCCTTGAGCGCATGTGCACTGTGTTGCAGCAACAATTTCCCGGCATCTGTCATTTTAATTTTCTTACCTGCACGGTCAAAAAGCGTCATGCCCAATTCCTCCTCCAGCGCCTTGATTTGCAAGCTAAGCGTGGGTTGGGAGATTCCAATCTTTTCCGAAGCTTTCGTAAAATGTAGTTCCTCGCATACGGCAATGAAGTATTGAAGCTGACGTATTTCCGTCTTCCTTCTCTCCCTTCGAGAATCCCCAGAATGATTGCATGAAAAGGTCAAAAGAAGCGCAAAATCGGATCCATCCGGTTCGCGCTTCTTCTTCAGGTTATTGCGCTTTTTTGAGATTATTGGGCTACTTCTGCTTTTTCCGCAGTCAACGTAATATTCGCAAACGTGTCTGCATCATACTCCTTGCCACGAGTAATATCGTAATTGGCTACCCGATTATTCACTGCCTCTAACGAGTAACGGAATAACGTCGGTACGATGGGTGCCTCCTCGCTCATATACGCCTGCCACTGATTGTATATATCTTTACGATAATTGTCGTCAAAGGCTTTCACAGACACCCCTTCCTGCAACAGCTTATCATTCTCTTCACTGGTAAAGCGCGAGTAGTTAAAGCTGGCTCCGCGTCCATACAGCCCACTAGGGTTTACATCTGTACCTGTACTCCATGCGCCGCCAAAAATATCAATGCCGGGGTCATCCTTTTGCACACGGTCATAGAAAGAATTGAACTCAAGCAGACGACCGTCCACCAGTTCGACATGAAGCCCGACATCCTTCCAATTTTGCAAATAAAACTTCGCCAGCGATTCGGCTGTCGCATCCCCGCTCATTGCTGCATAATGGAGTACCAGTTCCTTGCCCTTAGGGTCCTCACGGTATCCATCTCCATTGGTATCCACATAGCCTGCCTCGTCCAGCAGCTTTTTCGCCTTGTCCGGGTCATACGTGATGCCCTTTGCATTCATATCATGATATCCCTTAAAGGCAGGCGGAATCAGGGATGTTGCTGGAATCCGAAGTCCATGATAGAGCTGCTTGCCGACCTGCTCATTATTCAGCGCATAGCCGAGGGCCTGACGCAATGACTTGTTCGCCAGCTTGGCGTTCGGGTCCATGATATTTAGATTCTTGGCCTGATCGAATTTGCCCATCTTAAAGCCTACATAGCTATAAGATAATTCCTCCTGACCGAGAAACTGTACATTTTTCGGATTGCTGGCCTCATTGTAACGGGTGGTTGGATAGCTGGCCCAGTCGACTTCTCCACTTTTCAGCGCCTCGGTAATGACATTCGGGTTCACCACCTTCAGATGAAGGCCATCTAACTTGGGCTCACCGTGGAAATAATTTTCATTTTTGACGAATTCCACAGATTCACCTGTGACCATGGATTTAATTTTGAACGGCCCATAGCCAATCGGATTTTTACGGACAGGATCAGATCCGGCCATATCTTTCACGGGAATATTCTGAAATACCTTTTTCTCCAGTGGTGTAGACCAAAGCCCCGATTTCACCGAAGGATTAGGTTCCTTGAAGTGAATGGTAACGTCTTTCTCATTCAGCACCTTGATGCCAGAAATGGTTTTGGCCTTACCCGCGTGATAATCCTCCATGCCCACAATGTTGGTCATAAAGCTATCATAACGCGGACCTTCATAGTCTTTATGACCAATCACTTCATAGGAAAAAGCATAGTCCTCTGCCGTTACGGGATTACCATCCGTCCAGTTCAGCTTGGGATCAATTTTGACAGTCACCGCCTTATTGTCTGGGGAAAAGGAAATTGTCGCCGCTCCTTTATCATCAATATTCAGATTGGAGTCAATCGAAAACATAGAAGGGTAGAAAAACTGGAAGACTTCAAAATCAGGATTGCCTTCATAAAATACAGGATTCAGAATACCTTCAAAAGGGGTATCAGACACGAGTGCATAATTGATGATGCCACCCTTAATCGGCGCCTTATCGTTCTTGACCGCCTTCGCCAGCGCTGTCGCATTCACCTGCTTGCTGTCGGACCCTGAGCCGCCTGTACCGTCAGACGATTTCCCTCCATTTGAAGCGGAAGGCGAACCGCTGCATGCGGCCAGTGAAAATACCAAAATTGCAGATAGAACAGGCAGAATTCCTTTTTTCCAGCGTTTAACCATTGTAAATCCCTCCTTGTCATTGTCCTTATCCTTGAACTTCAGTTAACCCAATCGTTGTCTGGCATCCGTGGCGCGTTTGAGCGCCTGGCCAATAAAGTTAATCGCCAGCATTAGCACCAAAATAAGCAGTGAGGCAGGCAACCACATCCACCAGCTATTCTGCAAAACATCCGGGTCATTGGCATAACTCACCAGTGTACCCAAGCTTGGAGTAGATTCCGGTAAGCCAAAGCCGAGATAAGAAAGACCGGTCTCAATCCCGATATTTCCCGCGAGACTGAGGGTCAGATTGACGATCACGACCGAGCTAAGATTGGGCAGCACGCCAAACCAGATGATTTTCCAATTAGGTGTGCCAAGGGTTTTCGAAGCCTGCACATAATCCAGTTCGCGCTCCGACAACACCTTGGCCCGGATCAGACGTGCTTTTCCAATCCATAAAAAGGCAGTCATAATGAAAATAAAGGACCCTATGCCGCTTTTGGGTACAATGCTGACAAATACGATAACCAGCATCAAAAACGGAAGCACCAGAATAAAATCAATGATCCGCATGATGATGTTATCGACCAGTCCCCCATAAAAACCAGCCAGCAAACCTAACGTTAAGCCAATAGCGGCGGATAACAATGTAATCGTAAAGCCGATGGTGAAGGAATTGCGAGCTCCAATGACCAGCTGACCGAAAATATCCCTGCCCGCTCGATCTGTCCCCAGCCAATGCACTGAGCCTGGAGCTTCACGGATCGCGCCCAAATCGACCGTCGTGACTACATCCTGATTTACAAACAGGACAGAGGCATATATAAAGATCAAGAACAGAATTACAAAGCCAATGGAAACCAAGGACATTTTGTCACGCACCAGCTCACGACGCAGTACAGACCAACTGGATGGTGATTTACGAATGATTTCCGGCGTGAAGACCTCCTCCACCTGTATAGACACCATAATCCCTCCCTTTCTCTAGACTTGTTCGCTATTCAATTCGAATGCGGGGATCGACTTTGCTTAGGATGACATCAGATAAAAGAGTTCCTAATAGCGCCAAGAAGCCAGAGATCATGACCAGCGCGTTCACGACTGAAAAATCCCGTTGAGTGATGGACTGGAGAAATAATTGGCCCAACCCCGGATAACCGAAAATAGATTCAAGAAAAATATTGCCTGCAATTACTCCCGTCAGGTCATAGCCCAAAAAGGCAGCAATCGGCAATAGAGAGTTTTTGAAAATATGGCGGGAATAAATTTTACCTTCGGGCACCCCTTTGGAACGCGCTGTTTTCACAAAATCCTTCAGTCTTGTGTCAATGACCTCATTGCGCAAATACTGAATCGTAGCCGTTGTACTGAGCAATGCGCCTGTAACCGCAGGTAAAATGAGATGATACGACTTGTTCACGTAATATGCCCATGTTCCCGGCTCCACGCCTACATCCACACTGCCGCTGGTTGGAAACCAGCCGAGCCTGAATCCGAATACGTACAGCAACAACAACGCGAGTATAAATAGAGGTGTCGCAAAGCTGAGATAGGTATAGCCCACTACGGTTTTATCCAGCAAACTATGCTGATAACGACCGCTGAGTACGCCGAGCGGAATGGCGATCAGATACGTCAGAACCAGAATTACTACGCCCAGAAAGAACGTGTTCCCCAGACGGCTGCCAATCAGATCGGTAACGCTAATTTTATGTACATAAGATTTGCCCAGATCCCCGTGAGCAAGCTGGACGAGCCAGTTCCCATACTGCACCCACACCGGATCATTCAGTCCCAGTTTTTGTCGCTGTTCTTCCAGTGCGGCCGGATTCAGATTGGGTGTCGAGGTAATAAGTCCTGTCAGGGCATCCCCCGGCATAGCCTTAGCTAGGAAAAATATAAGCACGCTCAGTGCAAAAAGTTGAGGGATCATAACCAGCAGCCGACGCAGTGTAAATTTCCACATATTCTGTACCCCCCTTATGGTAGCGCGACTTGATGGGATGGACTTACTGATTTTAGTGCAAACGGCTTTCCACTCGCGTCTAGATGTTGGGGTAGCTCTGTTTTGTAGGAGGATAAAAGCATTCGCCTTTTTTGGGCATTTTCCAGTCGTTTTGTAGGATCAATATTGGGAATGGTTGCAATGAGGCGCTGGGTATACAGATGCTGTGGACGCTCATAAATGTCTTGCTCGCTCCCCTGTTCCACTAGACGTCCTCGGTACATAATACCGATTTGGTCACACATATGGCGGATAATACCTAGGTCATGACTAATGAACAAATACGTTAAATTAAACTCCCGCTGCACATCCTTCATAAAATTAAGCACCTGTGCCTGCACGGAAACGTCCAGCGCCGACACCGGCTCATCTGCAATGATCAGCTTGGGGTTTAATGTAAGCGCACGCGCGATCCCGATCCGCTGCCGCTGCCCCCCGGAAAATTCATGCGGATATTTGTAGGCTGCATCGGCATTCAAGCCGACCTTTTCCAGCAACGTCTGTACTTTCCTTCGTTCTTCCTCACTGCTCAGCCTTTCAAAATTTCGCAACGGTTCAGCAATGACATCCAATACGCGCTTACGCGGGTTGAGTGAAGAGTATGGGTCCTGAAAAATCATCTGAATATCTCTACGCAGTGGATGGCGATTGTTACGGCTCAGAGCTGTAAGGTCCTTTCCTTTAAACAGAATCCGTCCGCTCGTCAGCTTATTTAGACCGATGATCGTCCTGCCTGTCGTCGTTTTTCCACAGCCGGATTCTCCCACCAGCCCGTATGTCTGGCCTGCCTCAATGCTGATCGACACGCCATCCACTGCTTTCACCTGATCGATAACACGCTGGAAGAAACCACCGCGCACCGGATAGTGGACCCTCAGATCATTTAACTCTAGTAGTGCCATGAGCAGCCTCCCCCTTTGCCTCGTCTTCAAAATGAAAATGCTGATAACATGTACAACGGACCCAATGTCCAGGGGAAATTTCATTTAGTTGGGGATGGTCTTCATGCACTCTCTGCTGAATCCAGGGAATACGCGGAGCAAAGCGGCAACTATTGCGGGGGATATCTTGTAATGAGGGAACAATACCGCCGATGACATGCAGTGATTCCCCCTTGGTATGAGATCCCGGCATAGAAGCAAGCAAAGAACGCGTATACGGATGCTGTGGATGCCTGAATAATTCAAAAACATCAGCGCTCTCCACGATTTCTCCGGCATACATGACCACCACGCGGTCGGCTACTTCTGCCACAACTCCAAGATCGTGCGTAATCAGGATAATTCCGCTCTCAGTCTCCTGTTGAAGCTGTTTGAGCAAGTCGAGAATTTGCGATTGGATCGTTACATCGAGCGCAGTAGTTGGTTCATCTGCAATAATAAGAGAAGGTCGGCAAGCTATGGCAATCGCGATCATCACACGCTGCCGCATCCCTCCTGACAGTTCATGCGGATACTGCTCATACACACGCACAGGATTCGGTATATCTACGCTTTCCAGCAGCTCCAGCACACGTTCCCTTTTTTGCTTCGTAGATAGTGACGTATGATAATCAAGATTTTCCTCAATCTGCTTGCCAATGCTCATCAACGGGTTGAGTGCTGTCAGCGGGTCCTGAAAAATCATGCCAATGCCCGCTCCGCGGATTTTATTCATTTGTCCTGAAGAAAGACGGTTTAGGTCCGTGCCTTTAAAAAGGACCTCTCCCTCTACACGTGTGCGTTCCATGTCATGCAGTTGCGGGATAGAAAGCGCCAGCGCGCTTTTGCCACAGCCAGATTCTCCGACTACAGCCAGCACTTCATTGGGGTTGACCGTCAGATCCAAATGGTCGACTGCGGGGTGATATTGATCCTTGATGCGAAAAGAGACGGATAATCCTTTAATTTCCAACACGGGTTCGGTATTCAATGCGCGCTTCCTCCATTCTCCATGGTCTTGTCCCGCTTATTCTCACCATGTTTGATGTTTAAAACCTCTCATAAACATTACATACCGTTTTTGTCGGAATAATTTGAATACATCCTATCACCAGTATATGGATATATCAATTAAGATTATGCTATCAACATCATTTAAAAAATCAATGATCCAGCAGTAGCACGGCCTTTCTGGCACAAAATGTAATGAAATAACCAACCACAGGTTAATTTTCATCACAAAAAAAGTCGCCTGATCCCTCTACAGGGATCAAACGACTAATTAGCACCAGCTCACATTGAGCTCCTCACGATAATTACGAAGCCGCTCCATAGGAGCCAGACTTGAACGTTCTAGGATCATACCATTTGTAGCCTGCTGCCGGAGCAGACCAAGGCTCAGCCTGCGGTTCCGTGGAAGCCGCAGGCTCCTCGAATGGCAGAAGCTTCGTTGGTTGATCCAGAGTCAAACCTGCCACATCAGACAATTTCGTGTAGTCCTGCTTCCATGCAAGCCATTGGACCGTTTGCACCAGGAAGGTGGAATCATCCACTTCCTCGAAACCATCATATGTCTTCTTCGACTGTCCGTTTTCCTCACGCACATATTTCGGTGTAGCATCTTCTACAGGGGAAGAATCACCGATGAACGCTGCCTTGCCTTGACCTACCTTGGAGATAGCAGCATAAGGTCCTTCCGCACGGCCCCCGCCGTTATAAACTCCCTGGTCTACAGCATTCCCCCATTTTTTCGTGCCTGAAGGGATATAAGCAATGCCTTTAGCCTTGGTAGGATCAATAATAGCCAGCGTAGATCCTGCATGCATTGCAATCGAGCGCACACCCTTGGTAATACCGAAAGATTGATCTGCGGCTACAATGTCAGTAGCATTCACGTCACCAAGCGCATTATAACGGAAACGAACACCAAAGTTGGTCGCCAGCCAATCGGAGCTTGTTAATCCTTGCATCGCCGGTGATGCAGCTTCTTCTGCAGTCATGCCTTTGGCCGGATTAGTATAGGCTCCACGACGGTAGCCATTCATAACTTCGGAGGAATCCCAACGGTTTTTGTTACGGTCCGCATTATAATGATCGGAGATGAAGAAGACGCTCCCCCCGTTATTCACGTATTGCAGCAGAGCAGCCTGCTCGGATGCCTTAAAGGCAACATTCGCTTCACCAATAATGAACACATCATATTGGCGCAGCTTGTCATATGTTATGGCCTGCTCTCCATAAGTAAAAGGAATGGGACGATTCAATTGGTCTACCGTAAAGCCTACATTACGCAGTCCATTGGCAAAGTCGGAGAAGGCGCCTTCAATGACCCAATCTGCTGCGCCAGCGGTCTGTGCGTGCGTATTATCGAACAGCACCTTTTTGCCTTTTCCATCCGGCAATGTAGTACCGGGTTGACCCGGGTTGCCAGGTTCACCTGGTTCCCCCGGCTCGCTTCCGCTCACCAGTTCAACAGCGCTTGGGCTTTTCACTCCACCAAAATTATTGTAGGCGCCGAGTGTACCCGTCACACGAATTTTGCTGCCGATCAGCTCAGGATGGCCTGACAGCCCAAATTGCCCTCTGTACGCTGAAGTCAGCTGTACATCCAATAGATTAGACGTATTACGTTCATTTGCCTGATCGGCAATCAGTACGTTAAAATCATTCGCGAACGGAGAAGAAAAGTTAGTCGTTTTCGATCCGGTAGCATGTCCGACGATGTAGCCTTCCACCGTCACCGTACCTCCACTGCTTTGGCCCTGAAGTGCTTCGGCTACTGTCAATGCTCCCTCTGCCTTGACCTGACCGAATGGTACGAAGATCCCGATCAGCAGTGATACGATTGCTGCTAGATGCAGCATCCCTTTTAAGCGTGAACCTGTGAACCGCAAGCCTTTTACCATACGTCAATATCCCTCCTATGTTTTCCATAAATGTACTTGTCCTTTATCAGATTAGCCGCCAATCTTCTAATTCCTTCCTGATTTCATCCATAATTATGTAAATTTTAATCTTTTTTATTGGAAACGCACCTGTTTATGTAAAAATTGAACCCTGTGATTGACACCGAGCACGGCATACATTACCCTAAGGAAGACATGTAGAACGGTATACGCGAATGAAGATGACGGGAGAGTCTGTCCAGGGAGCCTACACTCTGGCGGCACCGAAGGAGCAAGACGCCAGCACCCGGCTGGCGGATAATCTCTCAGGTCCATGTATCGTCATCTGACGCAACTCTGGAGAGAGCGCAAGCCACCCAAGGGGTAAGGCGGTAAGAACACCGCACGAAACTCTCAGGTAACGAGGACAGAGATAAGGGAAACTTCCTTATCCTGTCCTTTTTTGTGCTCACATTGCGCGTCAGCATTAGGAACCGTCATAAACGCGCAAAGACGCGGAAATACCATATAGTATGGTATTAGAACATACAGGGGGCCACACCATGCGTTTCAAAGATGTATTTTCCATTATCGGCCCGGCCATGACCGGACCTTCCAGTTCACACACCGCAGGCGCGGTGCGACTCGCACGCGTTGCCCGGCACTGGCTCGGAGTGCAGCCTGACCGTGCTCGCATGACATTATACGGCTCCTTTGCCGATACGTATAAAGGACACGGTACAGATCTGGCGCTCATCGCAGGACTGCTTAATTACGATACGGACGATCACCGGATTCCCGATGCCGAGCAATGGGCCGAACAAGCCGGGATGGCCGTGGAATTCGCCGTCAGCGGACTCCCCGCCCCTCATCCGAACACTGTCCGTTTCGAGCTGTGGAAGGGCGAGGATCAGCGCACACTGTTGGGCTCCTCCATCGGCGGCGGCAGCATCCATGTCCAGCAACTGAACGAATTCCGGGTCAATCTGACCGGGGAGTTGCCTACGCTGGTGCTTCTCCACTCGGATAAGCCCGGTACATTGGGCGCGATAACTTCAGCGCTGGGCGCGGCTCACATTAACATTGCCTATATGCACGTAGATCGCAAGGGCCGGGATGGTGAAGCGCTCACCGCCATTGAAACGGACAGTTCTGCTCCAGCTGAACTAATTGCGGAACTGCGTTCTTTACCTCATATGTATGAAATTAAGATGATTAATTTGAAAAAAGGAGCTGAATCCGATGCGGTTTAGCCATCTGCATGAGATCAGCGCTTTATGCGCTGAAGAATCCACCACGATTGGCCGCTTGATGATTCAAGAGCAGGTACAAGAAACGAATACAACGGAGGAAGAAATCTTTCGCCAAATGTCTGATTATTATGAAGTCATGAAGGAAGCCGTTCATCGCGGTCAGACACAAGACACCGTATCCCGCAGTGGATTGACGGGCGGTGACGGCAAGCGCCTAGCCGAGTATCTGCGGGCAGGGGAAACCTGCTCCGGTGATGCCTCCGCGCTCGCCATGGCTTATGCCCTCTCCGTGTCGGAGGTGAATGCATCCATGGGTCGCATTGTCGCCACGCCTACCGCAGGCTCATGTGGGGTTATCCCTGGTGTATTCATCAGTGCGCAGGAGCGGTTCGGCTGGGATGATGAGCATATGGTGCACGGCCTATTCGCCGCTGGAGCCATTGGCTACGTGATCGCCAACAACTCCTTCATTTCTGGCGCGGAGGGAGGCTGTCAGGCTGAGATTGGCTCAGCTATCGGGATGGCCGCTGGCGCTATGGTCGAGCTGCGCGGTGGTACGCCTGAACAGGCTGTTCACGCCGTGGGTCTCGCCCTTAAGAACACGCTCGGCCTGATTTGCGACCCCGTCGCCGGACTCGTGGAGATTCCGTGCATCGTGCGCAACGGGCTGGGATCCGTGACTGCACTTGCCGCAGCAGATATGGCTTTGGCGGGTGTGCGCAGCGCTATTCCGTCTGACGAAGTCATTGACGTGATGCTTGAAGTCGGCAGTGCGATGCCGTCGAAGCACCGCGAGACCGCCAAAGGCGGGTTGGCCCAGACGCCGACTGGCAAGCGTTTGACCGAATCACTTACACGCAACACACCAACCAAGAAGGATAAGTCATAAATTATAAGCGGTAGCCTCCTTAAAATAAAAGAGCAAGCCTATCGTCCTTGGACGTATGCTTGCTCTCTTTTTTACTGAACGGTTACCTGTACCTTCGTCATTTTACCTGCATATTTCACAGTAATTACAGCTTTACCCTTGCCCTGTGCCTTAATGTTACCGTCTTTGACGGTCGCAACAATAATTCTGGACGAGGACCAGACAGCCGGTTTGGAGACATCCTTCTCCGACTCATCCTTATACGTGGCTGTAGCCGTAACCTTAGCCAGCTGTCCTGCCTTCAAATTCAATGCGACTTCGTCTGTTTGCAGGTATTTAAGCGTATCAACATCCACAGGTACGCTGATTACCTTCCCGCCAAATTTCGCCTGAATGTTAGCTTTACCGTAGCTAACCGCGGTAACCTGACCCTTTTTAACAGTGGCTACCTTATAATTCGACGTTTTCCATTCAGCTTGGGCCGTAACGTCCTTTTCTTTACCATCACTCGATTTAACCACAATCGCGATGGTTTTTTGATCTCCAGATTTGAGCGATAGCGCGATTGCATCCGCTTCAATCTTTTGCGCTACGTCCACTTCTACCGTAAACGTAATGTTTTGCTTGCCATATGAAGCAGTCACAGTTGCCTTACCGCTACCATTCGCTTTAATCAAACCTTCGCTAACCTCAACCACTTTTACATTGCTAGTTGTCCAGGTGGCGTCCTTAGTTACATCTGTTTTTGTACCGCCACTCTTAACTCCTGTTACTTTCAGTTGCTTCGTTTCCTGAGCACCAAGCGCAATTACACGCGAGTCTGTTTCCAGACGGTCTACAAGGCCTACTTGCACGTTAATCGTCAGTTTTTTGCCATTATAGGTCGCTGTAATAACCGCTTTACCAGCGGATTTACCCGTAATCGTTCCTTTGGACACAGAGGCAATATCTTCTGCACTTGAAGTCCATTCTGCATCCTGTGTTACATCTTCTTTACGTCCATCCGCATAAGTAGCCGTCAAAGTTGCAGTATAGTCCTCATCAATATCAATCGTTGCCGTTTTGGAGGACAGAGACAGATCACCGGGTACATTTACGGATACCGTAGCTGTAACTGTTTTTCCACCATAAGAAGCGGTGATCGTAGCCTCACCTGTTTTATAACCCGTGACTTCTCCCGCACTGACAAAAGCGATATCTTCATTGCTGGACTTCCACTCTGCCTTACTTGTGATATCTTCTTCCGTACCTGTTACATACGTTGCGGTCAGCTTGAGCTTTTTGGATTCCTTGGCATTCAGACTCAGCTTGTCCTCACTCAAATCCAGATATCTGGAGGTTTCGACATCTGTCTTGATCGAAACGGCCTTATCTCCATACTTAGCGGTCACCGTAGCCGAACCCGCTCCAATAGCCATAATCGTTCCCTTATTCACAGTCGCAATTTTTTCATCGCTTGATGTCCAAGTAGCTTTATCTGTGATATCTGTTACCGTTCCATCCGGGTACACAGCAGACACCTGTATTTTCTTAGATTCATCCAAACGGAGAAAAATATTGGTTTCGCTGGCTTTCAGCTTATTCGTCTGATCCACATCCACTGCAATCGTAGCGGACATCGTGCCATATTTACCTGTAATTGTCGCCTTCCCTGTGCTATAGCCGGTAATAGTGCCTTTCAGAACATCTGCCACGGCTGTATTGCTGGAGCTCCACTCGGCAGACTCTGTAACATCCTGAATTGATCCATCCGGGAACGTTGCTGTCAATTTAACTTTCTCCGTATCTTTCAACAAAAGAGAAACCTCTGATGTACTGGCATCCAGCCGTTTAACCTGCTCCACCTGTACAGCAATCGTTACGGTCTGTTGTCCATATACAGCCTTAATATTGGCTGTACCGGCTCCTTGAGCGGTAACCAATCCGTTGACTACAGTCGCTACCTTCTGATTATCCGAAGTCCAGGCCGCATCGCCTGAAACCTGAGCTGTTGTATTATCACTGTAAGTCGCTGTCAGATCAATCTGTCCTGTACCGCTTGAACGCAAGTTCAGGCTTTGTACACTGGATGTCAGCGCCTTAACCTTTTTCGTGACATGTACCTGAACCGATTGCACCTTCTCTTTATAGGTCGCAACCACGGTGGCTTCCCCTTCAGCCTTAGCCGAAACTGTACCATTATACACAGTAGCAATAGCTGTATTATCACTTTTCCATTCCGTGCTTACGGTTACATTCGAGGTTGTCCCATCGCTAAAAACAGCAGTAGCCGTCAACGCAGCCGTATCTCCCTGCTGCAAAGTTACCTCGTTAGAGGAAAGGACAATCTTGGAAAGCACCGCATCCGCAGCAGATGCAAATCCTGCATATGATGTAAAACTTGAAATCAGGATGACCAACGCCAGAAAACCGGACCATCTATTCTTCAAAATCTAATTCCCTCCCATTTCAAAACTTAAATTAAGGATTTCGCAAAATCCTTACACCTACGTTTTATGTCGTCATATGGAAAAGAATAGTTTAGGCTTCGAAGGAAATTTGGTCCTTATTAACTAGATCGTCTCTGATAAAGATTAGACATTACAATTTGTGTAGCTTTAGAGCCATAGTGAAGAGTTTTCTCAACAGATCCACAATCTCGCATTTACAAACAGCTATATGCTGCTGCGCGAACTCTTAAATGATGGTATTCTTCCATATTAGGAGCCAGTTGGTGCATATAAACGACGGAGTAATCAGATGGCTTTACATTAACAGCTCAGCCACCGTTTCCTTCCAACGATGGATCACCGATTCCGGTTCCTTGAGACGGACTGTGACACCTGTCAAGATATCCGCATATTGGGCCGAATCTTCTATGGCTGCAAAAACATGAGCCGCAAATCGCTCACGTACATGCTTGGCTCCGGGCAAAGCAGACAGATGTTCCAGCGACAACCGCACATAATGTGCCTTCCCTCCGGTGAACACCGCAAGCGTCGCCTTCCCAGTACGGATCATGTTGCCTGTCGTGGTCGTACCCGGCCATAGTGCCAGACGCAAATTCCCCTCGTCCAGCGCTACAACCTCGCCCACACTAATCATCGCTATGTGCGGCCACTGATCTTCCGTGACCGTCAGCAGCATCATTGCTTCATGCTGCTTGTCCTTCAACTCCTTACCGTCCAACAGCGTAAACAGTTCCTTACCGATCCTTGGTGTCTGCATGAAGTATATTCCCCTTTACTTTTGGCCTATAACTTCAAAGTACCATAATTTACGGCTACTTACGAACGACCCTATATCCGCTCTGGAATAGGAGGAACATGAGCAGCATTGGGAATATCTTGGGGGTTTACCTTGAACGCCGATTTATACTTTGCTGGATCCGTAATACTATCCGGTTCTGAGGTACGCCATGTGAACAGGCATACAGGGCACAACAAAACCTCCCAGGCGCCTTTAACTGGCGAGCGGGTAACAACTTCTGAACGATTAGATTCACAACGGGGACAAATATGCATCTGTCAGCACTCCTTTAATCTTTCTTTATTTTTAAAAATATTCAGCGAAGCATTTGGCTCAACTTTTTCTCCCATTCTGCTACACCCAACGGAGAATCGAGTGACTGCGAGTAATGTCCTCTAATATCCGGTGCTACAGGTGTCGTCGCATCCAATATCATTTTGTGCGTCATACCTGCCGGATCAGAGCCGGGGTCCAGCGGTAAAATAGACAAGCCAGGAACAATGACAGCATCATGCTTTGGATGAAGCTTGGTGGATAAAGCCCACATGACCTGCGGCAGATTGAACGGATCGACCTCCTCATCCACCACAATCACGAGCTTGCAATACCCCAATCCATGCGGAGTCGTTAACGCACGCATTCCCACAGCCTTTGCAAAGCCGCCATACCGGGTTTTCGTGGAAATAATAGCGACCAGCCCATGCGTATACATGGCATTAACAGCCACGATTTCATTAGGAAAAGCATCCTTAAGCTGCTGAAACAGCGGTACACTTGTATTCACACCGATCATATAATCCGTTTCGGTCCAAGGCATCCCGATGTACAGATGCTCAAAGATAGGCTGTTTGCGGTGATATACACGATTAATCTGAATGACTGGCATCGCGCGGCCGCCGGAATAGTGACCTGTGAATTCACCGAATGGACCTTCATACTCACGTTCACCTGCTAACACTTCGCCTTCCAAAATGACCTCGGCTCCCCAAGGCAGATCCAGATCTGCATCCTTCGCTTTGACCACACGATAAGGCTCACCCTGAATGGCGCCCGCCATCTCATATTCGGATTGATCGTACAGCAACGGCGTAGAAGCAGCCGTTGTAATCACAGGCTCACATCCGAGGGCAATAGCCACCTTCAGATTTTCTCCGCGCTCCTCAGCCTGACGGATATGGATCGCAATATCATGCTGTGGTACAGGCTGGATGCCCAAACGGTTCTTGCCTTTCACCTGCATCCGGTATAAGCCGACATTTTGCTTACCGTAGGTGTCCGGGTCATCCAGATCGCGTGAAACTAGAATTGCTTTATCCAGATAAAACCCTCCGTCCCCCTGATTCAAACGAAACAACGGCAAAATATCAAACAAATTAATATCCTCTGTAATCTCGACTTCATGAAAGGGTGCGGTTTCTTCCCGCTTCACGGGCACCGGAAATTGTTCATAGCGTCTGGCAAATTCAAAAAACTGCTCCTTGAGCGGCGTGTTTTTGGGCATTCCCATCATGAGGGCATGATTGGGCCAGGAGCCCATCACATTCATTGCAATACGAGCATCCGTATATCCATAGATGTTGTTGAAAAAGAGAGCAGGCGTCTTATCTCCAAGATTGTTTAATGCTCTGTTAGCTGCTGCGAGGTCCGGCTCCGGCTTTACCTCATCGCTGATCGTGAGTAATTGTCCCTCCTTTTCCAAGGTGTGTAGAAAATCGCGAAAGTCTTTATAAGCCATTATTCATTCTCCTTCGTCTTTCGATTTTTCAATTCTGGTGCAGCCTGGAGTCATTCTGCTTCATTCCATCCCAGCGTTTGGCTGCGGTTGTGACAATACCGAACTGATCCAATGCGCGAAAAACAATATGATCCACCAATTCCTCGATACTTGCAGGATGATTATAAAAGGCAGGCATCGGCGGCAGGATCATCACGCCCATACGTGACAGCTCCAGCATATTTTCCAGATGGATACTGCTTAATGGTGTTTCTCTGGTCATGAGCAGCAGCTTCTTTCGCTCCTTCAGTATCACATCCGCCGATCGGGTAAGCAGGTTGTCCGCCATACCAATACGAATGGAGGCAAGGGTCTTCATGCTGCAAGGAGCGACGACCATGCCGTCTACTCGAAAGGAGCCGCTGGAAATACGCGCAGCCTGATCCTTATACGAGTAGACCGCATCCGCCATTGCCTCCACTTCCTTCACCGTGTAGCCTGTCTCATAGGGGATGTTCGCAATAGCCCACGGGGATAGCACCAGATGGCTTTGGACTCCAGCCTCTCGTAATTGTTGTAATATACGGATACCAAAGATCGACCCGGTCGCTCCCGATATTCCTACAATGATTTTCTTCATATGTCCCCTCCTTCCATCCCATCGTTTTATGTTCACCCATGCATTACTGTCAAAAATTATACGCCCGTTCCCTGCACACGAAAAATATATATAATATATGTAATGCATACTTTAAAAGTATTCAAATCGAAGCGTTGTTTAGAAATGAGGAGGAATCCCCAATGGACTTGAAGCATCTGCATTACTTTTGCGTCATCGTGGAGGAAGGGCAAATCACCAAGGCCGCTAGAACGCTGAACATGGCCCAGCCTCCACTGAGTCAACAACTCAAAAATATGGAGGACGAGCTTGGTGTAAAGCTGATTTACCGTGAAGGAAAGAAGTGGGAAGTTACCGAGGCCGGGTATACACTGTATACACGCGCCAAACGATTATTGGCTGAAATGGAGGACACCTGTAGAGAAATTGGGGAGTTTGAAAACAAAGTAACCGGCACACTTGCTATAGGCACGTCATCCGCCTGTATGTCTCTGATTACTGAACAACTCAGCCGCTTTCATCAGGTTTATCCAGAGGTATACGTTAAAATAGGACACGGAGACACACATCATCTGGAAGAGCTGCTGCACCAAAATAAAGTTGATCTGGCCCTGCTGCTGCTTCCGGTAGATGACAAATCGTACCATACGATTGAACTGGAGGGCGTTTCTTTTGTTGCGGTTCTTCCGTGTGAATGGGCAGATCGCCATCCCAGTGGGGAAATTACCTTACAGGAAGCTGCCAGCTATGACCTCTTGTTGGGACGCCGAACAGAAGGACACGGACTATACGAAACCGTCATCCGCAAATTTCAGGAACACCATCTTATTCCGCGCGTCGTACTGGACTGTCCAGAAATATCGACCATTCTCTCGCTCGTTTCCACAGGCATGGGAATTACCATTATTCCAGACGCTGGCTTGGGACAAGAATACGGGGACAGATTTCGCACACTCTCCATTAAGGAGCCATTCCCTTTCACACAGCCTGCCGTCGTATGGCGCAAAGATCGTTATTTATCCAATGCAGCTCGCAAATTTGTTGAACTGTTACAAGCTGGAGACATGAAAAAGACTGTTCCCGAGTAGATGCTCTACCGCTCTACTCCTGAAACAGTCTGATGCTAGATGAACTTCCTTCATTCGGTCATTGATACCGCCTTACTTGACTCCTTGATGCCGATACTCGGTTGGAGTCATTCCACATTTGCGCCGGAATACCTGTGTAAAATGCCGCATATCCTGATAGCCGATCCGCTCCGAAATATCAGCCAGCCGCAGATGAGGATCACTGAGCAGACGCTTCGCCTCCTCCATACGCAGGCAAATGACGTAATCCTTGTAGCCTTGTCCCGTCTTTTGCTTGAATAACTGGCTGAAATACACCGGATTCAAAAATACGATTGAAGCCACCTTCTCCAGCGACAGCTCCTCTGTGAAGTGAGCCCGAATGTATTGCAATGCCACATCTACCGTATGCATGCCTTTGCGGAGACATTCTCCTGTATCCGCTGCTGCGGCTGCAATCTCCTCCGGTGTACGTCTTAATCGCGCCACCTCTTCAGGTATGGAGGCAAAATTGTGATGAACACCCGAACGTGTAATTTGTAGGGGCACCTTCACATAACGCTTCAGATGGGATTCGAGCAACGTCTCTAGCCGTGCGGCCTCCGCCTCATCCCTTAGCCTTGCAATGCCCAGCAGACTATGGCGGTCTAGACTGACGACAAAGCCGCTGCCTCCTGCCTCAATGAGCTCGGACAGTACATTTTCAATCATAAAATGCTCCAGATGCGTCTGCTTGTGATCAGGTTCCATGCGAACCATGAAGAGATGGAATTCCGGATAATTTTCGACAAAAGGCTGTATATCCAGCTTGCCCGTGTCCAGTCCAAGGGCATAGCGTTGGAAAACGGCTTCGCGCAAATAAACCATATTGGATTTGAGAAGCCTACCCTCGTTCGCCTGCTGCGAGGCCACAAGCGCTTCGGCTGCCAGTATTTCAATGCATTCCAGCAGCTTTCTTTTACCAATCGGCTTTAACAGGTAGTCTTTGGCACCCAGCTTTACTGCTCTTTGTGCATAATGGAAGTCGGAATGGGCCGAAATGACAACCCACTGCAGATGAGGATGCTTTCGCTTAGAAATACGCATGAATTCCAGACCATCCATACCGGGCATCAGGATATCAGTTAATACAATATCTACAGGATGCTCCGCCAGAATGCCTGCTGCCTCCTCGGTGGAAGCAGCGAGATGAATGCCGCAGGTTGGTAGAGCTTGGCCAATGGTACGCCGAATCCCCTGCCGAATCATATTTTCATCGTCAGCTATCAGAATATTCATGTTTCTCCTCCTTCTGTGGCAGAGGCACACTTACAGTGACTGTTGTTCCGGCCCCAGGTACGCTAGAGATCCGTAGGCCGTACTCTTCTCCGAACATGTGCCGTAGCCGTAAATTTAGGTTTTGCAGGCCGATGCCTCCCGCCTGCCCGCTGCCCGCCTGTTTGCCGGGTTCTGCCAAAGCGACCTGGACCACCTCCCATCGTTCGTACTCCATCCCTGCACCGTTGTCGATGATGTGCAGGCTTAATACACCGCCATATTCCTCCGCTCTGACGAGCAGCTTGCCACCTGTATCCACATGAAGAGGCTCCAGTCCGTGCTTCACCGCATTTTCAATCAATGGCTGTAAGGTCATTTTCGGCAAGCGGATATCCATCCATCGTTCTTCAATATTGATGTCTACGGATACCCTGCCCTCCAGCCGGGCTTGGATAATGGTAAGATAGTGGCCAACCTGCTCCACTTCTTCACGAAGGCTTACATCGGTCCCCTCTTCCCAATGGCTGCTGTAACGGAACATATGGGATAAGGAGAGAACCACCTCTCCGAGCTGATCTTGTCCCTTTTCATCCAGCATCCAATAGATCATATCCAGCGTATTATACAGAAAATGTGGATTGACCTGCGTCTGTAGCGCGTGCAGCTCCGCATTTTTTTCACTGACCGATGATATACGCACCAGCTCGATTAGCTCTGCAATCCGTCTTACCATATGGTTAAAAGAGGTAGCTAGTTGATTGATTTCTTCATAGGATTTGGTGTTTACCGTATGGCGGAAATTTCCTGTCTCTACCCGCTTCATTTCCCGAATGACTCGCTTGAGTGGAAGGGAGATGCCCCTGGAGACGATAGATGCAATTAACGCCGACACAATAATAAGTATAGGTGCCACGATAAATAAGTACCTTTGATTTTGCACCAGCTCCACGTTCAGATCCTCACTAGGTGTCACACTAATCACAGACCAGTCGGCAAACGGCAACTTGGAAGCGATTACAACTCTTTCATTACTTCGATTTACAATAACATCCTCCTCTGGTACCTGCTGCTCTAGATTTTGCAAATCCGGTGGCGGATCAGAGGAAGTGGCCGACACAATTCGATTTTCATGACCCAACAAATATACCTGACTATTGGTGCCTAACCGCAAATTGTGGAGAGCGGACAAAACAGAACGCGGCTCAGCCTCAAACAGGACAATACCAATCGGCTTGTGTTCATCCAGATCATAGAGCTGCCGTCCAAACGCAAACACGGGTCTGGTTTCCACCTGATCAATGACAGAGTGAGGATACACGCCCAGCCATGCAATTTTGCCCGCCGACTTTCGAATTTCCTTATACCATTCCGTATGTTCGTAATGAGTATCAATGACATTCATATAATTGCCATAGTTATATACCTTGCCTGTGTCTGTGATGACATGGATGCCAATCAGATCCTCACGCGAATAATAGATAGCCCCCAGAATATTCGTAATCGTACGTTCGTTGATGTAATTGACAGCAGGTAAATCACTACTATCCGTCGTCAACAGACGAACCAAATCCATATTGTTGCTGATCGATTTGGAGAGACTGTTATAGCTGCCGAGTAGCAATTCGAACAGGCCTGCCGTCTGGGATACATTTTTACGCGCTAGCTCGCTGACCTTATCATGGAACTGCACCGTAGTACGGTTGTAAAATAATAGACTGACCGCCAGCACAATGCCGGACATGCTCAATAGGAACAGAACAAACAAGCGGTATTGAATGGATTGAAAACGGCGCGTCATACCTCCGTGCGCTCCTTTCGCATCGGCCACCTATCCTTTAACCGCTCCCGCAACCATGCCCTTGGTGATATTTTCGGACAGAACAAAATAAATAATAATGACCGGTAAGGCACCCATGACTAGAAAAGCACCAATATTACCGTAGTTCACAGAATACTGGCTGACGAACGTATATACGCCGAAAGGGAGAGTTTTGAGCTTCTCGGACGAGATAAAGGTGGCAGCCATAATGTATTCATTCCAGATGTTAATGAAAGTTAAAATACATACCGTCATGATAGGCGGAATCGAGATGGGTAAGATTACACTGCGGAAAATACGATAAATGCTTGCTCCGTCAATGTAAGCGGATTCTTCAATTTCGTGGGGAATGGACCGCATAAAGCCGGATAGGATGAAGACCGCAATCGGTGTCTGAAAAGCAATGTAGGGTAAAATCAGTGAGAAATACGTATTCAGAATATGGACGTTTTTAAACATCACCATCAGCGGCAGCAGTGTGGCTTGCATCGGGATCATCATCCCGATCAAAAACAAAGTCAGCACAACAGCCCCGAAGCGCCAACGAAAACGTGTAATCGCATAAGCAGTCATCGAGCTTAATAAAATGACGAAAATCATCGTAACCCCGGTCACCAGCACACTGTTTCCTAAATAACGCAAGTAGCTCCCTGATTCATAAGCTTCCTGATAGTTGTGCCACTGGGGCACTTGAGGAAGTGCAAAGAAACTTGAGCTCAATATCTCTTCATTCGTCTTCAACGAATAGGTCAGCAGCCAAAAGAGTGGATACAGCTGCGTGACAATTAAGATTGCCAATAAGGAAAAGACTCCCGTTTTTTTCAAGGCATTCAACAGTTCCATCTCCTTTAGCTTACCTTATTTTCGATTCGTTTGAAAACAAAATTTATCACAATTGTAAATGACAAGCAAATCACTACGAGAATTGAAGCCAATGCGCTGCCATATCCGTATTTCATCGATAAAAAGGACATATTGTACATATACGTGGATACTGTATCCGTCGCATGGGCTGGTCCTCCACCCGTCATCACCCAGATCAAATCAAACGATTGCAGGGAGCCGATAAATGCTAATACAATTGATATCTTGAAAATAGGTACAATGAGCGGCAGCGTAATATAGCGGTCTGCTTTGAATCCTTCAGCTCCATCAATTTTGGCTGCTTCGTACAGCTCATTCGGTATATTTTGAACCCCGGTAAACTGGATAAGCAAATGATAGCCAAAATACTGCCACAACGATACAAAATAGAGGGCGTACATCGCTATCTGCGGTTCCGTCAGCCATGAGCGTGTCCAGCTTTCCAGCCCAATCGCCATCAAAATACCGTTCAGCATTCCACCCATCGAGGCCGGATTATAAATCGTCTTCCACAGCTGCCCGATAATGACCACTGACAGAATAACCGGCAGAAAATACATCGTAACCAGCGTATTGGCCTTACGCACATAACGATTAAGCAAGATCGCCAGCAGCAGACAGAACGGAATCTCCAGCATGGAAAACACAGCAAACATCATAGTCCGTTTCACGGATGGCCAGAATACTGAATCTGCTGTAAAAATCCGCTCAAAATTAGCCAGCCCCACGAACTTTGCCTCGGCAATACCGTTCCAATCCAGCAATCCACAATACACCGACACCAGAATCGGAACAAATACCATACAGGTATACAACAACAGGCAGGGTAGCACGAAAACGGCAATGGTACGTGCTGGCACCTTCAGTACATTCATGCTCTAATCTCCTTTGTGTTGATTCTGAACATCTTCTGAGGATGCACAACCTACATGATTTCCAATCAGGGAAGGAGCATTTCGCCCCCTCCCTAGTGCCTGCTACTTCAGGATTTTGCAAAATTCAATGCCAGTCGCTCCAAAGTGTAATATCTAGACGAACCAGGCCAATTTGATCTATATATTGTTCATTGGGAGTCGCTTATTGGATTTTTGCAAAACCTCACTTATTTATTCGCTTCAAAAGTGTTCTGATGTTCCTTGGCAACTTGTGCAGAGTCTTCCTTTTGTACGAACAGGTTTTGAATGCTACTCAGATGCGCCTGCGCAATAGCCGGATTCATCGTATTATCAAAAGCGAGATCGCCCCCTTTTACATTCTTGAACAGCTCATTAAGACTAATCGCTAACTCGGAGTAGCCCGCTTCCTTCAGATCACCTTTCATTTTCTGACCGCTACCAATCGCATTTTTCAGATCAAACTGAATTTTGGGCATCTCCTTAATAAAATAGTGCAGAAAATCCTTCGTTTCCTGTAAATGTTTACTGTTCGCAGATACCGCAAATGCGCTGCCCGGCGCAATTACATACTCATTCACATCACCCTTGCCATTCACCGTAGGGAATTGAAACGCTCCTACCTTACCCGCTACCGAAGAAGCATCAATTGACCCCGTTTCCCATGTACCCATGATATACATCGCGGCTTTTCCTGTTTTAAAAATATTACCGCCTGCATTGTAGTCAATAGATGTAGCTCCATCCGGGAAAGCTCCTGCCTGCACCAATTCCTGAAATGCATCCACCGCTTCCACAAAAGCCGGGTCGTTAAACGTCTTTTTGCCGTCCAGTACATCATTGAGAAAATTCGGTCCTTCATTCGTACGCAACAAAATGTTCATAAAAAGGAGGGACCCCGTCCATGAATCCTTTTCCCCAATGGCAATCGGAGTAATTCCCTTCGCCTTCAGCGTTTTGACCGTCGTAATCAGCTCCTCAAAGGTGGTCGGCAACTTCTGGATTCCCGCCTGCTTGAACAGTTCCTTATTGTAAAACACCACTTCTATATTGTTGCCATCCGGAAAAGCGTAGAGCTTATCGTCGAAACTATAGTAATTAAGAAGTCCATTCTGAAACGTATCTTTTAGCCCCTCTTTATCAGCCACATCGTTTAATGGAGCCAGCAGCCCGGCATCTACGAATGGCTTCATCTGTGCAGCCGGGTTTACAATCGTGATATCAGGTACTTCTTTCGCCGCTGCCTGTGTTTTCAGCTTAAGCTTTTGTTGATCTGTATTTAGCGAATCCAATTCAATTTTGACATGAGGATGATCCTGCTCGTATTGACCTACAATTTGCTTAATCATTTTGTACGAAGGGGTGCTCGGATCAGGATTAATGTTCTGAAAGGTAATCGTAACATCTTTCGTTTCGGTGCCTCTGCTCGGTTCTCCTGAATTTCCCGGACTTGCGCTTTGTCCGTTATTACAAGCTGCCAGCGTCAATGCCAAGGCGCTCACCATCACAATGGCAAACGCTTTCATTTTTGTTCTGCTCATGGTCCTTTTCCTCCTCTTGTTGAAGCATTGCGCAATTTGCCCTCCTTATTGGTGGACACTCAATGCCCGCTTGTTCTTTTCATTATGTTCCATAGAAAAGACGTGAACAATGCGTGAACTTAAGGAGAAGGGTTTGTTTTTTCAAGCCCTCATTTGCGTGCTTCAAAATTCTTTCATATCATAACTTGCAATTTATCTAGAACACAGGCATAATATGAATAAGATCATATTTTGATAATGATTATCATTATTAAATGATAAATACACATATACTTTAAAGGAGGCAGGACCGCAGTGAAAGAAACTTTCAGTAAAACCTCCCTGCATATTGATGATTATTTGGACCTTCTCAATCTTGCCGTACAAGTCGGAGATACCAAGTGGCAAAAAGAAATTACCCGTAAACTTCAAGCCTTGAGTGTCCTTCAGACAGAACAGGTTGAAATAGATTAACTTCCCCAGTTAATACTGTCCTTAGTTAAAAATGCTGACTAAGCACCACTATACAAAGGACAACCAGGATACCGTACAACTTTTGACCGAATCCATGAGAAAGATCTTTCATGTGAATGATAAATGAATCGGTTATAGGAAAAAGAGCACAGCCCGTTAAGGCTGTGCTCTTTTATCTTGCTTGGCGACGTCCTACTCTCCCAGGACCCTGCGGTCCAAGTACCATCGGCGCTGGAGGGCTTAACGGTCGTGTTCGGGATGGGTACGTGTGGAACCCCTCCGCTATCGCCACCAAACATGAATTTGCTGTGCAAATTCTACTTTCAAGGTTACACCCTGAAAACTGGATCCGAAACTCATTTGCGTTTTATCTTAGGATAAGCCCTCGACCGATTAGTATTGGTCAGCTCCATGCATTACTGCACTTCCACCCCCAACCTATCTACCTCGTCGTCTTCAAGGGGTCTTACTAATTGGGAAATCTCATCTTGAGGGGGGCTTCACGCTTAGATGCTTTCAGCGCTTATCCCTTCCGTACATAGCTACCCAGC